>NZ_CP006877.1:2767500-3067500 GCF_000816845.1 Rhizobium gallicum bv. gallicum R602sp | reverse complement strand
CGAATTGCGTCTGGGCAATGGGATGCTCCGCGCAATGTCACCATTCGCAACTGCCGGATCAGAGGATTTGTCAGGATTTACGGTCTCGGAGAAAATGCGAACGGCGCAGTTATGAAGGCCTCTTCACTCAAGCCTGACCACATCAACTATGCCCAAGCCGCGGCACCGGCCAACGTGAAATTTGAAAAAGTCCAGATCGAGGCGCCCAATGGCATACCCTTTTATGTGGGGCCGGGCGTAACAGGAGCGGCTTTGATTTCGTCTCAAATATCAGGCCGCAGCACCGCGGTTGCCGTATATCTTGACGCTGAGTCAGCCCGCAATACGATCTCCGGAAACGTCTTCAGCATCAAAACGGATAAGCGTGAATTGATAGCAATCGATGGTTCTGCAAGAAATACGATTTCCCGCAATACATTCGAAAACTCCGACAATGGCGGAATATTCGTCTATCGCAATTGCGGAGAAGGCGGCGTCATTCGCCACCAAAAACCGGAGTTCAATCAAATAACGCAGAACACGTTTCGGTATTCTTCCGGCCGCCAGCAACCGGCAGTTTGGTTGGGATCCCGCAACGGAGGCAAGGACTATTGCTTTACCGACCCGGCCTATCCATTTGGCAGCAGCGCAAGCAATGCAGACTTTGCTGACAACAACAATGTCGAAGGGAACAGGATCGTCGGTGGTGGTCGCAATCTGATCGTTAGCAGGGGCGGCAACAATGTCGTTCGAGACAACACGTCACAATAGGCGGCTTCTGACAACGGAAACCATGGCTACGTGCTATTTTGCATCTGCTGGCACGCGCCATATCTGTGCAAAGCGCTTGGAGCATTGGAATTTTAGAAAGGAATGGCGGAGCAAATGGCTGTGAGCGAGACGCTACCTGCGGCAGGCACGAAACAGGTGATCTGTATAAATTGGGGTACGAAGTTCGGCCCCCCCTATATCAATCGCCTTTATGCCATGGTTGCGAGAAACATCACTCCGCCGTTTACGTTCACATGTTTCACCGATAAGCGGGATGGCATTCGGCCTGAGGTTCTTTGCGAGGACCTACCGCCATTAGACGTCACGAAGATGCCGGAGAAATCCCCAGGGATTTGGAATAAGGCGCGGCTTTGGGGGGAAACCTTGGGCTCACTCAGTGGCCCGGTTTTGTTCCTCGATTTGGACCTTGTGGTTGTTGCGTCGCTCGATCCGTTTTTTGAGGTTGGCAGCGCCAACGACGTTGTTATGGCGCGCAACCAGACCACGCCTTTTGAAAAGCTAGGACAGACATCGCTGTTTCGATTTCCGGTGGGCAAGCTCGCGCCACTGCAGGAAAAATTTAAGGCGGCACCACAGGCGATTGCGGATCAGTACCGGTTTGAGCAGCGCTTCGTAACCAAGAACGTTCCGGACGGTCCGAAGTTTTTCCCGCGCGAGTGGGTGCTGCACTTTCGTCAAGATTGCCGGCGTGCATGGCCGCTCAATTACGTCCTTGCACCGCGGCTCCCTCGGAGCGCAAAAGTAGTCATTTTCCCACGCGGTCTTCGCCCGGAGCAGGCAATAAGTGGGAAATATCACGAACGGGGCGCCGACAATCTGTTCGGACATCTTGTGGCAAGTTTCAACAAGAGCAAGCGGCAGAAGCGGGACTCGTTCTTCGCGCATCTTCGCCATTTTATCCGCCCGACACGCTGGGTGGCGGATCACTGGAGGGAGTAGGCAGGTTAAGCGCTTTTCATCGCAGGCCTGGCGACAACAGACGTTTTTGCAGGCCGCTAGGCCAAGGCTGCAGCGATCCTGTTTCGCAAGTCCTGCCGGATTTGCGTTTTGATGCCATCAATATCCAAGGCTGGCGGTATCTCAGCAACCCTACTTGCAAATGGGTGACTGATAGGATGCCACTTCGAATGCCGCTTAAGTCCGATTTCTTCAACTATTGCGGTGCGATTGGTTTTGGGGCCGATGAAGACGGTTGGAATGCCCATAGCCACACAGGGCATTGCGCAGTGAATGCGCTTGGTGACTATCAGCGCCGCTTTGCGGCCGTATGTTTCGATAATCTCGCGTGCAAACCTAAGACGTACTTCCGTCGGTGTCTCTGCCACCCGATGGCTAACGGTTTTCAATTTGAGCCCGTGGCTTTTGCGAAAGTTCGGCGTCAGGTCGCCGAGATCTGCTTCAACTAGGTAGATCGAATCAGGTTTCCGATCGGAAGGCGCATCGAAGGTTAATGTGGAGCAAAGCGAAAGGTACGCTTCAACTCCTAAAGACCGGATGAATGCCACCGTGC
The DNA here is from genome assembly GCF_000816845.1 of Rhizobium gallicum bv. gallicum R602sp. Lineage (NCBI taxonomy): Bacteria > Pseudomonadati > Pseudomonadota > Alphaproteobacteria > Hyphomicrobiales > Rhizobiaceae > Rhizobium > Rhizobium gallicum. The sequence goes on along the minus strand of NZ_CP006877.1, from coordinate 3,065,219 downwards.
CGCTATCGCGACATCCGATGGGCTCATGTTTTTTTAAGTAAGCTGCATGTCGGGCGATCGTCGGCTTAGCTCGCTTCTGTACGTGAAAGCCAAAAAAAATAGGTTTAATCGCTTCGCTCGGTGGCCAGTTATCGAGCTCTTCTAAAAACCATCCGTTTGTGACCAGGATGGCTTGGGGGCCATCGTATGTGTTGAGGTGGTCTCGGTCGATGTATGCGTCAACGCGCGGCAAATGCTGCATCACAGCCACGGTCTGAACGTCGTCGCCAATGTTATTGCTGAGCCAGTTCAGCGCCAATATATTCATTGAATCTCTCTGAGTTTTGCCTCCTGATAATACGCAGTGCCTCAGATTGCAATCGCTCTCGCGGGTTAGATAGGCGTGCTGCAGCGACACTCATCTCTAAATCGCACCGCGCCAGTCTGCCGACAATACTGCTGGTAAAAGGTGGCTCTCGGCTCGAGATACATCGTATGAGCCCGAAGGCGATCACGCGGCAACGTTTGCCTTTCGAAATTTATGACCTGCAGCGTATCGGCGATACAGTAGCGCTGCAGCGAGCGGTGACCGGGAAGAGGGCTTTACGCCGCGAAAATATCCGCAGACTACATATCGCCCTGGACGATGGCAGGCAGATGTCAACTAGCCATCTAGGTTAGAAATAGTTTCGCAGCAGCGACATTGTGCCTAGCCAGCCGAGTTTCCCTCCAATCCAGCGGTCCATCCCATGGCGGCCATCGACCAAAGAAATGGGGCGCGTGTCGTTGTTGTCGGCGATCCTTTGCTCGCCTGCTCGATTTAAATGCTGCTCTATGTTATGGGGCAGCACGTTGAATGGAACTGCCGATGCCCCGATACCTTTCATTAAGACGATTATTCGCCCGATGGATTGAGCCTCCTCCTAGCGGCGTCGTCGAAGCCTCGAACTTTAGACAGGGGGACACGTTTTCGGTCGATATCTGCATCGTGACGAATTGCGCCTTTGTCGGTGGAAATGCATCAACGACTGTCACTGAGCTAAGGGCGTTTACCGCCGCTGGGCTGACTGCGATCATAGTGCACTGTCCAGTCAAACGGTCGCTATGGAAACGCAATTGGGTGGCCGAACGCTTCTTACCTTTCATGGACAAAATCGTTCCGGCGGATAACGTCAAATACATCAAGTGCCAAACCCTTATCGCCCGTGGCCCGCGCATGGTTATGACGCCCATCTTCCGCAATCTGATGAAGAGGATCGATGGCGAACGGGCTTTATTCGTCGTGAACAATTCCGCGTGGAGCGAGAACGGCAAACCGCTGTTCAACTGGCCGGCGCTATTTCGTCGCGTGGCAAGAATCGGAGTTCCGCACTCGAATATCTATCCAATCAGCCCAATTATCCGCGAAGAATGCAGAAGGGTCCTCTCGAAATCTGCTGGCCCGGATTTATTGGCACCGATCGATTGGCCACCGGCTTTCAAAATTGAGGATTTCCCCTTTGCGCCGCGGACGCACCTAACAGCCCCTGTCGTCATCGGACGACATGGCCGGGACCACGACGGAAAATGGCTCGAAGATGCGGAGGAACTTCGGGCTGCCTACCCTTGCCGCACTGATATTGTCGTAAAGATCATGGGCGGAGCAGAAACGGTTAAAAAGCGGTTGGGCGCCTTGCCCTCTAACTGGGTGGTCGAACCGTTCGGCACGACGGGCGTTGGAGACTACCTTTCGCAACTTGATGTGTTTGTAAACTTCCCGGCACGAACAAGAGACGAAGCTTTTGGGCGGACGATAATCGAGGCGGTACTTTCGGGACTTCCTGTGATCCTTCCTCCTGCATTCGAGCCCACGTTCGGTGATCTGGCGCTTTATTGCGAGCCACATCAGGTGTCAGGGCTCATCGACAGGCTCGTGAGCGATGATCACGGTCGTATCCACTATATTAACGCATGCCGAAGGGAAGCGGCAGAACGCTTCGGCTCCCACACGCTTTTGAAGCGGCTGAAAACTCGCGACACCGACGGAACCTACTCGCCCACGCTCGACGGCGGTTCACAGGCTTTCCGTAGAAGGATGATGGGCGAGTCCGCCCCGGAGACTAACGTGACAGCCTAAACCACTCTTCTAAGCCCGAGGAGACAACACGACTGTCCTGTTCGCTCATTGCATCGAGGCTTTGCACACAGATGCACGCAAGTTCACCGCGGACCAGAGCGCGCATCGTAGCAGCGATTTTAGCCGACGCCCGTTTATTTCGAGGAGGCTTTATAAACCCAACGTCAGTAGGCGCCTCCACGAAGGAGCCATCATTCAGTTCCAGGTTGTTTGCAATGCCGATTGGAGAAAATTGCGCTGGACTACGAAAACGATAACCAGCCTGTGCACGCAGCGCTGTAATGTCTTGCTCCAGGAAAGCGGCCATCGTCGATCTTCGCATGGCGTGAGGGTGATGTCCCGCAAGGAGATAATCATCGGTTCGCCCTGCCAAGCGCGCAGCCATTTGCTGGGCCTCTTTGAAGCCTGCTCGCTTCGGACCACGGCGAAAAAGGCCCTTAAGCCACGTGATTGAGCCATTGGGAAAATGCCTTAGCTGCCCCCTGAGCACAGGTCTGCCATCTCGAAAAAAGTAGTCAGCTGTTAAGCTGCGTCCAATGAAAATGTCATCGTTGAGATAGATAAACTGTTCGGCGAGATCCGGAATGCGATACAGCATCGTCTCAACTGAGCGTGAGCTGAAAACCGGGAGCAAATCGTCATGCTCTCCGTAAATTGCACGGTGACTTACAATTTCGATTCGACTTTCCCAGTCGGGGGTCGCAGCTAGGAGGCTTTCCAGAGCGTCAGGTTTTTGGTCGTCGGTGACGACAAATACGCGTCGTATAAAAGGACAGAAGTGCAAGATCGACCAGACACAGTATTTAATCTCACCGCGATGCGCGAAGCGCGTCGAGGCGGTAGCCATAGAATGCATTCCCTTTGGTTGAAAAACAGCCCTTTTTGCAACATGGGCAGGATCATCCCCATCGACCCAAGTAACAACTGCGTCAATCAAAACAAAACTCCGCTCCCCGACCAATCTTGACAGCGCCTCTCGGCACATGCAACGCCACGCAAAACTAAACGAAACCGAAGAAAGCACAGCATGAAAGCTCCCGTCGCGATCGTTTTCGCCAACCTTAAAGGTAATTTAGGCGACTTCGCAATATTGCATGCGATGCTCGTCGATCTAGAACGAAAGCGTTCAGGGCATCCTGTCCATGTCTATTCCCAAGGATTTGTATCCGTAGATCGCGCCAGGCTCGCGGCCTTTCGGAAAGTTGCTCCACCGTTTGAACTTGCAGGAACGACATTCACGGACAATCATCGTCTCCACCGGGTAAGGGTCAAAATTGCGAGATTTTTTCGCCTGCGGCAGCGTTACCAAGCTTTAAGGATCAAATCCTTGGCTAGGAACGCGACTCCCGACGCGGAAACTTTTTCGCGATATGATGGAGTCTATATTGCCGGCGGAGCACAGTGGACGGGTGAGAACTCGGGAGTATCTATGTTCGCCACGCTAAGAGCTATGGCTGCACATACCGATCGAATCTTTTCCTATCCCGTCTCTGTCTCTTCATCCCTTTGGAAGGTGAACACCCGGAGCGGTTTAGCTGCCGATTTTTCCCGCATCCAAGGCCCGCTCATCGCTCGCGACAGCACATCGGAAGGTATGCTCAAGGGTCTTGGGCTCGATGCTGCGCTAGGTGCCGACTGTGTCTTTTCGCTAGCTGAAATTGGAAAAAGCGTAGAGGCCGCACCTCGTGGGAAAACGCTACGAGTGCTACTCGTAGTAACGAGTCAGGAGGCGATCGCAATCAGCGGGGCGCTTCAGCGTTTGCGCCCGCACGGCATTTCGATTGCACTTCTGACAACCTGTGAAAGCGAGGACTTCGCGGTTCAAAAGCCGAGCGCCGAGGCGTACGGAGCACAGTTTCTCGCGCCTCTAACCTGGCAGGAGACCGTAGCCGAAATGAAAGCCAGTGACGTCGTCATTACCAATCGGCTTCACGGTCTCATCCTCGCATCATTTGCGGGTGTACCCATATTGCCTTTGACTGATCGGTCGAAAGTTCTGGCAGTGGTCAATGATGCGGCGTTGCCGTTGAAAATATCGAACCTCGAGTCTCTGAATGTCGAGATCGTGAAGGAGGCCGTCGACCGACGCGCAGAAATTGTCAGCAAGATTGCCGATTACCGAGATCGCGCACAGTCAAAGCTGCGTAGCCCAATTCCGGATGAACGGGTGTGACCAGAGAAGCATACGTGAGACTACTCAGCCAGACTGGCCGCACTTTGGACGTCATCCAACGGTGGATGAGATTCAAATTTATCGCTTCACCGCTTAATCCGTGGCGAATACCGTTACTGAATGCGTCGGCCTTTGCAGGAAAGAGAGTGATAATTATCGGCCCCGCACAAACGGTTGTCGAGGATCTCGAGAACGTCAGCGTTGACGGCTATGATGTGATCGTCCGGCTGAACAACGGGATAGCGCTTGCTCAAAAAAATCCCTCCGTTCTGGGCTCGCGTACCGATGTGCTGTTTCACAATCTTATGGAGCACGGCGACCGAAGCGCAGGCGCTATCCCGGCGCCCCTCCTGCGAGAGCAAGGCGTTCGCTTTTTAGTGTTCCCTCACTGGGGCTTCAAAGGTAGCAAATCTCGTTTGTACAAGAAGCGCGAGGAACTGCACGGTTGTCAGGCAACCGAACTAGTTGTGCCTTCAACTCGCTTTTGTGAGGGTGTGCGGCGCCAGCTGGACGGATTTCAACCGACGGTCGGCGCCAGTGCAATCCTCTTTTTTCTCAGCGCACAGTGCAGAGAAGTCGCCATCCACGGCTTCACGTTCTTCCAGACACCTTATCTTCTCGGCTACAACGACGCCGTGGCGACTGCCGATGAGGCACGCGCGTGGGCGGCGGCGTCGTACGTGCACGATCCAGCTCGGGAGAAGACAGTCGTTATGCGCTATATTTCTGCTGCAGAGCAGCGAGGAGTGCGCGTTGCGCTCGGGGCCAACGTACGGCGGTTCCTATTTGGTTAGATGGCGTCACCATGAAACTGGATCGCCCGAAGATATCAAACACCGATATGGCGTTTTTCAGCTAGCAGTATCGTTTCAAGCAGCGACGACGGCTCAGCGCATCAGGACGACGCGACCGTTACGAACCAGCGAATATGCGTACTCTCGTTCCGCAGCCCAATCATGCGGTCCGCGGTTGTCTTTCCGGCGATAGTAGCTCATGCTCTCCTTGAAATCGAAGCCGAACATCCAAACTTCAGCCTCCGTTAGTTCGGTTAGCATGTGAAGTGCTCTTGAGCCGATCGAGGGAGACGCACCTAGCCGAGCCGTCAAATCGTCCAGCAATGCGATAGGATAAAAGGCCTGCTGCGGATCCTCGCACAGGTCGCGTTCCATCGCGCTCATCCAGACGGAGAAGACACCGTCGAAATAGCGCCTCTTAAGTCGCACACGCCAGGATGCGCGACCCATATTGTAAAGGAAGCTTGATCTTGTGCTGAAACAATGGATATCGATCCTCCGACCCTGGGCAGCTGGGCGTATTGGCACTCCGGAATTGACTCTGACTACACATCCATCGTCGATTTGCGCACCGAAGCGCGAGGAGAGCAGAGACGCTGCATTACCGACCAGCGAGATCCTCCTTCCCGCGATGACGCTACGGAGATTGAAGCAGAATTGGTCTTCGTCCTGATCTGTCATGGAGCCGTCTCTCGCACAGTCAATTCATTGCAGATCACGATTCTGCGGCATTTTTCGTGCCTGGCAAGCTCCGGTGGCGGCAAAGGCTAGCAGGCTGTCAGAAAGAGGACGGCCACGTGATCTCGTGGCAGCAGCGTGACGTCAATCTGCTGCCCGACCCCATTCTAAAGTTAATGGCAGTCGCGTTCTCGCGCAGCGTTTACATGAATCTGATGGCTGTGCAAAGACGGTCAGCCGAATGCTTCCGGGCAGACAGGCCGTTTTATCAGGCGCGATGAATACTCGACTTTCCGGTCATTGGCCGGTAAGACGCCAGCTCGACCCTACCGCTTGGCTGAGCCGACGGGAAATTCATACGAGCGCTCATGTCTCCAGCAAAACCGAACGTCCGCACTCTTGAGATATTGAAGCGGGTGGTCTCCGAAAACTTCCGGGACCATATCCCTGGCTATAGCTTCGCAATTGCCTGCCTCGTTGCGGTCGCGCTTTCTACTGCCTATACCGCCTACGCAATGAAGGGCATTGTCGACGAGGCCTTTGTCAGTAAAGACGCAAAGCTTGTATGGCTGATCTGTTTCTCGCTGTTCGCCGCATTCGTCATCCGAGGATTTGCAAGTTACGGTCAGGCTGTTGCGCTTTCAAGGGTCAGCAACAGTATCGTCGCCCGCTACCAGAAACGGCTTGCGGCTCATCTGATGACGCTTCCGCTCGAATTTTTCGACGAACGACGGTCGGGGCAGGTCGCTGCGTTGCTGAGCCAGAATATCTCCGGCATACGGGACGTTCTCAATCTGACGGTTACGTCGACGGCGCGGGACATGCTCTCCTTCGTCTCGCTGCTCGCAGTGATGGTCTATCAGGATTGGCTGCTGAGCATCGTCGTTTTGCTGATGGCACCAGCGCTGCTCTTCGGGCTCAGGTTTTTTTCACGTCGCCTTAAAGAGGTTGCCTTAAAAGGCATACGGCTCAACGGCATTTTTTTCGGGACCATGCAGGAGACGATCCAGGGTATTGCCGTGGTTAAGGCCTTTACGATGGAGCGCGCGCTGGAAGCCCGGGTCGAAGATGTCATCGTTGCGGTCGAAAATCGATCCAATCAACTTGCCCGCCTATCTGAACGCAACGCACCAGTAACCGAGAGCTTTGCTGGCCTCATGCTTGCGGGCGTACTTGCTTATGCCGCCTATCGCTCGATCTATTTCAATGTACCGCCCGGCGCCTTCTTCTCGTTCTTCACGGCCCTGCTGCTGCTCTACGATCCCTTGCGCCGTCTTGCGAAGCTGCAGGTGCAGATGGAGCGGGCTGCCGTCCACGCACGGATGATCTACGATCTGTTAGACATGGAACCACGTCAGCGCGACCTGCCGGATGCAAAGCCGCTGAGGCCGACGGAGGCACGGATCGAGTTCCGCGACGTCTCTTTCGCTTATGGCACCGATACCGTGTTGAACGGCGTCAGCTTCGTCGCCGAAGGCGGTAAGACGACGGCGCTCGTCGGCCCTTCCGGTGCCGGAAAATCGACGATCATGAATCTGATCCCGCGCTTCTATGACCCGAAGGGCGGCGAGATCCTGATCGACGGGCAGGACATCGCCCATGTCACCAAACAGTCCCTGCGTGAGCATCTCGCCTATGTCTCGCAGCAACCCTACCTCTTCGAAGGCTCGATCCGCAACAATATCCGATATGGCCGGCCCGATGCGACGGATGCCGAGGTCGAGGAAGCCGCACGGCTTGCCTACGCGCATGATTTCATCCTCGCGCAGCCGCAGGGTTACGATACGCCCGTCGGCGAAAACGGCGTGACTCTGTCGGGCGGCCAGCGCCAGCGCCTGTCGATTGCCCGCGCGCTAGTGCGCAACGCCCCAATCCTCTTGCTCGACGAGGCCACCTCCGCCCTCGACACCGAGTCCGAAGCTGCCGTCCAGAAGGCTCTCGACGAAGCGATGACCGGCCGCACCGTCGTCGTCATCGCCCACCGGCTTTCCACCGTCGTGCGCGCCGACAAGATCGTCGTCATGCAGCAGGGACGTGTCGTCGAAGAAGGCGATCACGAGACGCTAGCGAAGCTTAATGACGGTCTTTACGCTCGGCTTAGCCAGTTGGGATTCAGTGCTTAAAATCGTGGCGGGGAAGAACTTGGGCGGAATTTAGTGCCTTCCCCCAAACCCGTAGAGGCTTGTGCTCGGGCCTTTGGATTAAATTGGCAGCTGGAAATTTCAGCGACATCCTGAGAGAAGCGGACGGCTCACACAGCGAGTGGAAGGAGCATGTAATCGATGACTACGCCGATTTGGTCAAAAATTTCGATCATTTCCAAAGATAGCAACTTGGATTGCTCCCGCTAACCTTCGTCTACGAACGGGAGCTGCTGCGAATGATAAACGGCGAAGATGGAACATCGTGGTTGCCGCTCGTGGCGCAAGGTGTCATTGGATCACTCGGGTATACCGTGGATGCGAACTATATGACTATGGCTTTGAGGAACGATATGTTCTGCGAGTTGTTGAAGCCGACAGTCGGTTTCTTCCGTCGGATGTAACCCTCGTCCAGGACCGGTGTATTTACCGGTGGAATATTCGGGATTTAACATTATGTCCGCAGCTGCAAAAAAAACAATGATTTACCGTGTGAAGCGCGCGTTGGGCCTTGTGAAGAAAGAGGAGAGCGCGAACCATATTTACTATGAGACGGGAAAACGGACGCGGCGCGCTCATGCCACCTGGTATCGCGGTGAAACGACCAATTTCTATCCGGACAAGCAGGCGATCAAAGATCTGAGTTCTGTCGATGAATATGTTGGAAAGGGATGGTTACCAACCGCGCCCCTGATTAGCAAAGAACACTATATCACAGCCTTCGGAAGTTGCTTCGCCAGCGAGGTTACCAAATTCCTTTACAAAGAAGGCTATCAGGTATTCGGCCGCGACATGTCCCTCAATTCTTACGTCGTGAGAAGTGGGGAGGGTATCGTGAATTCGGCGGCTATCCGGCAACAGTTCGAATGGGCGTTTGAAGGAAATGCCCCTAAAATCGAGCTATGGCATGACAAGGCGGGTGTGCCGGGCGACTATTCCGAGGACGTCAGAAATTCCACGAAACAAATCTTTGAGAAGTCTGACGTTTTCATACTGACTCTGGGGCTTTCAGAAGTCTGGTACGACAAGCCCACCGGCGAGATATTCTGGCGTGCTATTCCAAAGCGCGACTTTGATCCGCAACGGCATGGATTCAGGGTGATGAGTGCGGCCGAAAACCTTGATAACCTCAGGCGTGTCTACGAGTTGATTAGAACACATCGTCCAGACGCGACCATCATCATGACGTTGTCGCCTGTGCCGCTTGCCGCTACTTTCCGACCGATTTCATGCATAACTGCCAACTCGGTGTCGAAAGCCTCCTTGCGAGTAGCCATAGACGAACTGATGCGAGAGCCTCAACCTGCAGAGGATAAAAAGTTCTTCTATTTTCCGTCCTACGAAATGATTACGTCTTTTCTCCCTGATCCGATGAAAGACGATTTTCGTCATCCGACAGATCAGTCGGTCGACTTCATCATGCGCACTTTTCAACGACATTTCCTTATTTAGCGAGTGCCGCCGCGTCCCATGATCCTTGTTGAGCTACCTGCAACGGTCCCCGGTGCGAGGTGATGCGCTCGGCAGGGTACTGGGGATGAATTGAGTTGCGATTGGATTGGGGGCGCAGCCTTCGCTTTGACAGTGGCGTTGATATCGCCGTGCTGACGCGGCTCGTTCGGGCGGTTGAGACGGCATCAAGCCCGCAGAACTCGAACAGAGCGAAGGGCGTGTTCCAGCATTGACAACGGTCTTTCGCCATGAGAGGTGCGACGCGGTATCATGCTCCAAATAATCGGAGAAGCGATTTTGGAACGCAAATTCATCGATGACTATGCACATCTTCATTCATCCGGCGTCTATGGCTTTGGGGGGAGGCACTTGCCGGAGGTTTTGCCGCATTTGATGGCGTTCAAACCTGAATCTCTGATTGATTACGGTGCTGGTCGAAGCCGCATTGCTGAACGACTCGGGAAAAAGGCCGGCATAAGGGATGTCGTAGCTTTCGATCCGGCTATTCCTGACAGGGCAACCCCGCCGAACCGCCGCTTTTCCGTTGTGGTCAGTTTCGATGTACTGGAGCATATTCCGGAAGAAGAAATGGACGCAGTTCTACGCGAAATGGCGACGCTCGCACCAAATGCATTGCATGTGATCGACACACGACCAGCAAAAGCTACCCTGTCCGATGGCCGAAATGCACATGTTTCGCAGCATGACGAAGAGTGGTGGCTTGAACGGCTAAGTCACTTTTGGCCTGGAACGGTGCCCTTCGCAATGAAACGCGGGAGAGTTGGCATCAAGACCTGGCAAAATTCTCTGCCACGCTGGAAGCACAACATGATAGTTCAGCGGGAGAAAATTGCGATGAAGCTCCGCAAGAAGATTGGAATCAACTGAGCTAACGTTCACCTCTTGCCGCCTCGGACCCTAACCATGGCCATGCGATTGGCAATTCGGCGAGGAACCCATTGATAGTCGGCTGCTCGGGTTCGCGGGCCACTTTCGCGTGTTCGGATTAAGAAGCTCAGCGCTACGTTGGTAGCAGAAGGCGGGCAGCAACGCACCAATTGCTTGCCCGCTATTGCCAGTCGAATATCATCACGAGCGACCAGTTACCGCGACCCAATCCTTCGGTGACCTCACAGAGCGCTTCCGCACGAATGCGATATGATAAAAACGCATCCTGGCCAGCCGCTTAGAGTTGCACGGAAATCAGACTCTTACTCGGATAACGTCAGGAATTTCGACGGGGATGTGCGCTTCATGGGCGGCATCGATGAAGGCTTGCCTTGCTTGCTCTTTCGACGTTCTTCCCTCCGCTACGCCGATGCATACCTCCATGGCATCGAAAAATGCCTTGCCATCAGAGACTGGCCAATACCGGAGAAGGATATCGAGGGCTTCCCGGGTATTTGTTATCGTGTAGAGCTGTCCGCTTTGCTTGCAGACGATCATTACCGGCTGAACCCACTGCGCACTGTCCATGGCTCATCCCACAACCTATCGGCAAGTTAACACTCGCTGGAATCCTGCGCAGGCGCAAGCGGATTCAGAGGTTGGATTGATTTCTCATCGATCCAGACGGCACAGAGGACGCGCGCGGATCACTTGCCGCGCTCATGCAGTGTTTCGTTCGATAAAGCCTGAGCGCAAAGCGGTTTCTGGAGCCTTTGCACGGGAAAGTTCCTGCAGGAATTGTTCCATCAGAGGAGAATCTCCAAAGCGCCGATAGTTGCGTTCGGAGGCCAGCGAGAACTCGGGTTTGGTTTGCACCAATCGCGCCATTGCAACCTGGGCTTCTGCCACATCCCCGCGACCCGCCAACAATGCGGTTCGGATCAGCAGGCAATCCGCGTCCTGCGGCGCACGGATCAGGCACTCTCCAATGACGCTGTCCGCCTCTTCCAGACGACCAGCGGCATAAAGTGCCTGGCCGTGGACATAGGTGTAGTATTCCGGCGCCATGGGGTGCAGGCGCCGCGCGCGTTCGGCATTGCTTACTGCCTCGCGGTAAGCACCGAAACGGACCTGCGCCTTTGCCAAGGCCATGAGGCTGTCAGGGTCGTTGGGGTTGAATTCCACCGCGCGGCCCGCGGCCTGCATGGCGCCGGGATAATCACCGCTGGCTGCAAGACCGAAGCTCAACACCTGGTAACCAATGGCAAGGTTGGGATCGAGACGGATCGCCTGTCGCGCCTCGCTCAAGCCCGTTTCCACATCGGCCATCGTGGCTCGACCGCTTATGCCTTGGGTCATGTCGACGATGTAGGTCATGCCGAGATGGGCTCGCGCCAACGCATACCCCGGATCCAGCTCCAACGCCCGATGATAAAGCGCTCGCGCGGCAAGAAGCGCTTCGTTGTCTTTCGAACCATGTTTGTAACGATCGCGCGCCTGGAGGACGAGATCATAGGCCTGCAGGTTTTCGGTTGGCCGTTTTGAGGCGTCGGCAACTTCAGATTCGCGAACATACGATACGAGGTGCGAAACAATCTCGGTCGTGAGTTCCGTCTGTACGGCAAAGACGTCTGCGACACGGCGATCATAGCTTTTCGACCACAGATGGGCGCCGCTGCGCGTATCAATCAGCTGCGCGACGACGCGAAGCTGATCACCCACTCGCCGCGCGCTGCCTTCCACAATATAGCCGGCATCCAACTTTTCGCCGACGTCGCGGATATCGGCCGCCTCTCCGCGCAATGCGAATGTGGAATTGCGAGCAATCACCTGAAGCTCGGGATTGCGTGCCAGTTCCGTGATGATGTCTTCCGTCAGTCCATCGGCAAAATAGTTCTGTCCCGTATCGCCACTCATATTGTCGAAGGGAAGCACGGCAACTGAGGGACGCCGATCCATATCTCCGACGCCGGTCAGCCAAGTAACCCTGTCGGCGATCGTTTCTGTCATCGCTTTCAATCCAGGAACCTGGGTTGCTGCGATGACAAGGAGGACGACGCTTAGGCCAATCGCATAGGGCACCGCCCCGCGCGACCGGTGCAGGGCGCGCGTAAGCCACCTCAATCCGCTACCGCTGGCGCCGTCTAACCTGACCGCATAGACCTCAAGTTGCTCGGGGATGTTTTTGACTTGCCGTAATCCGATTCTGTGGAAAAGGTCACTACGACCGCGGTCGGCGCTCCGTACGACCGCAGCGCTCACAAATATGCTGCCTGGCTCGGCCATGGCTTCAAGCCGCGACGCGACGTTGACGCCATCACCAAACATGTCGCCATCATCCTCGATGACATCTCCAAGATTTATACCGAGACGCAGATTGAAAGGACTTTCGGCAAAGCCGAGCTGGATGCCTATAGCCGCATCAAGCGCCTCATTCACGCTTGGAAATGCGGCAAGGAACCCGTCGCCGGCGCTCTTGAAAATCCGGCCTCCGTGGCGCTCGACCGACGGTTTGATTATATCGTCGAAAACTGAACGCAGCTCTGCATAGGTCGTTGCCTCATCATCGGCCATGAGGCGGCTATATCCGGCGATGTCGCCGGCCATGATCGCAGCGAGCTTTCTTTCCACGTTCACTCCTCGTTACTCCGGCTGAAGATTACAGCATGGGCGTGATTTCAGCCATTCACAGTTGAGTGCGCACAAGGTTTCAGCCGTGGATGCGATCTGCATGCCCTTTTGGAACAGACGCCAGTTTCTGAGCTGCGTGCGAGCGTGCCTCTGCCAAATACAGGCTGCCTTCGGGTTGGAAGTAAAGGATCAGCCCTTGCGCTTGGCGGTTCCTGAAATCCATTTTGCCTGCTGGCCGCTCAAAAGGGCGCGATAGCGTTCCTGGCTGGCGGTCAGGTGGGCGCGCATGGCGGCGCGGGCGGCTTCCGGGTCGCTTGCGGAAATCGCCTTCAGGATTGAAAGATGCTCGCGCTGCAGTCCTTCCTGATAGTTGCGCGAAAGCATGCTGTCGGTACCCCAGGGCGAAGCGACATCGCAGGGGATTGCCCGCATGCCGAGTGCATCGAGGACCTCGACATAATAGGAGTTGTTCGTGGCAGCCGCAATTGCGCGGTGGAAAGCGAAGTCGCTCTTGCCTGTTGCCTCGCCACGCTCAAGCAGCCGGTCGAATTCGAAGAAAGCTTCGTGGATCTGTGCCTCCTGGGCGCCATTGCGACGGAGCGCAGCAAGCCCCGCACTTTCGATCTCGAGCCCCATGCGCACCTCGATCACGTTAAGCGCATGGGAGATCTTGTTGCCGACGTCAAGCGTGATCGAACCGAAGGCAAGCGTCGGGTGGTCCTTGACGAAGACGCCGGCGCCTTGCCGCGCCTCGACGAGTCCATCGGCGGCAAGGGTCGCAATCGCCTCGCGAACAACGGTGCGGCTGACGCCGAAGAGCTCGCCCATCCGGCTCTCCGTCGGCAGTTTCTGGCCGGGCGCGTATTCCCCAGACAAGACCTGTGCGCGGATGGCCGAAACCACGCTTTCGGAGAGTTTCGGCCTTCGCTCGATCCTCAAATCAACCGCTGTATCGGCCGCCATGTCGCTCTCCTATTTGAACGCAGCCGGTAGCCACAGCGAAATGGCCGGGATGTAGGTGACCAGTCCGAGCACAACGATGCCTGCGCCGTAGAACGGCCAGATCGAGCGCATAGCCTCCCAGACGGAAATCTTGCCGACCGCACAAGCCACGAATTGCACCGCGCCGACTGGGGGCGTGTTCAGCCCGATGCCGAAATTCAGGATCATGATCACGCCGAAATGCACCGGATCAACGCCGTAGGCCTGCGCCACCGGCAGAAAGATCGGCGTGCAGATGATGATCGTTGGTCCCATGTCCATGAAGGTGCCGAGCACAAGCATCAAAACATTGAGCAGGAGCAGCACAGTCAGTGGATCGTCAGCCACGGCCTTCATCCAGGCAACCAGCGAGGCAGGCACCTTGAGGAAGGCCATCAGCCAGGAAAAAGCAGCCGCGGTGCCGATGATCAAAAGCACCATAGCCGTTGTGCGCACGGCGCCTTGCGTGGCGTGGACGAAGTCTTTCCAGCTCATCTGCCGGTAGACGAAGACGGTTACCAGCAGCGCGTAGAGCACAGCGATGCATGAGCTTTCCGTCGCCGTGAAGATGCCGGACCTGACCCCGCCGAAGATGATTGCGATCAAAAAAAGCCCGGGCAACGCGACAGCAAGCAGATGCGCGACCATGGTAAAGCCGGGGAACGGCTCCGTCGGATAGCCGCGCGAGCGAGCGACGATATAAGCAGTCACCATGAGTGCGACTGCAAGCAAAAGGCCGGGCAGTATGCCGGCGGTGAACAGGTCGGCGATGGATATCTTGCCGCCGGCAGAGATCGAATAGATGATCATGTTGTGGGAGGGCGGCAGAAGCAGCGCGATCAGCGCCGCCATCGAGGTGACGTTGACGGCGTAGTCCGCACCATAGCCGCGCTGCTTCATCTGCGGGATCATCAGGCCACCGACAGCTGCGGCTTCCGCCACCGCCGAACCGGAAATCCCGCCGAACAAGGTCGCAGTGACGATGTTGACCTGGCCAAGGCCGCCGCGCACGTGGCCGACGAGGGAAGCAGCAAAGGAGACGATGCGGCTCGCGATGCCACCGCGCACCATCAGGTCGCCGGCGTAGATGAAGAAGGGGATGGCAAGCAGCGAAAACACGCTCATGCCGGAATTGAGCCGCTGGAAGACGACCAGCGGCGGCAGGCCCATATAGACCACCGTGGCGAAGCTGGCGACGCCGAGGCAAAAGGCGATTGGCGTGCCTATCAGCATCAGAGTGGTGAAGACACCGAACAGAATCCAGAGTTCCATCGCGCTATACTTTCAAATTGACGTTCGGGTCGGCGTTGATGTTTTCGATCTCGACGGCGATCTCGGCCGGCAAAACCTCATCCAGCGCGTCGTCGATCGGTTCGCCGGCAAGGCGGAGCACGATGCGCTCCAGCGAGAAGATCACGGCAAGCACGCCGCCGCCGGCGAGCGGCAGATAGTCGAACGCGCCGGAAATACCCAACGACGGCAAGGTGGTGTTCCAGGTCAGGCTCATGAGCGCACCGCCGTACCAGATCATGCCGGCGCCGAAGGCGAGAATGACCACGTCGGAGATCATGCGCAGGACGCGCTTGCCGGATTTCGGCAGCACGTAGAGCAGCACGTCGAAACCAAGGTGGTTGTTCTCCCGGATGCCGACGGCAGCGCCGAGGAAGATGAACCAACTCATCAGCATGACGGAGCCCGGCTCCGTCCAACTCGGCGAATCGTTCAGCACGTAGCGGCAAAATACCTGCCAGGCGACGAAGGCCGTCATCAGCACTAGGCCGGCGCCGGCGAGCCATAAGGCGGCGTTGCTCAGGCGGGCCAGGAAGTTGACGGTGGGTGTCAGGCTATTCGACATAAAGGACCTCGTCGAATTGGGCGTTCACTCTCCCTTATCGGGAGGATCGGTGGAAATGTGCGCGAAACGGCGAATGAACCGGGGTGGGGATGACCGCCCACCCCGGTAGCTTACGTCGCCTTCCAAAAAGCGGAGGCAAGGAAGGCTACTGCACCGCCTTTACGTCCTCGACCATCTTCTTCAGCACGTCGTCTTTGACGTGCTTCTCGTAAACCGGGGCCATGGCGTCGATGAAGCCCTGCTTTTCCGGCGTGGTGATCTGCGCGCCGAGCTTTTCGACATTGGCGCGCGATTCAGAGACCTTGGCTGCCCAGAGCTCGCGCTGCTTTGCGACGCTGTCCTTGGCCGCCTGCTTGAAGATCTCCTGATCCTCCGGCGTCAGCTTGTCGAACGCGACCTTGTTCATGACGAACACCTCCGGCAGGATCGTGTGCTCGTCGAGCGAGTAGTTCTTCGCCACTTCGGCGTGCTTGGCGGTGTCGTAGCTCGGGAAGTTGTTTTCCGCGCCGTCGATGACGCCCGTTTCGATCGCCGAGTAGACTTCGCCATAAGGCATCGGCGTGGCGTTGGCGCCCAGCGCCGCCACCATGTCCACGAAGATGTCGGACTGGATAACGCGGAACTTCAGGCCTTTCATGTCGGCAACCGTGCTGATCGGCTTGGTCTTGTTGTAGAACGACCGCGCGCCGGCGTCATAATATGCCAGCACCACGAGGCCGGCCGGTTCGAACGCCTTCTTGATCTGGTCGCCGATCGCGCCGTCCATGACCTTGTGCATGTGGTCTTCTGAACGGAAGATATAGGGCAGCGCCGGAACGATGGTTTCCTTCACCGTCCCGTTGAACGGCGCCATCGAGATGCGGTTCAGCTCGATCACGCCCGAACGCACCTGCTCGATCGTGTCCTTTTCCTCGCCGAGCTGGGCGGAATGATAGACTTCGACCGAATAGCGGCCCTTTGTGCGCTCCTTCACCAGCTCGCCGAAATATTTGACGCCCTCGACGGTCGGATAGCCGTCCGGATGGGTATCGGACGATTTCAGCACCGTTTGGGCGCTGGCCGCGCTGCTCATGAACGAGGCGGCAACCATAAGACCCGCCGCCAGTTTAACTAAGTTTTTCATGCTCTCCTCCCGTTTTGCATGACGATTAATTTTTCAGACCAGGTAACGCTTTTTTGCGAGCCTAAGGCCTTCGCAAGCTTTCGTCCTCCTGCCGGGGCTCTTTCGCAACCGGACGCTGCTGGTCCGGCACGTTTGAGAAGCTTCACGAAATTAGAAAAGGGCTCATCGAGGGGATACCGACACATCTCGGGCCCCATAGGCTCACGATGGCGCGCGCTGCTTACCTCTGCATAAAGGCGCGCGCGCTGGCCTCCTGGAAAAAGAAGATTTGGATCGAAAAGCCCCCTCATTCTTGCCGCTCCTCCAACCGGCCCATTATGGCTAGAACCAGCAAGGTGTAATGTCAACATACAAAACCGACGTACTTGTATGATGAATTTCTTGGCACCGCCGCGCTGATTTCCCATCGTCAAGGCGCGGGACAAAACAGGCAGAGGAAGTTGGAGACGCGGCCATATCGAAGACATTGACAAGCAGGTGAATGCGGGCATTCCTGTATCGACCGACTGAAGGGCTGACGGAGGGACTGAGATGGCAAAATTGCGCATCGGGCTGATCGGTCTCGGCATGGCAGCAGCGCCGCATGCCAAAGGGCTGCTTGATCTTAAAGATAGGGTGGAGGTCGCTGCCGCCTTCAGCCCGACGCCTGCCAGGCGGCAAGCATTTTCAGAAACTTACGGTTTTGCGACTTGCGAGGACGCCGAGACAATATTGGCCGACCCGTCGATAGCCGCGGTCATGATCCTGACGCCGCCCAATACGCATCTTGAGCTGGTGCGGCGGGCAGCCGAAGCAAACAAGCATGTGCTTCTCGAAAAGCCGCTGGAGATCACACAGGAGCGGGCGAGGGCGCTGGTCGAGGTGACGGAGCATGCCGGCATAAAGCTTGGTATCGTGCTTCAGCATCGCTTTCGACCGGTCAGTATTGCACTTGCCGCACTGATCCATGAAGGGCGCCTCGGCGAGATCGTCAGCGCTTCGGCGCGTCTCCACAACTGGCGGCCGCAAAGCTATTATGACCAGCCGGGACGCGGCACGCGTGCTCGCGATGGCGGCGGCGTGCTTCTCACCCAGGCCATCCACACACTTGATCTTCTGGTTTCGCTCGCCGGCCTTCCAGAGGAGGTCAGAGCCTATACGACAACCAGCAAGGTGCACCGCATGGAGACGGAAGATCTGGCGATGGCGGCCATTCGCTTTACAAGCGGAGCAATAGGCACGGTCAGCGCTACCACCTGTGCCTACCCCGGTTATCCGGACGAGATCGACGTCATCGGCACGCGCGGCATGGCCCGCCTTGACGGGCGACGTCTTGCCGCTTCCTTCCACGATGGAACCGAAATCTCAATCGAAGACGAAGCAGCCGGCGGTGCCGGCGCCGATCCTATGGCCTTCCCGCACGACCATCATCGCTCCGTGCTTGCCGATTTTCTCGATGCTATCGAGGATGGACGCGAGCCGTGCGTCAGCGGGCGCGAGGCACTGAAGGTGCACCGTCTCATCGACGCCATTCTCGCCGCCGCCCAAAGCGGCCAGCCGGAACGTCCGTAAAAAGATCCCGCGAGCAACCAAGCCGGCATCGGTAAGATCCGTCGGGGTTCTACTTGGCACGGGCTCAGGAACTATCCTTCTTCGCCGGAGTTGAGCGTGAAAAGGAGAACCGACATGCCAGCAAAATCCAAGGCACAGCAGAAGGCGGCTGGAGCAGCCCTTTCCGCAAAGCGAGGCGAAACGCCGAAAAGCGAACTCAAGGGGGCTTCCAAGCAGATGGTCAAATCCATGAGCGAGAAACAGCTCGAAGAGTTTGCCGCGACCAAGACCAAAGGAAAGCCAGAACACGCCTCCCGGAAGGGGTAGGATAACTGCGTCAAAGACGACCATCGGTCAGAACGCAATCGGTAAAAGGCTCGAACTCGCGAGCGCTATGAAACTGGTGCCGTGACTGCCGTTGTCTCTGGCCCGGTAACGAAGCCTTTCCAAAATACGGCCTCCACGCAAAAATATCCGATCGGGCTCTATTTTCGTCCCTGGGCCATGTTTTCTGCGCTGCGGCTGCCGGTGTTGCCGTCGAGCAGTGCCGGTGGCCTTCATCCCCGGGATGTCCGGCACGCTTTTCCGCCAGTTCGCCGTTCGGTAGCCATCGTCGGATATGGCCTGCTTGACGGCCAGGTGAAGTCGAACCGCCTTGCTCGTGATGACGCTCGAGCCTTTGCAGAGCGCACGACGTCCGTGCTTTCCGTAGATGGCCCGTGTGGCGGCGAGGTTGGAATGTCCGTTTGGGCGCAAAGTAGAACGTCACATCCAGCGTCTTCATCCATTTAGAAATGCGACACTCGACCTCTCCGCTTGCGCTGACGAAAGCCCCCGGCCTGAGCGGCTGGGCCGGGTTGCAAGGGGGCGGGGGCGGGTGAGACGCGCCACGGCTCAAGTTTTGAGGGTGTCAGATCAGTCGCTCATTCCCTTGCATCAGGCGACAGGGGCAACTGCGAAGTTCAGATTAGTGACCTTCATAAAGACCGGCAAAGCGTACACGATTATTTCCCGCGCTTGCAGAATGACCCGTGGAGTGGTACATTCACTCGAATCTGGAGACATGAATGATCGTCGGTTTTCGGGACGAATGGTTGCGGGCCTGCTTTGTGGAGGATGTCCACTCCCGGAACATTCCAGCCGACCTCGAAAGCCGGTTGTTCCGCAAACTCCAAATGATCGACGACGCGACGACCGATCAGGACTTGCGTGTGCCGCCCAGTAACTATTTCGAGAAACTACGCGGCAATCTCGAGGGTTTGCATTCAATCCACGTCAACAGACAATGGCGGGTTGTTTTTCGATGGGATGGCAGTCGTGGCGAGGCGTCCGAGGTCGATCTTGACGGCCATAGCTATCGATGAGGTGACAGATGTTGATGACCAAGCGGAAGCCGGCGACCGTCGGCGAAATCCTGAGGGAAGAATTCATGCAGCCGCTCGACCTGACGCAGGCGGCCTTGGCCGAGGCAATGGGCGTCCAGCGCAAGCATGTGAACGAATTGTGCAACGACCGGCGTAACGTGACGGCGGCAACCGCGCTGATCCTGGCGCGCGTGTTTGGTAACAGCCCGGATTTCTGGCTCAACGTGCAGCGGCGCAGCGACTTATGGGATGCCATGCATAGCCCCAAGGAACTGGCCCGGATCGAGCGCGCGAAGCCGCTAGTGACAGCGGCATAGCCCGAAGCACCTGTAGACCAGGCTTTGTGCTTGAGGGAATCCGCCATGGCAGCGCATCACTCGGCGGGCGGTAGAGCGCCTTCTGCTGTTTTGCAATGACATCGGTATCATTGACGAGATCAGTCTTCCGACTGGCTTGCGACCCCGCGGCTTGTAACCATTCTTCTCGCTGTTGATCTTGACCTTGGGCGTCGGTAGCTGCTCCTGTCGCTCCTCGATGTAGACCGGAACATGGAAAGCCGCTTGTTCTCGGTTGCCACAAGGACCGTTCCTTCTTCCGCGGTTTGTGTGCTTTACCTTGACGGCACCTGGAGCTGACATCGGTTGACATGCTGCAAATGTTCTCTTGAGGTTACTTTACGGCACATAAGGAGCTCTCAAGGTATCATGGAAAAGCGAATTACTTTTGGCACCCCTTAACGCTGTAGAGTGCTCACTGAACGTCCTTGGGGCAAACCTCAAGACAGCTCGCCTTCTTAGAAATCTCACGTTTCAGGAGGTCGTTGAAAAGATCGGTGTCATCAGGCGCGTGGATTGAGACGCCGAAGGGTAAGCCTTCAACCAGCATTGCCGTATATGTCGCGCTGCTTTTGGCATATGGCCTTACCTGCGCATCGCAAGCGGGGTGGTTTATTCCCTCGCGGGCCCTGCGGTTGGCCCGCAGAATAACTCATCTGCCGCAACAGATCGCCACCACGTTGTAGCCGACGGATTACATCCTTGCCGTTTTATTCTGCCCTTCGAACCATCCGGTAATGGCGTCTAGGCGCCGTTCCACTCTGGTTTTCCGGCCGGTCGAGCGGTGGAGTTCGGCAAGGCTTTGCGTGGCCTTCAATTCCCAGGTCTTTGCGCCCTGTTTTTGAGCGAAGGCTGCCGACTTGCGGAACGCGCGCTCGGCGGAGTGAGCATCGCCTTTAAGATATAGGCTCGCCACGCCTGCGAGCCGGAGCAGTTCCGCTGTAAAATAATGCTCGCCTGTCTTCTTGGTCAGCGCCAGCGCCTCATCGATGAGACGGGCGGCAGCTTCGAATTCGCCGAGCGCGAGGCTCGCTTCTGCCAGCAGGCCGAGATAGCAGGGCTTGTCTATCTGCTGTTCGCCGAGGTTGTCGCAGGTGGCGCGCATCTGCTGCAAGCCCCGGCCGTCGTGATGGGCATGAACCATCGCCCAGCCCTGGAAGAATGATGCAAGATTCGCCCATAGCTGAAAGCCATTCGCCTTGGCGAGCGGCCCCAACTCGTCCACCATTGCCTGCAAGGCGCCCACGTTCTTGCGCAGGGCCATCAGAACGCAGCCGTTTCCAAGCCAGCCCGCCAACCCGTAATCGGATTGCTGGCGCGCATCCTGCTCGGCCTCGTGATAAAGCATGATGGCGCGCTCGTGATGTCCAAGCAGATGCAGTGTCCATGACAGATAGATCATCGTCATGTTCGGAAAATCGCTGCCGACCTCGTCTGCCTTCGCGCGATACTCGAGAGCCTCCTCCAGATATTGCCGGGCTTCTTCGAGCCTGCCCTGCGAAAAGAGGCACATGCCCTTGAATTGCATGCCGAGGACCAGGGCTTTCAAATTCAGTTGCTGACGCCCCATATCGAGTAGCTGGTCGCTTGCCCATTCCGCATCGGCGAACCGCGCTGAATTCAAGGCGGTACCAAACAGCCCGTCGAGGGCGCGGATACCCGCTTCCGGATCGCCGAGGCTCTCGCTCAAAGACATGACATTGCGATAGGCCGCGCTTCCTTCGGGTGTGACGTAGCCGAACGTGGCATAAAGCACGTCGCCGCGTTCGAGTTCGAGCTTGAGGCATTTTTGGTCGCGTTCCCGCGATGGCGGCAATTTTTGAAGGCACTCCAGCCCGTTTGTGAACATATTGGCGGCCTCGACCTTTGCCCAGGTGGCGCCCGTCTTGAGGCCGGCGGTGAGCCAGCAATCAGCTGCCCGCTGGTAGAGCCCGGCCGCAGCGAGATGTTGCGCAAGGACTTCCGGATGCTCGGCGGCCTGTCTTGGATAGAGCTTTTCGATACCTTCGGCGACAAGATGGTGCAATTGTCGGCGGCGTTCGCGCAGGAGGGTAGCCTGGGCTGCCTCTTGCAGGAGGGCATGGGTAAAACTGTAACTCGGCCAGTTGATCGCCGGTTGCGGCGCGATCAACCCGGCTTGGATCAGGCGATCCAGGATCGAAACCAGAGCCTCCTCGGACAGGCCGGAAAGATGCGAAAGCATGCCGATGTTGAACACTCTGCCGATGACCGCCGCCATTTGCGCGATCATCTTGCCGGTCCCCAGCTTGTCGAGGCGCGAGAGCAGGAAAGACTGCAATGTCACCGGTATGTCCGCCGTCGCACCCGGTTCTTCCTTCAATATGCGGGCAGCATGGCCGTCGGCGACCGCGCGGCACAGCTCCTCGACGTAGAGCGGCACGCCTTCGGCCCTGGCGAGAACGAAATCGTTGGCGTCATCGGTCATAGTGCTGCCCTTCGCCAGCTCGCGGCAAAGTGCCTGGGCTTCGAAGCGGGTCAGCCGCTTTAGGCGGAGCCCATGCAGCGATGGATTTTTCATAGGTGCCTGCAGCGTCGCCTCACGCGAGGTGACGACGACCAGCATGGGCGCGAACCGCACTTCATCGATCAGCGCTTTCAGCACGTCACCGGAGGAGGGGTCGATCCATTGTTCGTCCTCGATCGTCAGCCACAACGGGTTTGCCTGCGACATGCCCTGCAGCCATTCGACAAAAAAGCGGCGCACGATCGTCTGCTGTTCTTTCGATGTCAGGTCCGGCAAGGGATAATCCGTTTGCTCGATTGCCAGCAGTCGCGAAAACACGGGCAGCGTTTGGAAAAGCGGAATATCGCTGGAGACAAGGATCGCCTCCAACAGTTCCGAATTCGCCGTTGCCGGCGCGGCATCGTTGATCCCCGCATGACGCTTAACCAGATCCAGAAACGGATACAAGGCGCTGTTGGAATAAGCAGGCGCGCATTGAAGCGTCAAAGCCTTAAAGTGCGGAGCGCGCGAGCGCGCCTCGAAAATCAGCCGCGATTTGCCGATGCCCGCTTCGCCCGAAATGAGGATCGCCCGTCCGCTCTTTTCGGCCACGATCCCATCTGCAAGCTCACGCAGGCGGTCGAGTTCGGCGCGCCTGCCGACAAGCTTCGTCAAGTGGGTTCTTTTTGCAAACCGGTTTTCCAGCGTTCTGGCCTTGTCGACACGCCAGATTCGCACCGGATCGCTGAACCCCTTCAACGATTTTGCACCAAGATCGACAAAATCGAAGGCTCCGTTGGCGGCCTCGCGTGTCTTCTGGTCGGCAAGAATTGTCTGAGCGGCTGCCAATGTCTGCAGCCTCTGGGCGAGGTTCGGCACCGGTCCGAAGGCGACAGTCGACACGCCCGCGGGCGCTCCAGCGAAATCGCCGACAACCACGAGCCCGCTTGCGATTCCGATGCGGATCTGCAACCGCGATCCGTCAGGCGTTTCAATCTGCGGCATCGCCTGTATGAGGCTGAAGCCGAGCCTGATCGCCCGTTCTGCGTCATCCTCTTCCGCTGTCGGATAGCCGAACAATGCCTGCAGCGCGTCGCCGATATAGTTGGCGGTGAACCCGCCATGCGCATGCACGAGTGCGGCACACCGGTTGAGATAGGTTTGCGTCAGCTTGCTGAAGTCTTCGGGATCGAGGCGCGAGGCATATTCCGTCGAACCGACCAGGTCGCAGAACAGGATGGTCAGCGGCCTCCGTTCCACAGGCACCATCGGCCGTTGACGCGGTTCGTGGGCATCGTCCAGCTGTGCGATGGCGGAGAGGATTTTTCGGCGCGGACCGAGGGGGATTCCAAGCTCTTTGAGGTCATCGTCGGACAAGAGACGAAGCGTGTCGAAATCGATTTGCGCCTGCGCAAAAGCTTCCCCAAGCCGACTGAGGCCAAGCGTGTTCAACCATTTTGAAACCACCTCGTCCATATTTTCTGCCAGAAATCCGTTCTTCGGCATTCACGGTGATCTGCTGAGGATAATCGCAATCACGCCGCCGGTCTCGTCGTCCCGCGTCCGACCCATGTTACATGGAGCACTGAGCAAAGCGAAACACGCATATCTTCTAAATTTAGCAATTTCTTTCTTAGTATTTCGATATAATGTACTTTACCGTCAGTTGGGGACTTCATCAAACAGTGCATCGCGCGTGCGGCGGCTTCTATTCCAATCGAACGACCTATGGTGATTGGGAGAGAAAAGCCGTTCGGCAATAACCCCGCAAAGTCCAGTGTCCAAGGCATCTGCCGATCTTCAATCGAGGCGCGATCAACAGGAGGGGAAAGTGGCTATTCTTCGAAAAGAGAAATGGGCGACAAATATACCTGCTGCATTCATGCTGGCGGCGGTTTGCGCTATCTGGCTGGTATCCGATCGACCGGCGTTGGCAGTGGACCCAGTCTGTGACGACCCCACCGCCAAGAACTGGACATACCCGATTACGAATCCCGAACCGGCCGAACGCCAAGCAATTATGGATCTGATCCATCGCTACTTCTGGGCGCTGGACGAAAAGAATGCATCCGTCATCGCCGAGATGTTTACGAGCGATGCCATCTATCAGGTCTGCAGCGGAGGCGGAGCGCTCAAAGGTGACAAGAGTGATGATCCTGATCAATTGTTGAACTATTTCAAAGGCCTTTTTCTCAAGCTCGATGACGCGCAATCGCGTGTCCGCCACTTTGAAAGCAATACGCTCCTGAACATTGTCGATCCGAATGCCCCGGGGACGGTCGAAGCAAAGTCCGCCATGCTGGCAGTCATCCAGCGGGCTGACACCGAAGTGCCAACCCTCGACTATGCCGCGGTTTTAAGGGCGGTTTTCGTCAAGGAGAACGGTGCCTGGAAATTTAAAATGCTTACGCTCATTACCGACGAGCCGAAGGTTATGACGCGGGCGCGGTAAATCAGGTTTCTGACGGTTTAAGATTTCGCGTGTTTGGGCGCGGCCAACCGGGCGAAGCATCTGGGCCGGAGGAGTGCGGAAATGGGTGTGAAGGGTGTCGGCTTCGCATTCATCATCGGGGCTGCAGCGCTTGCCTCGGCCAATGCCCTGGATCGGCCGAAGGCGGATGACGTTCCCGATCCAGAGTTGACCGAGGAAAAGTTCGCCGAAACCGTTGATCGGTGGAACGGTGCCTTCCTGTGGGAGCCGGCATCGGCCAGCACCAACATCACGACCCGGTTCGGCGACGAGGCTCGCGCGGTTTTCGGGACGATCCCGGACGCAGATTGCGCCGGTGGGGGTGCCAAAACGATCCCGCTCGAAGTCGACGGCAATATCGTCGACCTGCAACCAAACCCCAACAAGGCGGGCAATCCGCTGGAATTCGAACACCGGGATGCGGACGGCGCCGTGGTCAAACGGACGGCAAGCATTGCAAAATGCGATAAGCCGTCGCTTGCCGGCAACGTCACTTATTGCGGCTTGAACTCGCGTCTGAACCGCGTCGTGAAAGGCAATGTGGAATGGCTCTTCTTGTGCCGCAAATCCAATGCCAGCCTGGAGGTTGAGCCCGACCCTTATTGGCAGCGATCAAATCCGAAATTCTCGCGCTTCGGCTCGATCGGGTTCAACAGGGGCACCGGCGAGATCGTGTTCTTCGACGGCCGTAAGGACCAGGAGGTGTTCGACTGGTCGAAGCCGTTCGTTCCGCCGGGCGGTCGGTCATATTCCGACACAGCCGGGCGGGTGGAGGCAGAAGCGCTTTACGATCCGACTTTTCAAATTGAATGTTCGGCATGCCATGACAACAAGAATCCCTACGTCATCAATCCGCATATCGGACAGGCAAGAATTGGCTATCGGGACGGCAGAAGTGATCCGAGAGCCCGGGCCTTCAGCCTCGGCGCCTATCTTCCAAGACTACCCCGCAATGAGAGGACGCCCTTTCGCGTGATTGGGTCCGGCTATACCAGCACCTATGCGGCCGAACTGAAGAACGCAAGCACGGTACGCGATCCGAACGGCGACTGCACGGAGTGCCACACGCTGACGACACAGGCGACCGGGCAGCGTCTCGTGCCTGACGCAGTTGGGCGTGAGCCGTTCATTTCCAATCCCAGTTGGGCACAGCTTCTGCAGCTTCGCGCCGAGAAGGAAAACTTCCGGCAGGTGGATATGCACCGGACGGAATGGGCACGGCGCTCGGGCGGCGGCAGGATTCACCCCTGGATGGTTCCGGCAACCGGTAACGATGTCTCCGGGCACTCATCGCAGATCAGCGTTAACGCGTGGCACGAGCTCAGCGATTGCCTATGGGGCAGCGGCGGGCCGGAATGCGGCTACCGCCCGCTCTACACGCCCTGTCCCGCTCCGGGAAAAGGGGCGGGCGGTGACGGATCGGCTCCGGGCGACCTCGCTCTCACCTTTTTGCCGCCGGATCCCGGCCTCCCCACGGAGCGGCGTATTCGTGTGAGCTGGAAGTACCTCAACAGCTACGGCGAAGTCCCCGGCAGAGACGACGTGCGCTTCAACATGGCCGTCAGGGAAAGCCTCATTCCTGCGGCAGGCGAAAAGCCGAATGCGAAGGACTATCCAAGTTTGGATGAAACGATGGGCAAAGATTTCCGGGCGCTTCGCCCGAAGGTCGGGTTGTCCGGTTCGGTGCGGCTGATAGAGAACGCCTCCTATCTCGGACACGCAAGACATTCCGAACCGTCGAGTTCAATGGAACGCCGGCAATACCGGCTGGATTTTCCTGGCGCCTGCAATCGCCGCTATGCGATCCGCATCCTTCCGAAGAGATTTTGCTTCGACAAAAGCGATGTTGCCTTTGGCTCGGACGACTATTTGCTCTTAGCGGATGTGCGGTGCGATTGATGGCCGCGACTGGAGCCGCGGCCGTCTCGTGGGTTCAGGATGGCATGACCTGATCGCAGGACAGATCGCGGCAGCGCCTGATGCCCATGGCAGTGATCAGTGCGCCAGCCACGGCAGCTGCGACCGGGACGATCAGCGCCGTTTGCAGCGCTAACAGCCGGGCTTCTGCAGATGTAGCTTCGCCAAGAACATAGGCGCCGATCGCACTTGCACCCGACAGGCCAAGCGCTGCGCCGAACTGAAAGGCGGTATTGACCAGCCCGCCCGCCAGCCCCTGTTCGTCTTCATGAATGCCATCGGTGGCGGCAATTGTCAGCGGGCTGTAGGCGATCGAGAAGGCCAGTCCGAGCAAAAGCATGCTCGGGAAGATTGCGGCATATGTCCAGTCGAGCTCCATCCCCAACAGCAATGCGTAGGAGATGGCGGCAAGAACGAAACCTGCGAAGATCACGCGGTCGTTTCCGAAGCGATCGACAAGCCTGGGCGTCAGGATGGGAGCGACGACCGCGTCGATGCCGATCACAAGCATCGCAATGCTGGTCTCAATCGGCGTCCAGCCAAGCAGCTCCTGGAGATAGAGGGTCGCGATAAACTGGAAGCCGAAGAACGACCCGGCAAACAGCAGCGCTCCGAGGTTCGACCGGACGAGGGAGCCGGAGCGGAATATTGAAAAACGCACGAGCGGCGCGGCGGACAGGCGCTCGATCAGGAAGAAGGCAAGCCACAGGGCCGCGCTCACGCCGAATATGCCGAGCGTCCATGCCAAGTTCTGGTCCGGATGTTCGAGGCGGGTCACGCCATGAACCGCAAGCAGCATCGCTGCGGTGAGCGTAACGGCGCCTGGAATGTCGAAGCGCTCCCTGGTGGCTCTAGACGGCCTGTCGGCGATGAGCCTGATTGCGGCGACAAAGATGAGGAGCGCCAGGATCACCGGCGCAAAGAACACCCAGCGCCAGTCGATTGCAGCAAGCAATCCGCCCAGCACGAGCCCGAGCGAGAAACCGGCGGAAGCCGTGGAGGCGTAGATGGTCACTGCGCGGTTGCGCTGGGGACCCTCCGGAAAATTCGTCGCGACGAGCGCCAGCCCCGCCGGTGTCATGAATGCGGAGGCAGCGCCCGTGACGAAGCGGGCCAACAGCAGCATCCAGCCTTCCGTCGCAAGGCCGCCGAGACCGGAGAATGCAATGAAGACGGCAAGTGCGCAAAGGAAGACCCGGCGCTTGCCGAAAATGTCCGCAGCACGGCCGCCAAGAAGCATGAAACCGGCATAGCCCAGCACATAGGCGCTCACCACGCCGCTCAGCGTCGTTGTCGTCAGATTTAGATCGGCCCGGATTGCCGGAAGCGCGATATTGAGCATGGCAACATCGATGCCCTCAAGAAAAATGGCTCCGCAAAGGACGATCAACGTCGCTGCAGCACGCGGCGTCATAGGTGCAGCGCCTGCTTCGGAAGAAGAAAGGGTCGTGGACATAAGCATGGTCCTTCGTTGACGATGAAGAGAGTTTGAGTGACTTTTCGTCAGTCAGTTCCCTCTTGTAACCATCAAACAATTAGGCCATGCTCCGGACCCATGAAAGAAGGCACTTTAAACTCACCGAGTAACCTTTGCAGCAGCGAGGCGGATTACGACGTCCTGCAATGGGATGTGCGCGAAGGCTGCGAGGTGCGGCAGATCCTCGATCGGATCGCCGATAAATGGTCGCTGCTGGTGATCGCTCTTCTGGAAAAGCGCACGCTCCGCTTCACGCAATTGCGCAACAGCATCGAAGGCATCAGCCAGCGCATGCTGACGACCACCTTGCGCAACCTCGAACGCGACGGAATTATCGAGAGAACGGTCTATCCCGTCGTGCCGCCGCGTGTGGAATATGCATTGTCGCCGCTTGGCTGCACTCTGCACGAAACCATCCGCGCGCTGGTGGGGTGGACGGAATCGAACCAGGCTGAAATTCTGGCGGCCCGAGCCCGTTACGACGCCAAGGCGGCCAGCGAGCGCTGGTGAAAGGTGATTTGCCGATGCCGACTGAACATCCGACTTCGCCGGTAAGGGCCACGCTTGCTTCCATCGACAGCTTCTGTCGCGCCGTCTTCATGGCAGCGGGTGCTGACGAGGCTACCAGCGATGGAGCGACGCGGGCAATGATGCATGGGACGCGGCTCGGCATCGACAGCCACGGCGTCAGGCTTTTGCCGCACTATGTCAAAGGCTTGATCGAGGGCCGCATCAACCCGCAGCCGAAAGTGGCGCTTTCGTCGGCATTCGGAGCGGTCGGTGTGCTCGACGCCGATAATGGCCATGGAGGGCTTGCGACCTTCGTGGCGATGGATCATGCGATCGAATTGGCGGACCGCCATGGCATCGGCGCCGTGGCCATCCGCAATTCCTCGCATTTCGGGCCGGCCGGCGCCTATGCGCTTCAGGCGGCCGGGCAGGGCTTCATCGGTTTTGCGTTCTGCAATTCCGACAGTTTTGTTCGCTTGCATGACGGCGCGATGCGCTTTCACGGCACCAATCCGATCGCCTGCGCGGTGCCGGTTGAGAACGGCAATCCCTGGCTCTTCGATATGGCCACCAGCGCGGTGCCGTATAACCGCGTTCAGCTTTACAGGAGCCTTGGCAAGAGTTTGCCCGCCGGTACGGCTTCGGACAGCCGCGGCTACGATACCACCGACCCGGATGAGGCCAATATGCTGGCGCCGCTTGGCGGTGAATTCGGCTTCAAGGGGGCCGGGTTGGCCGGGATCTCCGAAATCCTCAGCGCCGTCCTGACCGGCATGAAATTGAGCTTCGACATTGCGCCAATGCCCGGTCCGGACTTCTCGACACCGCGCGGACTGGGCGCCTTCGTCCTGGCGATGAAGCCTGAGGCTTTCCTGGACAAACACCAGTTCGACGCTGCCATGACGCGTTATCTGGAGACGCTGCGCAATTCGCCGGCCCGCGATGACTTGAACGTCATGGCGCCAGGCGACCGCGAATGGAAAGTTGCCGAGGACCGCGAGAAAAATGGTGTCGAACTCGACCCTGCGACAGCGCAATCCTTTGCCGCACTTGCCGCACGTTATGCTCTGCAACCGCCGTTTAATCCATAGAGCCCGTCCTTGCGTCGGATTGACGCACGAGACGATCAATGTTACGAATGGATGAATTGGTCAGGCCACTTGGCCAATTGCGCGTTTGAGGAGAAATGCGCCGGGGAGGCTAGATGTTTTCGGCTGTTGAATCGCGCCGCCTTTACAGGCAGGTGGCGGACCAAATTCGTTCGATGATCGCGACTGGCGAACTGGCCGTTGGCCAGCGCCTCCCGCCGGAGCGCGAACTTGCCGAAAAGCTGGGCGTCTCGCGTCCGACCATTCGTGAAGCATTGATCGTGCTGGAAGTGGAAGGGCTCGTGCATATCCGCATGGGCTCGGGAATATATGTCGCCCGCAAGCACACCGTTCAGCCCGCTCAGCCGGAGCGCGAACCGTTCGAAGGGCCTTTCGAGCTGCTGCAGGCCCGCTCCATCATCGAATGCGCGATCGCCGAGGAGGCTGCGCAGCGCGCGACCGCCGGTCATATTGCACTGCTCGACGAGAACCTGCAGCAGATGGCAAGCGTTGTGAACGATACCGATGCGGCGCTCGAAATCGACCGCGCCTTTCACACGGCAATTGCCGGCATCGTCGGAAATGCCGTGCTCATCCGCTTCACCGGCGAAATCTACGATCAGCGCATGACGCCGTATTTCGAAAAGCTGGCGAGCCATTTCGAGGGACCGGATTCGTGGACGCGCGCGATGGAGGAGCATCGCGCCATCAGAGATGCGATCGCCGCCAATGACCCCGCTGCCGCCAAACAGGCCATGCGGACGCATCTCGACCGATCGCAGAAGAGGTTTTCCGAAAGCTTCGGGGAGGAGCTTTTCGGGGAAGACGAAGGCGGCCGCGCTGCGGCCCGGAGGAATGCA
The DNA here is from genome assembly GCF_000816845.1 of Rhizobium gallicum bv. gallicum R602sp. Classification (NCBI taxonomy): domain Bacteria; kingdom Pseudomonadati; phylum Pseudomonadota; class Alphaproteobacteria; order Hyphomicrobiales; family Rhizobiaceae; genus Rhizobium; species Rhizobium gallicum. The sequence goes on along the minus strand of NZ_CP006877.1, from coordinate 3,034,393 downwards.
AAGATCTAACGCAAGCTCGGGAGGAAAGAGCGATGAAGATCAGACTGGCTACGATAGTTTGCACCGCAGCCGCCATCATGGCGACGACGGTTGGCGCACATGCACAGACGGTCCTGAAATGGGCCCATGTCTATGAAACGTCCGAACCCTTCCACACGGATTCGGTCTGGGCATCCGAGGAGATCAACAAGCGCACCGGCGGGCGCTACAAGATCGAGGTCTATCCCGCTTCGCAGCTCGGCAAGGAAGCGGACATCAACCAGGGACTGAAGCTCGGCACCGTCGATATCATCATTTCCGGCTCGAGCTTTGCCGCGCGCGATTACAAGCCGATCGGCGTCACCTACTATCCCTATATCTTCCGCGGCCCGGAACATCTGATCGCCTACACCAAGAGCGATGTCTTCAAGCGCCTTGCACAGGGCTACGAAGACAAGACCGGCAACCATATCACTGCCGTCAGCTATTACGGCACGCGCCAGACGACCTCGAACAAGCCGATCGCCAAATGCGCCGACATGCAGGGTCTCAAAATCCGCGTTCCCGACGTTCCTGCCTATCTTGCAATGCCCCGCGCCTGCGGCGCAAACACGACGCCGATCGCCTTTGCCGAGGTCTATCTTGCGCTTCAGAATGGCACGGTCGAGGCACAGGAAAATCCGCTGACGACGATTGAGGCGAAGAAATTCTACGAGGTTCAGAAGAACATCATCCTGACCGGCCATATCGTCGATCATCTGAACACCGTGGTTTCCAAGACCCTGTGGTCGAGCCTGTCCGACGAGGACAAGACAATCTTCGAGACCGTGATGCGGGAAGCTGCAGAGCGTACCACGAAGACTATCGAAGGACGGGAAAAGGGCCTCATCGCCACCTTCAAGGAGAAGGGGCTCAACGTGACGGAAGTCGACAAGGCCGACTTCGAGAAGGCAGTTGCCGAGAAAGTGGCCTTCGAGGATTTCGGCTACGAAAAGACCGACTGGGAAGCCATCCGCGCTATCCAGTAATCGCAAAGGACGCGGCGCCATTGAGCGCCGCATCCTCCTTTCCGGCGAAAACGGACGTTCCCCATGTCGCAAGAAGTCCACACCCAGATCACCCCAGACGAGATTGCCCATACGTTCGAAGGCGCGGCTCCGATCGCAAAAGCCTCGGATTATGCCCCGGAGGACTGGATCACCCTGATCGTCTTCTGGCTCATGACCGGCTGTGTCTTTCTGCAGTTCTTCACGCGCTATGTATTGAACGACAGCTATGCCTGGACGGAAGAGATAGCCATCAACTGCCTGATCGGCGTCGTCTTTCTCGGTTCGGTCATGTGCGTGCGAACCTCGCGCCACATACAGGTGGACGTGTTCTACCACTACATGCCGCAGCGGATGGCGAGGATCCTTGCCAGCTTCGTCGATGTCGTCCGCATCGCCTTCTTTGCCTACGGCTGCCATCTGATGTGGCGCTATGTGCAGATTGTCGCCGGGGAGGAGATGGTGACCATCGCGCTGCCGCGCAACATCGTTTTTTACAGCGTCTTTGCCGCATTCGTCCTGATGCTGCTGCGCGCCATCGTGGTCTTCGTTGCCAATATGCGCCGCGGCTATTCCGTCCTGGAGCGGCCCGAGGAATTCCAGAAAATCGAGGATTGATCACATGCTCCTGCTTGTCGGCTCGTTTCTCCTGCTGATGGTCATCGGCGTGCCGGTCGCGATCTCGATGGCGACCGCCTCGGTGCTCTATATCGTCCTTTACGGTGTCGCGCCCGACATCATCGTCGCCCAGCGAATGATTGCCGGCGTCGAGAGTTTTCCGCTGCTTGCCGTCCCGTTTTTCATTCTCGCCGGCAACCTGATGAATTCGGCAGGGGTGACCGGACGTATATATTCGTTTGCGGTCGCCCTCGTCGGCTGGATGAAGGGCGGCCTCGCGCAGGTCAACATCATAGGCTCTGTGATCTTCTCCGGCATGTCCGGAACCGCGCTTGCGGATGCCGCCGGGATCGGCACCATCGAGATCAAGGCGATGAAGGACCACGGCTACCCGGTTGAAGCAGCCGTCGGCGTCACGGCGGCCTCGGCGACGCTCGGACCGATCTTCCCGCCGTCTTTGCCCTTTGTCATCTACGGCATGATGGCGAACGTCTCGATCGGCGCCCTGTTCATGGCCGGCATTCTGCCCGGCATCGTCATGACCGTTCTGATGATGGTGACCGTTGCCGGATTCGCCTATGCGCGGAGCTGGGGGTCGGATGCGCCCTTCGATGTCAAGCAGCTTCTGTCGGCGTCGCTGGAAATCGTCGTGGTGCTGCTCGTTCCCGTCGCGATTTACCTCATGATACTTGCCGGCTTGTCGATGAACGTGTCGGTCGGCATCGCGCTTGCCGCGCTTCTGGCACTGGATTGGTATTTCTCCTTTTCAGCGGTCATGGCCCTGATGACGCCGGTCATTCTCATCGGCGGCATGACAATGGGCTGGTTTACGCCGACGGAAGCGGCAGTCGCGGCGGTGCTCTGGTCGCTTTTCCTGGGGCTAGTGCGCTACCGCACCATGACGCTATCGACGCTCGCCAAGGCGAGCTTCGATACGATCGAGACCACGGCCTCGGTCCTCTTCATCGTCACCGCGGCCTCGGTCTTTGCCTGGCTGCTGACAGTCAGCCAGGCCGCGCAGCTCTTGTCGACGGCGATCCTGTCGATCACCGACAACAAGTGGGTTTTCCTGATCCTCGTCAATCTGCTGATGCTTTTCGTCGGCTGCTTCCTGGATACGATCGCGGCGATCACCATCCTTGTTCCGATCCTGCTGCCGATCGTGATGCAGTTCCAGATCGATCCCGTGCAGTTCGGCCTGATCATGACGCTCAATTTGATGATCGGCTTGCTTCATCCGCCGCTCGGAATGGTATTGTTCGTCCTTTCACGGGTGGCAAAACTCTCCGTCGAGCGCACGACCATGGCGATCCTGCCCTGGCTCGTTCCGCTGTTCGTCGCACTGATCCTGATCACCTTCATCCCGTCGGTCTCGCTCTGGCTGCCGCAGCAGCTCGGCTTGCTGAAGTAATGGGGAGAAAGCCTATGCAGACGCGATTTGCCCGGCTTTACGGCGCACGCGACCTGAGGGTCGAGGCAGGCTCCGTGCAGGAACCGGGCGAAGGCGAAGTGCTCTTGCGCATGGCGGCTGCAGGGATTTGCGGCTCCGACCTCCATTACTACCAGGACGGCGGCTTCGGGCCGGTGCGCGTGCGCGAGCCGATCATTCCCGGACACGAGGCGTCCGGCTTCGTCGAGACGGCGGGCGCCGGAGTGGCCCTGCCTGAGGGCACCCTGGTCGCCATCAATCCGAGCCAGCCGTGCGGATCGTGCGAATATTGCCAGCGCGGGCAGCCGATCCACTGCCTCGACATGCGCTTCATGGGAAGCGCCATGCGGCTTCCCCATGAGCAAGGCATGTTTCGCCAGTGGTTGGTCGTGCCGGCGGTGCAATGCGTTGCTGTTTTAGGAGATGTCGATGCGGCCGAAGCGGCATGCGCCGAACCGCTTGCCGTCTGCCTGCATGCAGCGTCACGCGCGGGCGAAGTCGCGGGAAAAAAGGTGCTGATTACCGGCGCCGGCCCGATAGGATGTCTTGCCGTTGCCGCGGCGCGTTATCATCAGGCTGCGGAAATCGTCGTCACCGACCTCGCTGACGCAGCACTCCGGCGCGCAAGCGCAATGGGAGCGGACAAAACGATCAACGCAAAAGATCAGGCTGCGCTCGCGCCCTACGAAGCCGGCAAAGGCTATTTCGACCTTGCATTCGAATGCTCAGCCGCAGCACCGGCAATCCGCTTTGCGATTGCGTCGGTCAAGCCGCGCGGCACGATCGTGCAGGTGGGCGTGACCGGCGACATAGCCATTCCGCTCAACGCCCTGGTCGGCAAGGAACTGCATATCCACGGTTCGCAACGCTTTCACAGCGAATTCAAGGATGCGGTGGCATTGATTGCCAGCCGGCAGATCGACATCCGTCCGGTCATCAGCCACAGCTTTCCCCTCGAACGCGCTTTGGATGCTTTCGAACAGGCCGGCGATCGTTCGGCTGCCTGCAAGGTGCAGCTGGTGTTTTAGGGAGCAAAAAAGAGCTCGCCCAGCTCGTCGCGCGCGATCTCGCTGAGCCGCGTCGCCTCCGCCTCGTCGATGGCGCGGTAGGGCCACCGCAGCCGAGTTCCGACAGGTCCCCAATTGCCGATTGCGCTCAGCAGTTTATCGAGCGCAGCATTCGAATAACCGGCCTTCTGGCGGAAGGGGACGATATGTTCGTCCATGAATTTGCAGATCCGGCGTTCGGCTTCCAATGACGCCTCGAGGTCGGTCTTCATCAGATCGGTCCATCGCTGCGCGCCGCGCGGGCTGAGGCAGGCGACGTTGGAAAATGCGCCTGCAGCCACGCCTTTACTCATGCCGGTCGCCAGGTGATGGCCGGGTACGAAGAGCGAGAATTCCTGGAGGTATTTCCGCGCTTCGCCATACCAGTGCGCGCCGCCATCGGAAAGCTTGATGCCGACGATATCAGGGCAGGGGATGCAGATATTTGCAAGCTCGCTCGGCGTCAGAACGCGTTTGGCATGCGGCGGATTGTAAAGGATCAGCGCAATCCCATCGGCGACCTTAGATGCCCTCGCCAGGAAATCGGCAGCTTCGAGATCGTTGACCGGCCACCAGTCCGGCAGGATCACCTGAATGGCAAGCGGCCTGAAGAAGGCTGCACGCCGGACGCGGTCCAGCTGGATCATCGCATCCGGCTGGCATGCGCCGATGACGAAGGGCATTCCGGCTTTCGTGCAACGCTCGCAGAGCATGGACTGGATGCGGTCGAATTCCGCTTCGGTCTGGTTATGGAATTCGCCCGCCGTACCGTTCGAATAAATGCCGTCGACGCCGGCTGCGATCAGAATATCGATTTCCTCGCCGAGCTTTTCGAAATTTATGCTGTCGTCTGTCTCGATCGGCAAAAGAAGGCTTGCCCAGTTCCCGCCGATCGGATGCCGCCTTTTCGCTGTCACCGAATGCTCCTTTTGCCGATCAATTCAGGTCGTCTCGAATGCAGGCCTTGAAATGCGAAGGGGCCACTTCGCGCAGTTCCGGCACGGTCCGGGCGCAGGCATCCAGCGCCTTTGGACAGCGCGTCCGGAAGACGCAGCCGCTTGGCGGATTGGCCGGGCTTGGAATGTCGCCCTTCAATATCTGCCGGTTACGCCGGGCATCCGGGTCAGGCGAGGGGATCGCCGAGAGCAGGGCGCGGGTATAGGGATGCTGCGGCCTGGCATAGAGATCGGCGCTCGGTGCGATCTCCATGATCCGCCCGAGATAGAGCACGATCACGCGGTCGCAGATATATTCGACCACCGCCAGGTCATGCGAAATGAACAGCATGGTGAGGCCGAGGCGCTGCTGCAGATCGCGCAGAAGGTTGATGACCTGGGCCTGGATGGAGACGTCGAGCGCCGAAACGGGCTCGTCGGCAACGATGAATTCCGGCGACAGCGTCAAGGCGCGGGCAATACCGATGCGTTGGCGCTGTCCGCCGGAAAATTCATGTGCATAGCGATTGAGGGCGTCGGCCGGAAGATCGACCTGCTCAAGGGCGGAGCGCGCCCGGTCGAGCCTTTCCTCGTGCTTTCCGATGCCCTGGATCTTCAGCCCCTCGGTCAGGATTTCGCCGATCGTCATGCGCGGCGAGAGGCTGGCATAGGGGTCCTGGAAAATATACTGCATGCGCGGCCGGGCGCTCCGCATGGCGGAGGCGGATAGCGCGGTGAGTTCGGTTCCGTCAAAACGCACGCTTCCGGAGGAGGGCTCGACCAGCCGCAGCACCGAGCGGCCGATCGTCGTCTTGCCGCTGCCGGATTCGCCGACGAGGCCGACGACCTCGCCCTTGCCGATATCGAAGGAGATATCCTGCAGGATGGTAAGTTTCGTGCCGCGCGACGTATAATGTTTCGCGAGACCGGAAACGGAAAGCAATGGCTCGTTCATCTAGATCTCCCGCCAGCGGATGCAGCGGCTTTTATGCTGCGGATTGACGTCTTCGAGCGGCGGGACAGCCGCGCGGCACGCGTCTATGGCGAACTTGCACCGTGGCTGGAAGGCGCAGCCCTGGGGCATTTTCATCAGGCTCGGCACCATGCCGGGAATGGCGGCGAGCTTTTCGCCGGCAAGCTTCATGCGGGTTGCGTCGCCGAGCCGCGGCATCGAGGCGAGCAGGCCGATCGTATAGGGATGCTTCGGATTGCGGAAAACCTCGCCGACCGGCCCCTGCTCGACGATCCGCCCGGCATACATGACCGCGACGCGGTGGGCGATTTCCGCGACGACGCCGAGATTATGGGTGACGAAGAGCATCGCCATGCCGCGCTCGCGCTGCAGCTTCAAGAGCAGGTCGAGGATCTGCGCCTGGATCGTCACGTCGAGCGCCGTCGTCGGCTCGTCGGCAATCAGCAGTGCCGGATCGCAGGCGAGCGCCATGGCGATCGTCGCGCGCTGGCGCATGCCGCCGGAAAGTTCATGCGGATATTGGCCGGCACGGCGCTTCGCATCGGGAATGCCAACGCTCTCGAGCAGGGCAATGGCCGCATTCATCGCGGCCTTCCGGTCCGCCCCGCGATGAATGCGGATCGGCTCCGATATCTGGTCGCCGATGGTGAAGACGGGATTGAGGCTCGACATCGGCTCCTGAAACACCATGCCGATATCGTCGCCGCGGACCTTTCGCATGTCATGCTCGTCAAGCAGGACGAGGTCGGCGACGGTGCCGCTCTTCCGCTTCAGGCGAATGCTGCCGGCGGCGATCGCGCCGATATTGCGGGTCAGTAGTCGCATGACCGAAAGGCTCGTTACCGACTTGCCCGAGCCGGATTCGCCGACAAGTGCCAGCGTCTCGCCGGCGGCGACGGCAAGGTCGATGCCATTGACCGCCGTCACCTCGCCGCCGCGGATGCGAAAGATCGTCCGCAGTCCGCGAATGTCGAGAATGGGGTCGGCGGTCTGTTGCATGGCGATCATCAGCCAAGCAGCCCGGTCGCGCGCAGGATATCGTCGATCTTGGCGGTCTCGGCTTCGTTGAGGGGAGCACGCGGACGCGGCATGAAGGCAGTGTCGATGATGCCAAGCTGCTTCATGGCGGTCTTGAAGGCGCCGATGCCCGAGGCGCCGCCGCTGACACGGCCCTGCGCAACCCAGACGATTTCGAAGAGCCGGCAAAGACGTTCCTGCTCCTTCTTCGCGAGAGCCCAGTCGCCACGCTGCGCCGCATCCCAAAGGCGGACATAACCGTGCGGGTCGACATTGGCGATGCCGGGAACGACGCCGTGGGCCCCCATCAGCAGCGCCGTATCAACAACGATTTCCGAGCCTGTCATCAGGAAAATGTCCTTGTGCGCGGCGAGATCCAGAAGCGCATAGCGGAAATTGCCGTCGTCGCCGCTTGAATCCTTCAAGCCGATGATCGTGCCTTCCTTGGCGAGCGTCACCGTCGTTTGGCGTTGCAGCTTGACGTTGACGCAGACGGGAATGTCATAGGCGATGAGCGGCACATCGACGGCGTCGCGGATATAGCGGAAGTGGTCGAGGATCTCGGACTGGCTGGTAACGGTATAGAAGGGCGCTGTCACGACAACGGCGTCGGCGCCCGCTGCCTTTGCGATCTTCGCATGCGAAATGACCCGATCGGTCGTCGGATCGATGGTGCCGACGATGAGCGGCACGCGGCCGTTCACCACCTTCGCCGAATGTTCGATGATCTCGCGCCGCGTCTTGTCGTCGTAAAACACCACCTCGCTCGTCGAGCCGAGCACGAAGACCCCGTGGCAGCCGGCGCCGATCAGGTGCTCCAGAACGCGCGTATAGGAGGGATAGTCGACGGTGAGATCGTCGTTCAGCGGCGTTACGACAGGAGGAACCACACCCTTGAATTTGCTCATTTTCGCTTTCTTTCGATTGTCAGTTTAATTCGGCGCGAGGATCGAAGGCGTCCCTCAGGCCATCGCCAATGAAATTGATCGCAAGCACGGCAAGGACCAGCGCCCCACCGGGGAAGAGCCATTGCCATGGATATTGTTCGAGAACTGCGGTGGAGCGGGCGGCATTCAACATGTTGCCCCAGCTTGCAGCCGGCGGCGCAATGCCGAGCCCGAGGAAGGAGAGGCCGGCCTCGAGAAGAATGGCATTGGCGATCTGCAGCGTTGCATAGACCATCAGGATATCGATCGAATTCGGCAGGCCGTGACGGAAGAGCAGGTGCGGCAGGCCGGCACCCATGCCGCGCGCCGCCAGGACGAAATCGCGTTCGCGCAGTTCCAGCAGTCGCGAGCGGATCATGCGGGCAAGCAGCGGCCAGGAGAGCAGCGAGATCACCAGCACCGTCGGCCAGATGCCGGTACCGGCAATCGAGGCGAGCACGAGCAGGAAGATGACCGGCGGCAGCGTCATTACCAGGTCGACGAAGCGCATCGAAAGCGCATCAGCCCAACGGCCGGCCAGGGCGGAGACGGCGCCGAAGAGGAAACCGATCATCGCCGAGATCGCAGTCGAGGCGACAGCGACCAGAAGCGAGATGCGGCCGCCCTCCATAACCCGGGCAAAGACGTCGCGGCCAACGCCGTCCGTGCCGAACCAATGCGTCGCGGTCGGGCCGCTGTTCATCGCCAGAAGATCGATGTCGTTCGGCAGGAAACGCCACCAGAGCGGATAAGAGAGGATGATCGCCAGCATCGGGACTGCGACGCATAGCCCGAAGACGGCTGCCCGATTGAGAAGGAAGCGGTCAAAGGCGCGGGCGAGAGGGCCGGGGCTGCGGGTTGCGGTGCGTGCCAGCATCACTCAGCCCACCTTGATGCGCGGATCGATGACCGCATAGGCGATATCGGTCAGCAGATTGACGATGATGACGCAGGTGCCGATGACAAGCGTCGCACCCATGATGACGGGATAGTCGCGCGTCTCAACGGCATCGACGAGCAGCAGGCCCATGCCCGGCCAGTTGAAGACGCTTTCGATGAAGATCGCCCCGCCAATCGCAAGGCCGATGGTCGAACCGATCAGCGTGACGACGGGCAGCAGCGCGTTTCTAAGAGCATGCTTGGTGATGACCCAGAACTCGACGACGCCCTTGGCGCGGGCCGTTCGCACGTAATCCTGGTTGAGGACTTCGAGCATCGAGGCGCGCATGTAGCGCATGATCAAGGCAGCCTGGGCGATGGCGAGCAATGCTGCAGGCAGGATCAGATGCCGCAGGAGATCGAGGATTGAGAACTCCTCGCCCGGCGTCAGCATGCCGCCAGACGGCGTCCAGTTCAGCCGGACGGAAAAAATGTAAAGACCGATCAGCGCGCTCAAAAAGGCCGGGCTGGAAATGCCGGCAAGTGCGAAGACCGAAAAGGAAATGTCGGCGAGGGAATTGCGGCGCACGGCGCTGATGACGCCGATCGCAATCCCGGCGACGATCGCGATCACCAGCGCGGTGCCCATGAGGAGCACCGTTGGGCCGATGCGCGAAAGCACGAGGTTAAGGACCGGCTGGTCCAGCCGCTTGATCGAATAGCCGAGATTGCCCGCCAGCGCCTGCTGCAGCCATGCGAGATACTGAACCGGCAAAGGCTGGTCGAGCCCGAGCCGGCTGCGCAGGTCAGCAAGATCAGACGACGACATTGGGATGTTGGGATCGATATAGGCATCGATCGGATCGCCGGGGGCAAGGCGCAGCAGCAGGAAGATCAGCGCGCTCAAGGCAAGGAGCATGCCCATCCCGATGACAACGCGCCGGAGGCTGTATCTGAGCATTGGAAATCCATTCGGTGAGGGTGGCCGAAGCCACCCTCGATCGTTCAAGAAGAGCGCCTTATTCGGCGATCGACCACTGCTGCGGATTGGCCTGGTACGGCCCGCCGCCCGGAGCCGGCGTCCAGACGAAATCCTTGACCTTGGTCGACACCACGCCGTAGCGGTTCGCGACCCAAAGTGTCCCCCAGGGCAACTCGGTGTTCATCACCTTGCAGACCTGCTGATAGCGGGCATCGCGCTTGCTGCTGTCGGTTTCGGCAAGGGCAGCATCGAGCGCTGAGGTCAGATCCGGCATGCGGGCGCGCACGACGTTCGGGCCTGCCGGCGGTATCTGCTTTTCGTTGAGGCCGGGATTGATGCTGCCGGCATCCGGGCCGTTTTGCAGGCCGGCATAAACCATCTGGAACTGCGAGATGTCGGCATCTGCCTTCAGCACGATGCTGTTGTAGGTCGGCGCATCGACGGCGCGCGGCACGACATTGATGCCGACCTGGGCGAGCATCGCCTGCACGGCCGCGAGCACGTTGGTCGCAAGCGGCGTCGTGTAGTAGGTCAAAAGCGTGATCGGCTTGGCGCCGTTGATCTCATCCCAGCCGGCTTCCTTCAGCAGGTCCTTTGCCTTTTGCGGATCGTAGGCGTAGGCTTCGATATCCTTCGGCACCAGCCGATCGGCGATATAGGCGCAATTGGCCGGCGTCGCAGCGCCGGCGTAAAGGCTCTTGATGATGGCGTCGCGATTGATGGCATACATCACCGCCTGGCGGACGCGCACATCCTTCCAGATCGGCGAATCGTGGTTGAAGCCCAGATAGTTGACGACGAAGGAGTTGCCTTCGATGACTTTGAAGGACTTGTCGTCCTTGAAGGTCGGCACGTCGTTGGAATCGACATAGGTGAACTGGATTTCACCGGACCGCAGGGCGGCGATCGCTGCCGCCGGATCGGCGAAATATCGATTGATCACCTTTTCCAGCGCCGGCTTGCCGCCGCGATAATCGATGTTGGCAGCGAGCTCGACATATTGGTCGGTGACGTATTTGGTGAACTTGAACGGGCCGGTACCGATCGGCGACGTCGACCACCAGGTGCTCTTTGCAAGCTGGTCGGCGGGGGTGGAGGCGAGCGCGTGCTCGGGCAGCATCATCACCTTGGTCATCGTATCCAGGATACTGGCGCTCGGTGCGCTCAGCTTGACGACGAGCGTATGGTCATCGGGTGCCTCGACCGCCGAGACCGGCTTGAGGCGCGCGGCAAGCACCGATCCCGTCTTGGCGTTCGTCGCCAGTTCGATGGTGAATTTCGCATCCTTCGCCGTGAAGGGCTTGCCGTCATGCCACTTCGCATCCGCGAGCTTGAAGGTGTAGGTCTTCTGGTCGTCGCTGACCTCATAAGACGAGGCAAGGACGCCGACGACCTTCTGCAGCTTTTCGTCATAGGCGACGAGCGGCTCATAATAGATGCTGAGCCAGGTGAAGCCTGCGGTCGCGGCCAGCGGATTGAAGTTGCCCTGAAAGCCGCCGGGGCCGACGTCGAAGCCGCCGGAAAGCGTTGCCGCTTCAGCCGGCGTCGTCAAGGCTGGAATGGCGGTCGTCGCCATCATCGCGGCGATCGCGATAGCCGATAATCTGGACAGTCGTTTCATTGTGTTCCTCCCACATTTGAACTTGTCTTGTTATTTGCGATCACCCGGGAGATGCCGGCATAATGGCGATCCAGGCGTATGCGCGCCTCCTCCAGGTTCTTCGCTTCCACTGCATCGACGATCGCCTCGTGGTCCCTCCAGGTGGCCATGGGATCGACATTGTCGAGATTGACGAAGTCGGACGCCTTGTAGAAAGCCAGCCAGAAAACATCGATCAGCCGCACGAGCGTCTCGTTGTTCTGGCAGCGGAAAAGCAGGCGGTGAAAAAGCTGGTCGTCTTCCGCGAAGGATTCGCCGCGCTCGGCATGGAGGCGCATCCTGTTCGCCGTGGCACGCAGCTCGGCGATATCCTCATCGCTGATCATCTCGAGCGTCTTGCCGATGAGGCCGACTTCGAGCGTGCGTCGGATCTCGAGGACTTCCTCGATCTGGCGAAGCGCGCCGCCGAGGCCGTAAGCCAGATTGTCGAGCAGCGGCTCGAAGGAGAAGGCCTTGACGAAGATGCCGACACCGCGCCGCGATTCCAGAACGCCAAGCGACTCCAGCGCCTTGATGCCCTCGCGTAGCGAATTGCGGCTGACGCCGAGTTGGCTTGCAAGCTCTCCCTCGGCCGGCAGCAGCGTTCCCGGCGCAAGGCCGTTGTCGGCGATATAAGCGCGAAGGCTCTCTTGCACCGAGACGTGCAGCAGAGGCGCCCGCGTCAAAGGCTTCATCGTCTTAAGCGTCATGCGTTCTCGTTCATGCATGAGTTCAGAATAGGACAGACATATCCACTTGTAGGATATCTGTCAATTGGACATAGGACGCGCCTTGTGGATAGCGGCATCGGTTGCATCCATTGTTGTGGAAATCGCAGAGAGCCCGGCGTGATTGTTCAGTCGGACCGGCTGCAAAGCGAGCGGCCAGCTTTCGCGTCTTGAATTCCTCGGTGAGGAGATTCACGAATGCCACAGCAGATCGGGCTGCGCCAATCGTGTCGAACATCGGCTGCACGTTGAATTTGCCATAGGACTCAAGAGTGGCTCCTTCTTGAGAAAAGGCGCCACACGTCATGAGAAAGCACATCAGCTCGAAAACAGTCGGCAGGCACCCGCAATCCGCTGACGCTTAACCGCATTTTCTAGAGGTTTATTGTCGTGCTGGACTCGCCGTTTAATAGCCGCTTCAGGTGAAAGCTGGCGAGCCGGTCCTCAGTGTTTCGAACCACTAACGCGGCGAACGATGCGACTGCTCGAACATCGCCAGCCGCCAGCTCTTCAAAAGCATCCATGTATGCCTGTGTTTCTGCACTGGCACACTTTTCGGCTTCTAGGGGCTCGAAAGCGCGGATCGGCTCGACTCTGCCTCTTAGGAAGAGGTTGCCAACGGGACGACCGCAAAAATGCGGCACTTTTTCAGCGACGCTGCTACTTACACAAATACGGGTGCCCAGCGCCTTGTTGGCTACTTGCAGGCGCGCGGCAACATTGATGGTGTCGCCATAGGCGCTGTAGTCGAAGAACCTTCCTCCGCCGAAATTTCCGACAACAGCCGTGCCGGCATGCGCACCGATCCGGGTGGCACCAAGGGCCACACCTTTTCTGCTCCAATCTTCCTGGAAGGACCGCGCGAAGGCGTCAAGAGCGAGCGAACAGGCGACGGCCCGACTGGCATGGTCGGGCTGATCGGCAGGAGCGCCAAAAAGCACGTGGAGCGCATCGCCGATTATCTTTGCTACCGTACCATCATGGGCGAAGACAATGTCGGTCATGCCGACAATGTAGTCGTTGAGCAGCGGACCGAGCACTTCCGGGTCGATCGTCTCCACGAGGGTGGTGAAACCGGTCAAATCGGTAAAGAGGGACGCAACCTCCCGACGCGCGCCGCCAAGGTCGAGGGCGTCGGCACTGCTTGCTAAGCGTTCGGCGAGATTAGGCGAAAAGTAACGGGAAAGCGACGCACGCGCCTGCTCGGCCGCCGCCTGCCGGCGCTGCGCCTCGCGCATTGCCTCCACATGGTGGATCGTCTTGACGATTGTCGCCTCGAGATCGGCGAAATCTATCGGTTTGGTCACGAAATCATAGGCGCCGCGGTTCATCGCGGTTCGGATGTTGACCATGTCGCTGTAGGCGGAAACGATTACCGTGCACAGGTTCTCATCCCTCTCCTGAAGCTTCGCCAGAAGCAACAAACCATCCATGCGCGGCATGTTAATGTCGCTGAGCACCATATCCACGTCCTGGTTGCCGGCAAGCACGGCCAATGCCTCGACGCCGTCGCGAGCAAACAGAAAGCTCATTGTGCCGTCGCGAATCTGAGTCCGGAACTTTTGGACAATGAGGAGTTCCAGGTCCGGTTCGTCGTCAACAACGAGGATACTGCTTATCATGCGGCGCGCCCAACTCGCATGTCGATTTCCTCTCGCAATGCGGCGAAGTCGATCGGTTTCGTCAGAAGCGCTTCGGCGCCGTTTTCCAGAGCCTTCTGTTTCGTGTCCGGATCGCCATAAGCGGTGATCATGATCACCGGCACATCAGGCCGTATGCTCCTCGCTTTCGGCAGCAACTCCAGTCCGCTCATCCCTGGCATGTTGACATCCGACAGAATGAGAATGAGCGTGACATCGGCGGCATCGGCGATCCGCTTGAGTGCGGCTGGCGCCGACTGGGCGAACTCCATCACGAAGCGGCCGGCGCGCAGGTCTCGGCGAAACTGCTGTCGGAAGAGCAACTCGATGTCTGGCTCGTCGTCGACCACCAAGATAAGAAGACTCATGATCTGCCCTCCGGATTTGCGATCCCGGCGGCGATCCGCGGCAGTCGGATGCGAAACTCGGTGTAGTGACCGAGTTCTGTGTCCACGTCGATTGAACCGGCATGTTGCTTCACGATAATATCGTAACTGAGAGACAGGCCGAGGCCGGTCCCTTCGCCGGCAGGCTTGGTCGTGAAGAAGGGGTTGAACATCTTTTCCCTCACGTCCGGCGGGATGCCGAGGCCGTTGTCTCGGATAATGATCTCAACGCTCTCGCCGAGATTCCTGGTCACTGCCGCCAGCATCGGCTCATAACTGTCGCGGGACTCCGAAGCCGCGCGCTTGCTCGTCGCATAGAAGCCGTTGGAGATGAGGTTGAGAAGCACGCGCGTGATCTCCTGGGGATACAAGTCGACCTTTCCGGCAGTCGGGTCGAGTGACTTCTCCAGCGTTATATTGAACCCCTGCTTCTCGGCGCGGGCACCATGATAGGCGAGATTTAAGCTCTCCTCGACAATGACGTTGATGTCGGCACACCGCCGCTCGCCCGCCCCCTGGCGCGAGTGCAGGAGCATATTCTTGACGATGGAGTCGGCGCGCTTGCCGTGCTGGACAATCTTTCCAAGGTTACCCCTGAGCACCTCGGTGAGCTCATCGATCTCGGCGCGAACCGCACCTTCGGCGGTCGCGGCGTCGAGCGCCTGCTGCAACTCGTCGATCATTTCGAGGGATAGCGCCGAGAAATTGTTGACGAAGTTTAGTGGGTTCTTGATCTCGTGCGCGATCCCGGCGGTCAGCTGCCCGAGCGAGGCGAGTTTCTCCGTCTGGATCAATCTATCTTGCGCGATCCTCAGTTCCTTGAGCGAGCGCGACAACTCCTCGGTTCTCGCCTGCACTTCCTGGAAGAGACGCACATTTTCGATCGCGATCACTGCCTGATCGGCGAATGTCGATGCCAACTCGATCTGTTTTTCTGTGAAGGGACGCACGGTCGAGCGGGTCAATGCCAGCACACCGATCGGGCTCCCTTCGCGCAGGAGCGGCACCCCGAGCACTGTGCGAAACCCACCAAGTCTCTGTCCCTCGCGCATCGAATACTCTGGATCATCAAGCACGTCGGCGATCTGGACGGGCCTAACCTCCAGCAGGGTTCGCCCGACTATGGTGCCACGCCCCGGCTCGAGCGGGAGATTCCGAAGATACTCACCGAATTCTTGCGAGAAGCCGTAGCTGGCGACGGGATAGTGCGCGTCCCTCATCGGCCGGGTCATTGTTGCCATATCCGCCTCGCAGAGGCGGGCGGCGGATGTTACGAGGGTGTCGAGAACCGCCTGCAGATCGAATGCGGAGCGGCTTATAACTTTCAGCACGTCGGCTGTTGCAGTCTGCTGCTCCAGAGCGTCCGTCAGCTCGGCAGTGCGCGCCTTCACTTCGTCGAATAGCCGCACGTTCTCAATCGCTATGACCGCTTGGTCGGCAAAGGTCTGGAGGAGGTCAATCTGCTTTTCGGTGAACGGCCTGACTTCCGTCCGGCGAATGACAAGGCCACCGATTGCTTCCTCCTGCCGCAGCAGGGGCGCTGCCAGGATGGTGCGGTGGCCCATACGGACGGCCATGCTGTGGCCGTCTGGAAACTCGTCGGGCGCGGCCGTGAGGTCGGGCACATGAATCGGCTTTCGGTCCAGTACGGCCCGCCCGGTAGCCCAGCGCGGTGATACCGGCCAGCCAACGAAATCGATCGGAATCGGTCCATGATGCGCCCTCAGATAAAGCGTGTCTCCCTCCTTCAGGAAGATTGCCGCGTCGTAACCCTCGCAGAGCCGCACGGCGGACTCGACGAGAGTGTCGAGGACGGTTTGGAGGTCGAAGGCGGACCGGCTGATGACTTTGAGAACATCCGCTGTTGCGGTCTGCTGCTGTAGTGACTCTTTCAGCTGGAGGTTGCGTAGCTCCAGATCGGTGAACAGCCGAACATTCTCGATCGCTATCCCTGCCTGATCGGCGAAGGTGTTAAGGAGCTCAACTTGCCGATCGGGGAAGAGTCCGGGCCGGTTTCGTGCCACAACAATCGTTCCGATCGGACTACTGTTGCGTATGATCGGTACCGCCACCAGGCTTCGGTAGTTTGCGGACTGGGCGCCAAGCGTCGTGTGAGCCTGATACTCAGGATCGACTAGCCGGTCCGCTATCTGTTCCACCGACCGACTAAGGATCGAGCGTCCGGCGGCACTGCCTCGATTGGGCGGGGCCGGAAACAGAGCGCGGACCGCTTCGACGCCTTCCGGCTCCAGCCGGTGATATGCCACAAAGTGGAGCAGTTCCCCATCGTAACGGAACACGTGGCAAAATTGCGCGCTGCAAAGCCGGGCTGCATGGAGGGCGATCGTGTCGAACACAGGCTGCACGTCCGTCGGCGAGGTCGAGATGGCGCGAAGAATTTCGCTTGTTGCCGTCTGCTGCTCGAGAGCCTCTGTTATTTCTTTATTGTGCGCCTGCGCCTCCTCGAAAAGGCGGACGTTCTCGATGGCGATCACCGCCTGATCGGCGAATGTTTGCAGCAGCTCGACCTGCCGCTCTGGAAAGAACCCGACTGCGCGTCGAGTAACGGCGATTGAGCCGATCGGACGACCTTTCCGCACGAGCGGCACGGCAATGGCGCTGCGGTAGGACATGATTGTCGCCAGCGAGAGCATCCGATAATCGGGGTCGGCAAACACGTCGGGAATCTGCGCGATGGCACCGCTGATAAAGGCTCGCCCCGTGGCATTGCCTCTATTTGGACGCTGCGGAAAATTCGCACGTACCGCTTCGATCCCGTCGCGCGAAACGCCGTGATAGGCAACGGGGTGCAGGAGTTCTCCGTCGAAGCGAAATACGAAGCAGAATTCTGCCCCGCACAGCCGCGCTGCGTTTTCTGCTATCGCATCGAAGACCGGCTGCACGTCGTTGGGTGAGGTCGAAATGACGCGCAGGATCTCGCTTGTTGCCGTCTGCTGTTCCAGGACCTCGCCAAGCTCCCGCTCCAACAGTTCGATCCGACGACTGAGACTGACGCTCATTTTCTCCACGTTGCGCCCCCCTGCAGCGCACGTCAGGTGACCTATTTAGGCGGCGAGCTCTCCCTGTCGACCGTTCGGGCGCGCCATACCTCAATGCCTTGGCCGGTGACGGCAGAACAAGAAGAATACGCTATCCGACCACTTGTGGCGAGGATTAGCTGATGCTTATTAAGCAGGCGGCAGGTAGCCTCGCCGCAATAAAGGGGTTCCTAGAATCCGCTAAGGGCGAGGGATGAACAAATGCTATTGGCCTTGGTTCAGGGGCCCTCTTGGCGAATGCTTCTAGGGTGTCGCTTCCGGCCGTTGCGCACGAACTACGCTCGATAATGCAATACTTGTCATACAGCTGGAAGTAGATTTTAGCGCTGAGCGAAAGGTCATCGCTGAGCAAAGCTGAAGTGACGCTCATCGCGCGTCTTTAGGGGTTGGGAGGATGGGTATCGTAGGATGATGACAAATGAACCCGAACTCAGGCGGGCCGAAGTTCTCGCCCGGCGTCGACGACGATCGCGTCAGCGTATCTGTTGGCGCCAATATGCTGGGTTTTGCGCCAGGTCCTTCTTCTTCTCGAGCGCGGTTCAGCGGCGATCCGGCGGCGGGCACGCGCCAAGGTGCGCAAACCCGTCCGGCTGCGTCGGTATAGGCCCGCGACAACAGCTCGGGAACCACTGATCGACGGTGGGCTGTGCCTCAGCCCTTGCGTCCTCCTTTGACAGCGCCTTCGGCTGGCGGCATCCATCGCGGCGGCTCGCCGGCCTCCAGAAATTATTCCGCCAAAAACTCAAGGCAGATCATGATTTTTGGGGAGAGCCATAGAGTTGAACTTAACCTATATAAATAATAGCTATTTATTGGGCGTTCATGCTTTCGGCGCTATTTGCATGGATAAAAGAAAGCAGCGCGGGATCTGCGGGACGATCGAAAATGCTGACCAAAAAGGGAAAATACGGATTGAAGGCACTGGTTGATCTGGCGCGTCTGGCGCCGGGAGAAACCGCCTTCATCAACGATGTCGCCGCACGCAACAATATCCCGAAGAAGTTCCTCGATACGATCCTGCTGGAGCTGCGCAATGTCGGCATCCTTCGCTCCAAGAAGGGGCCGGGCGGCGGCTATTCGCTGTCGCGGCCGGCGTCGGAGATCCGCATCGGCCATGTCATCCGCACGCTTGACGGGCCGCTCGCTCCCATTCGCTGCGCAAGCCGCACGGCTTATGAAGCCTGCGACGACTGTTCGGATCCGGAAACCTGTCATGTGCGCCGGTCGATGACCGAAGTGCGGGATGCGATCGCCGATATCCTCGACAACATGACGCTCGAGCAATTCGTCAAAAAGGGCGGCAAGCTCAGCGATGGAGACGACGAGACGTCGCCGGTTTTCGCGGCGGGCTGATCTAGTAGCGATCCTTACGCAAATGCTGGGCGGCGCGCTGATGAAGAACATCGGCGGATGTTCTCAGCGCGCGGATGCGGGCGTTGCGCCAATGCCGGTCGAGATTGAGGCCGATACTCGCGGTGTTTTCCCCCATCAGTTCGAAAATAAGGCCCGAGGCATCTATGGCGAGCTTACTTGCGACGGCGCGCGCCGCAGTCGCGGAGAAATAGGCATCTTCGGCCGCCGGGCCGCTCATATTGATCTGCGCGATGTCGAGCTTGCGGCCCGCCCTTTCCAGAAGCGCGGCTACCGTCTCTATGCCGATCGCAAGCTTGCCAACGTCGTTTGCCTGTGCGCCACCCGCATCGGCGGAAAGAACCGCACGCGCGATCCCGAGATCGACGGCGGCATGCAGCAATTCGCCGATCGCCGATGGCGCCTGCGCGACAAGCGCGACTGCATCCGCGTTGACATGCAAGTCGCTGGCTGCGATGGCGGCTGTGCCGTTGGTGCGCTGGCCAAGGCCATCCCAATCATCGACAAGTTGAAGGCCTTCGCTGTCGCAGGGCAGGTAAAGCGCCGTCTGATCGTGTCCGACCACGATCCAATCGGCAAAGAGCACCGCCGGCGAAGACCTGCTGCGGCCATTCAGTCGATACCCGAGACCGCGGGAACTGACTGCCGCAGCATCCGCAAAAGTGGCCGCGGCAAAACGATCGCCGGCAAGTGCTCGCGCAAAGAGGGCGCGCTGCAGCTCTTCGCCAGCCTTTTGCCGAAGTCCGTCCAGGACTGTAAAATGGACTTCGAGAAACTCGCCGATCGAAGGATCGCCCTCAGCGATGATCGCAACGATTTCGGCGAGCAGCGAATTGGTAACGTCCAGTCCTTCATATTCGGGCGGAACGGTGATCGCGCCGAGGCCGGATTGCGAGAGGGCGTCGATTTCCTGATAGGGTAGGATGCGATTGATGTCGCGCTCGCTCGACTGCCGCTGAAAGGCGGCGGCAAGGGCGCGCGCTGTGCTGATCGCCTCTTCCTCGCTTCCGATGCGCTGTGCGACCGGTCGCGCCCGGTCGTGAAATTGCGATACGGTTCCCATCGATCGTACTCTTGTTCGATGATGATAGGAGTGATGGATCACAACCGGGATGATAAGGCCGGTTTTTCTACAAAGTCAGTATGGTTTGAATTTTCTTACCATCTTGATAGAGATGTCCATGCCTGACTATCCCACAAACATTTCACTTCTCGACGGCGCCGCTTTCAGTCAGGCACAGGATTGATTATGGCTCATCCATTGAAGATGACCAAGGGGTTCCCATGATACTATCGTCCGCCCGGCAACGCCTTCAGCTCGATCCCGGCGACAGGCCGATCTATGCCGTCGGCGACATCCATGGGCGGCATGATCTGCTGCAGATGGCCGAACATACCATCGTCAAGGATGCAGCACGCTTGCCCGGCCGCAAGCTCATCATCATGCTTGGCGATTACATCGACCGCGGCCCTTCATCTGCGCAGGTGATTTCGCATCTGATGGGGCCAGTGCCGGAAGGTTTCGACCGGATCTGCCTGACTGGCAACCACGAAATCATGATGCTCGACTATATCGACGGGAAGATTTCGTTTTCCGAATGGATGCGCATGGGCGCCGATTCGCTGCTACGCTCCTATGGTCTCGACGCCGAGCATCTGCCGCTCATCTTTCCGACGGCTTCCAAGCTTGACGGCTTCATCCGCCAATCGCTGCCGCGCCAGCATATCGATTTCCTGCGGGCGCTGCCGATCCTCGTCGATACGCCGGACGTTTTGTTCGTCCATGCCGGCATCGACCCAAATGTTACGATCGACAAGCAGAGCGACGACGACCTCGTCTTCATCCGCGAGCGGTTCCTCGACAGCGGCATCGCGCTGCCGAAGCTTGTCGTTCATGGCCATACGCCCTGCAGCGAGCCGGACGTCCAGCCGCGGCGGCTCAACCTGGATACGCGGGCCTTCAAGAGCGGGAGGCTGACCGTCGCCCGCCTGTGGCAGGGTCGGGTTCACCTCTTCTCCACCTGATCAAGCTTCGGCAGACTGCCGCTTCGGGGGAATTTCCTCCGTGTAGTAGCTGACATATTTGTGGTGGTAGCGCTCCGTTGCGCCGAAGTTGCTGAATTTGCCGAGTTCGGTCATATCCGTCTTGTTGAGGATGACGCCGAGGATCTTCTGCTTGATCTGCGGTTCGGCATTCACAATATCGCGGACCATGCTGGTCGGCGTCTGGCCCCATTCCGTCACGAACAGGAAGCCATCGACCTGGGGCGCGAAGGCCTTTGCGTCGATGACCGGGCCGAGCGGTGCAAGGTCGACGACGATGTAGTCGAACATCTTGCGGGCATGTTCCATCAAGTTGAACATGCCCTGCGAGGCAAGAAGCTCGCTGGTGTGCATCAGGTTGTCGTTCGAAACGACCGGCAGGATCGCAAGCTTGGTGCGGCTGTCCACCCTGACTGCGCTTGCCCACGGTACTTCGCCAAGCACTGCTTCGACCAGACCATGCTGCGGCGGGGTCTTCAGCATGCGCGTCAGGCCCGGGTTGCGAAGGTCCGCATCGATCAGCAACGTGCGCTTGCCGCTGGAGGCAAGCAGTGCTGCGAAGTTCGCCGCGGTCGTCGACTTACCTTCGCCGGGGAGGGCGGAGACGACACCGATGACGCGGTCGCTCTTGCCCTGGAACATGACGTCGCTTGCAAGCTTGGCGTTACGTAGCGTTTCGGCAAAGACCGAGCGGGGCGCTTCGAGAACGATACGCATGATGCGCTCGAAACTCGCGCCGTCTTCTGGCACTTCTTGGGTCTCGGGTAGCGGGGTCTTGCGCGGTTGGAAGACCTTGCGCTCCTTCGGCAATTTGCCGACCAGCGGCAGATAGCCGAGGAACTTCAGGCCCAGGATGGAGCGAACGTCACCCTCGACGCGGAAGAAGCGCTCGCGGAATTCCTGGAATGCCGTCAACGCGCCGCCAGCCATCAGGCCGAGGACGATCGCCAGACCGAGCGTCATCGTCTTCTTGGGGCTCGACGGTGACGTCGGGATACCGGCTTCGGAAATCACACGCGCCTTGGCGATCGGGAAGGACTGTTGCTGTGCTGCCTCCTCGTAACGGCCGAGATAGGCTTCATAAAGCGTCTTCAGCGCGGTTGCCCGCTGTTCGAGGTCGTTGAGCTTGACGATCGACTTGTCGGATTCGGAGTTCTTTCCGGTCAGATGCCGGATGTTTTCCTGCAGCGACTCCTGACGCGATTTCGCAACCTCGAACTCATTGCGGTAGCTGGAGGTAAGCTGCTGGAGTTCTTGGAAGATCTGACGCGTCAGGTCTTCCTTTTCCGTGCGCAGCTGCACCGCCTGCGGATGGTCCGCGCCGAAATTGGTGGTGATCTCCTGCTCGCGGCGGGTAACCCCGATATAACGTGTGCGCAGGTCCTGGATCACGGAATTGTCGGTCTGGCCGGAGGAAATTGCGGCGTTGTTGACCGCACCTTCCGGACCCTGATCGACAATCGACTTGAACTGGTTGTAACGCGCCGAGGCGCTGGCCGCATCAGCCTGCGCGACGATGAGCTGCTTGTTGAGGTCGGCAAGCTGCTGCTCGGACATCAGTTCGCCGTTTGCCGAGGTCAGGCCATTTTCGGTCTTGAACTTTGCGACTTCGAGCGCAGCCTGCTGCGAACGGTCGCGCAGGTCGGCCAGACGTTCCTGCAACCAGACGGAGGCGCGCTCGGTTGCGTCGAAATTCGCGTTGAGCTGGTCGCTCAGATAGGCGTCGGCATAGGCCTTCGTGACCCTTGCCGCCAACATCTTGTCCGTCGAGCGGAAGGCGACGGCGATCACAGAACTGCGGGAAACGCGTTCCACGGCCAGCGCCTGCTGCAGCTTGGCCGCGGCCTTCTGCCGGCGGCCATTGCGGGCATTCTCCTCCGAGGTCGGCGGGCCCCCCGGTGTCAGGGCGCTGACAATGAGGTTCACACCGGATTTCACCAGTTCAAAGGCCCCCTGGCCAGGATCGAGGATGGTACCGTTCTCGGAGAGGTTTTGAGCATCGACGACGCTCAGTGCCAACTCGTTCGACTTCAGAATCTCGACGGCGCTCGCGATCTGCATATCCACCTGCTGGGCACTGGCGGCAGGCGCCTCATCCTCGGCATATTTGGTCATGCTGTCATCGAGCAGGATCTGCGTCATCGATGTGTAGACGGGCGTCGAAAGGATCAGATAGGTGGCAGCAAGCGCCACGAACGCGACGACGCAAAGCGCGATCGAACCGGCGCGTCGAAACAGGATCGCAATCAGCCGATCGATATCGATGAAGCTGTCGGAATCGTCGGACGCTTTCGGTACCGTGCTGTGCAGGGTCAGGTTTCGTTGGTTCATGAGGTCATCCTTTGGGCGAGCGCGGCGCGCCGCCGAACGTTGGAATGTCTGTCTTGAGGCCGGCGAGATTGCGCAATGCCGCGGCCAATCTGTTGATGCGGACAGCGATCGGCATCTTGAGGTGGCGCAGCGCGATCGGATCGCTCCATGCCGCCTTGATCGTGCCGGAGATCGATCTGTTCTTCATGCTGTCGACAAGGAGAAGGAACGATCTCGCCTGCTGCAGGCTGCGTGTCCGGAATTTCTGCGCGGAGGAGGCCTCCACATCGAGCGTATGCTTGTCAAGGAAGACCCTGTCTCCCTCCAACATCGCCTCGATATGCCTAAGTTCCAGCACCCGGGAGATGGAACCCTCGCGGATATTGTAGTCATAGCCGGCAACGGGCTCGACCACGCAGCGCGCGCCAAGCGCCAGTGCGGAGGCGAGGAATACATAGTCCTCGCCGATCCGCAGATTTTCGTCGAAGCGCAATGTGTGCTGCTCGATGAAGGCTCGTTCGAAAACAGGCTTGAGATAGCCAAAATTATGCGTCGTCTGGAAAAGCGCATTGGAGCGAATGAAATCGGCCAGCGTCAGTTCCGGCATGGCTGCCAGCGCGCTCTCGGAAAACATGGTTTCCGGCAGCGTGCCATCGGCGCGGATCACCCGCAGATTGTCGACTGCGATCTGCGCGCCCGCTTTTTCGGCGCGGGCAATCAGCCTGGCCAGCCGCCCCGGTTCGATCGCATCGTCGGAATCGAGTACGGCAAGCCACCGGCCCGTTGCTGCGGCAATGGCTGCGTTGCGCGCTGCAGCCGGTCCGCCGTTCGTTTCGAGCGCGAGCAGACGGACATTCCTGTGCGAATAGCTGCTGGCCACCTCGCGCGTGTCATCGCCCGAGCAATCGTCTGCAACAATGACCTCGACGGTCACGCCGGTCTGCGCGAGCGCGCTTTCGATCGCCTTCGAAAGCGTTTCGGCCGCGTTATATGCAGCCATGATGAAGCTGATGTCGGGCAGCTCTTTCGTCATGCAGTCCCCTCTGCTGCGCCATATTGGCGTATCTCGCGCACGCCGAGCAGGCCGCTGACGACGCCGAGATGCATCGTGCCGCGAAGTGCATAGCGATAGCGTGGAACGGGCACCAGGATGCAGACGAGCGCCACGCCGAGGCAATAACCGGCCTTGGCGGTGGCAAGTCCGATCTGTTTCAGGCGGTTGAGACCCTGATACCTCTCCTGCAATAGACGTCCATGCGTCTGGCCGAAACGGAAACGGCGTTTCACGAGCCATGAAAGCTCCGCCCGTTTTTCCGGCACCGCCTCATAGACCTGCGCTTCGGGAGCATAGGCGATGCGTCCTCCGTCCCGGTGCATATGGCTGAAGAATTCGGTGTCTTCGCCGCCCGTCTTTCCAAGGGCCAGGTTGAAGCGGCGGCCCTTCACATGTTCGGAGCCGAGACGCAGCAGCACGTTGCAGGTGTAGCCCGTGCGGATTTCCTCGCCCACCCAGACCGGCAGCGTCGAATGAAAATCACCTTCGCGCATCCAGGCAGGAGCGGTCGATGCATAGACACTGCGGACCGGGCCGAGGATCGCATCGGCGCCGGTCTTTTCCGCCGCATTCATAAGTTCCACCAGCCAGTTTTCTGAGGCATCCTCGTCGTCGTCGATGAAGGCCAGGAAATCGCCCCTGGCATTTTCGAGGCATGCGTTGCGGGCAATCGAGATGTTGGATGCAGGGCAATGCACATAGGCGATCTCGTGCGGGATCGTCGAGCGGAGCGCGTCGACGCGTTCCTGCGCGCTCGCCGTCACATCGTTGTCGGCAACGATGATGCGCAGGGTGACGTTTTCGGGAACCGCAAGCACGCCAAGCGAAAGCAGCGCCTCATTCAACGAGGCGCGGCGATAGGTGCAAACGCCGATATCGATCTGCATGCGTTGGTCCTTCATCAAGACGCCTTGCGGTTGCGGAAGCTCAGAAGCTCCATCCAGAAACCGGCCGACCAGGCGAAATGCATCACCATGGCCGACAGCGCGGCAAGCGGCCCGTATGGATTGCGCTGGCCGACTGCCATCCAGAAGCCGTAGCCGACGCAGGCGACGGCCCAGAGGCTAAACGGAATGACCGCAATCCAGCTCAGCACGGCCAGAAACGCGCCGATAAAGACCGGAACCACCGCAAGCGGCAGCATCTGGCGAAGGTTCGGCATGCTGCCGTGCTTCAGGATGTTCTTCGCACGGCCCCGGCCGTAGCCGAGATATTGCCGGAAAAGCGTTCCAACGGTTGATCTTGGATAATAGATCATCCGTGTCTTGTCTGTCATCCAGATGCCAAAGCCCGCCTTTTTAAGACGGTAATCCAATTCCGCGTCCTCATTATGGCTGAACGTTTCATCGTAGCCTCCGACGGTCTCGAAGGCGGCGACGCGCATCAGCGCATGGTGGCCGTGATCGGTCCAATGGCCCTTGGCTCCCTCGCGATGCTTCGAGCCGCCATTGCCGAGTTTGGAGTTCTGCGCGAAAGCAGTGGCCTTCTGGAACATCCCGAATCCGATCGTCTCCATGGCGACGACGACCGAATCCGCCTGAGTAAGCTCGGCCTCTTCGACGAGCCTCTGGCAGTAATCCGCCGGATAGTCGCCGTGGGCGTCGATCCGGATCAGGTATTCATAATCGCGGCCGAAGGTCTTGACCGCGAGATTGATGGCTGCGCTCTGAATGCGGCGGGGATTGTCGAGCAGGATGACACGCGGGTCGGTCTCGCTGATACGGCCGACGATCTCACGCGTGCCGTCGGTGCTTCCGCCGTCTGCGACGACGATGCGGGCGTTCAACTGATCAAGCGCCGGGCCGAGCTTTTCGATCAGGGGTTTGATGTGCTTTGCCTCGTTCAGGCAAGGAATGATGATGAGGCTGGCGACGCTGGAAGAAACGTCAGTCTTCATTGCAGTCGACCCTTCTGGAACTGCGGTTGCGGGGTTAGAGGCACCGGCGGCGGCGGACGGTACAAGGCGGGACAGATTGTCGACCAAGGCGCGGCAATCGCTGCAGTCGGCGAGCCAGCTCTTCCGATCCTCGGCGGCGACTGCCGCAGCGAGTGTGCCGTAACGTTCACCGGTCAGGCCGTCGAAAAGCGCTTCGAGGCTTTCGACAGAGGCGTCGTGCAGCGTCAGGCCGATATCCTTGCGGGAGAGGAAGCGAGCCGTCTCGGTGCCTGCGAGCGCAATGGGGACGCTGCCATGGAGGCAACCTTCATAGATCCGGTTGGGAAGCAGCCAGCTGGAATTGAGGCCCTCCTCGAAGAAGTCGATCGCCCAGGAGAAGTGGACGTCGCCGTAGATCGCCGGCAGGTCTTCCGGGTTCTTATACGGTCCCTCGAAACTCAGGTAGGGCTCATTGGCGACGAAGGCGTCGAAATCCTCGAATTCGGAATAGGCCGGCCGGCCACGCAGCACGATGCGGACACGGCCGTTCATCCGGCTGGAGAAATCGGCAAGCAGTTGCAACGACTTGCGACAGCGAAGCGCACCGAACCAGCCAATCTTCCAGGGCTCGCCCTCGTTCGGCGGCAAGCGGAGCGGGGTTGCTTCGGGCATGCCGTTCAACGCGAGCACCTTGTTCTCGACAAGCATGATAGGCGCCTTGAGAGCCGAGCGCGGAACGAAGTAGTTCGCGATAAAGGCGGGCGAACTCGTCAGGATCAGTTTCGCATCTCGCCCGAAATAGGCTTCGGCACGGCGCACAGCCCTGCCGGCTATGCCGTCATTCACGAGAAAGCGATGGATATCGAGGCATTCGTAGACGATCGGCACGCCGCCGAAGAGGTGGCTGGCTCGTTCGGCGACTGCCAGCGATTCCAGATTGCGCCCGATGATCACGTCCGGCCGTTCAACACCATTCAGCAGGCCCCGCAGGCCAGCGACCGCCTTTGCGACAGCGCCCATGCGCTGGCCGAACTTGGCATCGGCGGTCCGGCCAAGTTCGATCGGCGTGAGACCGTTGACGGCGGCAAGCGCGTTCTCGCCGCGCCGGAAGCCGGAAAGCGTCACCGAGGCGCCGCCTTCTGTCAACATCAGCACGCGGCGGCGCACGGCAGGATCGGCCAGATCATGCGCCAGATAGAGGACTTTTAGCATCAATACTCCTTGCGCTATCCCGGATGTCACCGGAGTCCGTTTCGGGTGTGCTGTGTAGAAGGCTTAATTGAGCGTGCAGGCGATCGAATCCTTGAACTGGCATTTGTCACCTGGCGCCGTGTAGGCCACTCTATCGATTTCCATCGTCGTGGGTTGGGTGTAGGCGAATTTGCCCATCCAGTCTGAAAGTTTATCCGTTCCCCAGAGGCTGAAGAAGATTTTCTGCGCGTTCTGAGGAATCTTGGACGGGTCTGTAACGTCCTGGACAAGCTTGCCGTTCAGGTAATAGCGAAGCCTGGTCGGCTCCCAGACGAATGCATAGTCATTGAAGGCCTGATCGGCGCCTTGGTCGACGGGCACGAGCTTTTCGTTACCACCCTTGGCCTTGATGTATTGGTTCACCTGGACACTCGACGTGTCTTTGCCGAGTACCTCGAAGTCGATTTCGTCATGCTGCTGCTTATCGGCAGGGCCGATATAGGTGAAGAAGGCGGAGTTCAGGCCCTTGCCGGTTGCAGACTTGATCCGCGCTTCATAGGTGCCGTAGCTGAAGCGTTTTTTCGTCTGGATCTCGCCGCAGAGATAGTTGCGGTCCTTGGATTTACCCTCGGCGAAGGTCAGCTGCAGCATGCCGCCTTCAGCCTTCACCTGGTTCTTGGACCACGTGCAGTTCTGGTGGGCGCCGTTGTTCCAGCCGTCGGAAACATACCAGACGCTGCGGTCGATCTTATCGAAATCATCGACGAAGGATTTGCCCGTCGCCTGCTGGGCATGGGCGGGGAGGGCGCCGAGGATAAGGGCGCCGATCGTCAAACTCTGGCAAAACAGTCGCGCATGGGCGATTTTGGCCGTCATGTCTCACCTTTGCTGTGGAACGAATTCTGCCGGGACTTCCCGGCGGGAAGCGGATTGAGAGCTCTTCTTGGTCCGGCCGCCGGTCAAAACGGCGTAGAGGCGCGGCGCGTTGGTGCGCACAAAGCTGTTGGAAAGCGCAAGCACTGGAAAGAGCACCAGAAGCGAGCCGCAGAAGAAGAGCGGATAAAAGCCGATGCCTGTCTTTCCCCAGATCATGAAGAATAGGACGAGCAACGGATAATGGGCGCAGAAGATCCAGAAGCTCAAGCTTCCGGTCTTTGCCAGGCGCTGGCCGAGAGGGGTCTTGATCAGCGGTGCCGAGAGCATCCAGAAGCCGGCAGCCCCGCCGATTGCCAGTGCATTGCGGCATAGTTCCACCCAGTCCGGCATCGATGGGCCGCTCATGTAGATCGCGGTTGCAAGCAGCGCCGAAGCGCCAAGCAGCAGCGCCACGCCAAGTGGTGCAAAGCGGTCGAGCGCCTTGATGTCGATGTTGTAGAGGCTCGCATATATGCCGAAAGCGAAGCTGAAGAGGATCGAGCGCTTGATCACGATATAGAGCGACATTTCCGGAATGAGCGCGAGCAGCAACAAAGTCGACAATGTCAAAAGGGGGATGCGCCGGATGAGCCAGGCGAGCAGCGGCGAAAGCAGGATGCAGACGAAGAGGTCGCGCAGGAAGTAAAGCGGGATGTTGGTGGGAAATTCCTCGGCCGCAAAGAGCTGACTGAGAAGGCCACGCACCGATGCGGTCCACGGGCTTACGACATAGCCGTCACCGATGCCGACGCTCAGCATCGCAAGCGCGGCGATGAAGAATGCCGTGTTCCAGATGAGAAACGGCAGGAAAACGGTCTGCGCTTTGGTGCGCACGGTTTTCACATAGTTGAAGCCTTCCATCCCTCCGCGAAACAGCAGGTAGCCGGAAATGGCGCTGAGGCAGGGAACCCCGACACGGAAGAGAGCTTCGCTCAGGAAGACCCGCAGCCAGTCGAAGAAACCGTAGTTTCCGTTGAACGGCGTATTGGCAGGGTCAAACGGTATATGGACGAACACGATGCCCGAAATGAGCACGATGCGCATCAGGTTGATCCGCGAGGATACGTTGGCGTCAACGTTCACGTTATCAGTCACCCCTATTGGGTCGCACCCCCCCTTGCGACCGTTTTCAACGAGAGCAGACACGAGCCCGCAGACCAAAAGCTAGAGCGTTTTTACGGAAGAAAATATGGCACTGCAGCAAAAATGATCGGCAATCCCGTTTCGGGACGGCTGATACGAACGGTTCAGCGACGGCTCTTATCGGGCTTGGCTCTAAGAGAAGGAACTGAAACGCCGATGGGGCAATGTATATCGGAAAGTCATCATAAATTCAAACTGGGGGGCGATGAAACCCGCCGCGATGGGAAAGTTTTGTCGTTTGATGAAGGAATCCATTGGTTTTCACGCGGTGCCGGGGGTCTGAATGTGGCTGAAATGTGGCTATCGCTCCCCGCATGGGTTTATTAGGCACATCGCCGTTTGACAATCGCAGGTGGGCTTTGACAAAATTTCGGCCGGAATGACCTACATCATTTCGCAGTGCAGCAACTTGCTCGGGCGCAGTCTTGACCCTATGTGCCTATCACCGGACTGTTCAGGAGAAAGAATGGCGACCTTCACGATCATCATCCCTTTTTATCAGCGCGAGGACGGCATTCTGCGCCGCGCGTTGGCCTCTGTCTTTGCGCAAAGCTTTCAGGACTTCGATGTGATCGTCGTCGATGACCAGTCGCCTTATCCCGCCGAAAACGAGCTAGAGCCGCTTGCCGAAGGCCAGCGATCGCGGATTGCGGTCGTCAAACAGGCGAATGCGGGACCGGGCGGGGCGCGCAATACTGGCCTCGACAATGTTCCGGCGGCAACGCGCTTTGCAGCCTTCCTCGATTCAGACGACCTGTGGACGCCAAAACACCTGCAGAACGCCTATGATGCGCTGCAGACATTCGATGCCGACTGCTATTGGGCGTCGATCCACGGAGGTGAGGAATTCGACTATCATTTCAGCATCGCCGACCTAGAGGCCACTGAAAAGGCGGTGCGCCTTTGCGAGAACCCGCTGTTGCTCGAGATTCCCGACATTGCCGGCGTGATGCTCAAGAACTGGGCCTTTCTCCACATGTCGTGCATGGTCATCGGCCGGCCGCTGATCGACAAGGTCCGCTTCGACGCGGCACTGCGGCTGGCGGCGGAGGACGTGCTGTTCTTTTGCGATTGCATGCTTGCGGCGCGGCGCGTGCTTCTTTGCGTGGAGGCAGGCGCCTTGCGCGGAGAGGGTATCAACATCTTCCACGGCGTGGACAACGATTCACCGCAGTTTCTCAAGCAGCAGTTCATCACCTGGATGGCGCTCGACCGGCTTGAAAGCCGTTTTTTGAAGCGTCCGCAGGAGATCGAGACCATAAAGGCCTACAAAATCCGTGCGCGGAAGCAGGCGCTCTGGAGCCAGGTGCGGCTGGTGCGCCGGCGGCGCCTGCCGGACTTCCAGATGCTGGCCCGCTGGGCGTGGCGTGATCCGGCCCTGTTTGCAAGTGCTCTGCAGATCGCCGGCGGCAAGCTTTCGAAGTAGCGCTTCCTATTCGGCTGACGACGGCAGCAGATATCTGAGGCCGCCAGCACCTCTGGTGGCGATCTCGACGCCGCCGGGGCTGCGGAAACGTTCCGTCTTGTCCATGAAGATGCCTCCGGCAATCGCCGGAACGGCGAAAGGATGGGCGAGGGCGTAGCGCAAGGCTGCACCAGCGCCCGACTGCTTCTTGATATCGAGGAAATGGCGAAGTTCGTATTTGCCGCGGGCATGGCTCTCGTGGCGGCGCACGGCAGCGGCGGCTTCCGCCGTCAGGCTGCAGTTCGCCAGGATCGCCTGGTCGGCTTCGTAGAGCTTGCGGAGGTCCTCCGTGCGGTGGCTGCCGCTCAACGAGTTGCCACGCACGACAGCACCGTAACCGCAGCTATGGATCACCTTGTAGCGCGCGCCGTTGGCCAGGGCCCGGACGTAGAGGTCGTAGTCCTCCCCAAGACGCATCTCCTCGCGGTAGCGCAGTCTGTGAGCGTCGAGAAACGCGCGCCGCATCACCGGCTTCAGGAAACCGATTTCGCCGCGCCGGACACCGCGCTTGGAAATATTGCCGTCGACGAAGGCCACCAGGTCGAGAAACAGCGGACGGTCCAGGAAATGATCGAGTTGCTGGGGCGCACGCGTCACGGTCTCTGCCTCGACGAAAGCGATATTGTCGGCGACGAAATCCCAGTCGTCGTCCGCAAGCATCCGGCTGAACCGGCCTTCAAAGAAGAAGTCGTCGGCATCGAGTATGCTGATCAGTGGGGCGGTGGAGATTTCGATCGCGTGATTGCGGGCGGCCGATGGCCCTCTGTTCTTTTCGAAGGAAACGACATTCAGGCGATTGCTGCCGTCATCGGCAGCTCTGGCCGCGGCGGCGGTTTCATCGCCGGATCCGTCGTCGATGACGACGACTTCAGCCACTTCATTTTCCCGTAAAGCCGAAGCGACAGCCAATTTGATCGTATCGGCCGCGTTCTTGGCGGCGATGATCACGCAAACGCTTGCCTTAGCCATTTCAACCACGTCTTACCCTCCGTTGTCTCGCGCAAGAGTTAGGACGTCGCCGCTTCTGCGGCAATGCAAAAGACCTTCAAAAGATATTACGGGGTTGGCTGGCGGTTATCGTTGCCGCCCGGAAAGCCTTGTTTTCAGCGATTCAAAGGCTCGGAACCGTTGAAGGGCGAGACAGGAATCTTCTCCTTGTCGTCGCTGCGGGCCGGAATATTGGATGCCGCCGTGCTGCCTTGGGTGTTGCGCGCCTTTGCTTCCTTCCACACGAGGAACAGGACGCCGCCGAAATAGCCCAACTGCAGTAGAACGGCACAGATCACCGTGTCTATCAGTGTCGTTGTCAGTGAGCCGTTCAGCCAATAAGTCGCAACCGCAAAAACGGCCAAAGCGCCGATCATGCTTATAAAAACGCGAGGTGCATACATAACCGTGCCTCCCTTGGGGAGGTTCGTTCAATGAACAGTCATTGAATCGGGCGTCCTCCCTAAGGACCCTTTACTTGTATATTTTAGAAGGCCTTTTGTTTCAACCGAACGAGAGCATTCTTTTTCATCCGTCGTCTGTTTATCTACAGTATTCGGTTTAAGGTTTCCTTCCGGCTTTGGGTAAAATCGACGAAGCCTCGTTAAGGAATGCCGTGACGGGGATTCGGGTGCAAATGTGTCGATTTTACCTCAGGTTGTACCAATTATGACATTGCAAGCGATACTTTGCGTCACATTTGCCTACTGAACCAACGCATGAAAGCCAAATGCGTTCAACTTTTATTACAAAGTTTTTATCTAAATCGATTTGAGTGTGCAGCGCAAAATTGATGGTGCGATGCAATAAATTCAGCGATAAGACAATATAGTTGACCTACTCTCTGCAGTGCCCGCATGGCTTAGGCAAATGTCACCCGAAAGGCGTAGAAAGATTTATTCTTCAATCTTTTTGCGACGCGAAGCAAACACCAAGACCTTTAGTGCGCCGCACAGAGTCTATTCAAAAACATTGCATGCTTTGCATATGTAGTTTAGAGAACCCTTAAAAAAAGAAATGTGATAAAGACACGCCGGAAACGGGCCGTTACACAATCGCCATGAAATTGTGGCTTAAAAAAACAAATTCCGCCCATACACTCCTCATTCGTCAGCGCTAGCTTAGCGGCCTGGGCTTACCGACCAAACGGCAAACATAAGTGGAGTTAACTCTATGAAGTCTGCGACGAGATCGGACAGTACGCCATTTTTTGGCGTGGTTCATGCGAATGTGTTTCCGCCGACTGGCGGGATCATGAAGCGGGCATTCGATATCACGGCTGCCTCGCTCGGGCTCCTTTTCCTGAGCCCGATTTTTCTGATGGTGATGCTGCTTGTAAAGCTCTCCGACAAGGGGCCGGCTTTCTATGGGCATCGCCGTATCGGCCACAACGGCCAGGAGTTCCGTTGCCTGAAGTTCCGGACCATGGTCGTCAACGGCGACAAGGTCCTGCAGGAGCACCTGCGCAACAATCCAAAGGCGATGGAAGAATGGCGTTTAACGCGAAAACTGCAAGACGATCCGCGGGTCACCACGGTCGGAAGCGTGCTTCGCAAGCTCAGCCTTGATGAACTGCCACAGCTCATCAACATCCTTCGCGGTGAAATGAGCGTTGTCGGGCCGCGGCCTGTCGTTCTTGATGAACTGGAACTCTACGAGTCTTCGGCCGTCTACTATCTACAGGCGCGTCCAGGTCTTACCGGACTTTGGCAGATCAGCGGGCGCAACGACGTGTCCTATGCTGCCCGCGTGGCTTTCGACACCCACTACGTCGAAAACTGGTCGCTCATCCGCGATGTGAAGATCATTGCACAGACGATCCCCGCCGTCTGCATGCAGCGTGGCAGCTACTGACAAGCCGCTTCCATATACGCCAAGTAACGTACGGTACTGCTTTTGGCTTGCCGTGCAGATTTACGAGGAAGACTGAATGAGAGAAATCCTGTTGCGCCGCAACCTGCTTGGAAATTCCTTTATGCACGGCCTCGCTTTCGTTGCGGGGCTTAGCATATTGATCGGGTCCTCCGGCTTTGCCCGGGCTGCCGACTACCAGCTCGGCACCATGGACAAGCTGCGCATCCGCGTTGCCGAATGGCAAACGGCGGAAGGCGCGATCCGCGACTGGTCGGTGGTGAGCGGCGATTACACGATCGGCCCCTCAGGCAGTCTTTCATTGCCGTTCGTCGGCGACCTCCCGGCCTCCGGAAAGACGACGGATGCAATCGCCAAGGAAATCGGCGCCGCGCTGCAGAAGCAGTTCGGCCTCAAGGACCGGCCGTCGGCGTCCGTCGAGCTTGCCCAGTTCCGGCCGGTCTTTCTGACCGGCGATGTGGAAAACCCCGGCGAGTATCCCTTCGCACCCAATCTGACAGTCGTGAAGGCCGTCAGCATCGCTGGCGGCCTGCGCCGGGCCGATGCCGGCCAGCGCTTTGCCCGCGATTTTATCAACGCCAAAGGCGACGCCGTCGTCTATACGACGGAGCGCAACCGGCTCATTGCCCGCAAGGCGCGGCTGCAGGCGGAAACTTCCAAGAGCGACACGATCGAAATGCCGCAGGAGCTCAAGGATCTGCCCGAGGCAAAAGCCCTGCTCGCCAGCGAAATGGCGTTGATGAACACGCGCAAGAAGCGGCTCACGCTGCAGCTTCAGGCGCTCGACGACCTGAAATCGCTGTTGCAGGCCGAAATCGAATCTCTCGGCAAGAAGACAGAAACACAGACGCGCCAGCTCGAGCTTGCCAAGGAGGACCGCGACAAGGTCGAAAACCTGGCCGAGAAGGGCCTTGCGCTCAGCGCCCGAAAAATGGCCGCCGAACAGCGCGCCGCCGATACCGAGGCTACCCTTCTCGATATCGATACGAACATCTTGAAGGCCAAGCAGGACATCAGCCAGGCCAATCAGGACGAGATCACCCTGCGCAACGACTGGGACGCCAAGCTGTCGCAGGAACTGCAAGACACCGAATCCGAACTCGACACGCTCAACCTGAAGATTGCCACCAGCGACGCGCTGATGTCGGAAGCATTGGCGCAATCGAACGATGCAGCGCGTTTCGACCCTCAAAATGCCGCCAGCATCAGCTATTCCCTTGTGCGCGAGGTTGACGGCCAGTCGAAGGAAGTTCCGGCCACGGAAAATAGCACATTGCAACCGGGCGACCTGATCAGGGTCACGGCCGGGGTTGCGATGAGATAGCGGAGACCCGCATGCGGATCGCCAAATCGGTGCTGATAAAGCCAGGTGAGAACGAGCTTTACGCCATTCCGGCGGTTGCGCTTTCTCTCTTCTGCTTTGCTTACTCGATCCGCTTCGGGCAGGTGGCGATCCTGTTTTACTATGCCTTGTGGCTGCCGCTCGTCGCCGTCAATTATCGCAAGGTGCTCGGCAGCTATAGCCGCTTCATCTGGCTGTTCGCCTTCGCCGTTTTCGCCTTCCTCTCCGTCTTCTGGTCCGCCGTGCCAAGCGTGTCGCTGAGGGCAAGCATCCAGTACCTGACGCAGGTGGTCTGCGCGCTGATTGCCGTGCGCGTGCTTGATGTCCGCACCCTGACGCTCGGCGTCGTGGCAGGCGCGGCGATCGTGCTGCTGTTTTCGATCCTCTTCGGCTACTACGAATATGACGTGTTGGACGGGACCTACAGTTTCGTTGGCGCCTTCGCATCGAAGAACCAGCTCGGCTTTTATGCCTCACTGGGCATCATCTTCGCCTTTGCCGCCGTCTTCATTTACGGCGAGCGGCGCTTCTGGTTGATGACGTCGGGCATGGTCGGCCTTATGGCGGCCTATTGCCTGCTTGCCTCCCAATCCGCCACCTCAGTCATCACGACGGCGGCGGTCGTTGCCCTGCTGATAGGGTTTCGTGTCGTGCTCATGCTGTCGCCGCAACAACGCAAGCTGCTGGTGGTCGGCGGCGGCGTCGCGGCTGTCATCCTGGTGGTGGCGGGCGTCTATCTAGGCGCTGTCGACGCGGTCTTGGGCATCTTCGGCAAGGATTCGACCCTGACGGGCCGCACCTATCTTTGGCAACAAGGTATTGGGGCTGCGGCGCAGAACCCGGCCATTGGCATCGGCTATCAGGCTTATTGGGTTCAGGGCTTCGCAGAGCCTGAGCGGCTATGGAAGGAATTCTTCATCGCCTCGCGAGCCGGTTTCCATTTTCATAATACCTACATCGAGACGGCCGTTGAACTCGGTCTGATCGGCGTGCTCATCCTTGCCGTTACGATCATCGCGACGCTTTGGGGGCATCTGCGCCGGCTGATCGAGGATGTGCGCAACGATGAATCCTATTTCCTTTTCGGCATCACCGTGCTGCTTCTGATCCGTTCTTTCGTGGAGATCGACGTTTTGACGCCCTATAACGTCGGTACCTTCCTTCTTTATTTTTCCGCGGGCAAGCTTGTCGGCGCGCGCCAGCGCTCGGCGATGGCCGGCCTGCACCATTACCAATCTGCTAAGCCTGTTCGTTCCTGATTTTTGCACGTACGCCGCAAAAAAGCGGCGCAACGAGGGATATGCATGAAGACCCTCTACGGGATCCAATATTTGCGTGCCTTTGCGGCACTGGCCGTCGTCGTTTTCCATGCGGCTGAACGAAGTGGCGGGCACTTCACGATCGGCGCTGCCGGCGTCGACGTCTTCTTCGTCATCAGCGGCTTCATCATGTGGGTGATTAGCGACCGCAAGCCGCTGACGCCGCATCGCTTCCTTATTGACCGCATCCGCCGCATCGCACCCTCATACTGGCTGGTGACGCTCATCATGATCGGCGGAGCGATGGCAGGATTGTTTCCGAACCTGCAGCTCGACGCAGGCCACGTCCTGGCCTCGTTCGTCTTTGTTCCTATGCACTCGCCGAGCACCGGCGAGATCTGGCCGATCCTGGTTCAGGGCTGGACGCTCAATTTCGAGATGTTCTTCTATGTCCTATTTGCCGGCGCCTTGTTCCTGCCGCGCCAATGGCGGCTGCCTTTCCTCTCCGTTGCGTTCGGCTTCTTCTTCGTGGTCGGCCTGATCTGGAAGCCGTCTTCGCCGATGCTCGCCACCTATACGCGGCCAATGATCCTGGAGTTCCTCGGCGGCGTCTTCATTGCCGAACTGTGGTTGCGGCGCTGGACCGCCGGCAATAGTCTCGGGCTTGGCTGCGTCGGCGCCGCACTGTGCGGTTTTGCGGCGATTCACCTGATGGGTGCCGGGTTCGACGAATTCATATGCGGACCGCTGGCGATGGCGCTGGTGTTCGGCATGGTCTCGCTGGAGTCCGACGGCAGCATCGGCCGCGTGCCGCTGCTCACCTATCTCGGTGATGCGTCCTATTCCATCTATCTGTGGCATACGTTTGCGGTATCGGTTGCCATCAAGGTTGCAGGAATTCTCAAAATTCCGGGCGGAATTGCCGTGCTTGCGGCCATTTGCGGTGGAACGTTGCTCGGAATTGCGGCCTATGAGATAGTCGAGAAGCCGCTGCGCAAGCTCCTGTCCAACGAAGCACCCAAGCGCCGCCCGCTTGAGCAGCGCCCTTCGTAATGATCAACCTGTTTCTTCGACCGGTTGTCCTTTCGGCGCCACTTTGCGGCGGCGCGCGCGCAGCACGACGTAGAAAACAGGGGTCAGGAAGAGGCCGAAGATCGTAACGCCAAGCATGCCCGAGAAGACGGCAGTACCGAGCGATTGGCGCATTTCCGCGCCTGGCCCCGTCGCGATCATCAGAGGCACGACGCCGAAGATGAAGGCGAATGCCGTCATCAGGATCGGGCGCAGGCGCAGATGGCTGGCCTCGATCGCCGCCTCCACCGGCGTCTTACCGTCCTCTTCCGCTTGCCTCGCGAATTCAACGATGAGGATCGCGTTCTTTGCCGCAAGGCCGATCAGCACGATGAGGCCGATCTGGGTCAGGATGTTGTTGTCCATCCCGCGAAGATGCACGCCCAAGAGCGCCGCAAGGATCGCGAGCGGCACGATCAGGATGATCGCAAGCGGCAGCACCCAGCTTTCATATTGCGCCGACAGCGCCAGAAAGACGAAGATCACCGAAAGCGCGAAAATATAGATGGCCGTATTGCCTGTGCCGCGTTCCTGAAAGGCGAGCTCGGTCCAGTTGAAGGTCGTTCCCGAGGGCAGTAGCGAACCCGCGATCTTCTCCATGCTGTCGAGGGCGGTGCCGGTCGACACACCCGCCGCCGGATTGCCCTGTAGCGGTACCGAAACATACATATTGTAATGCTGGACAAGCGCTGGACCGCTCCGGTCCTCAACCTCGATGAGGGTTCCCAACGGCACGAGCGCGCCCGTCGCCGAGCGGACCTTCAGGGCAAGGATGTCGTCCCGCTCGAGGCGGAATTCCTGATCGGCCTGCGCCCGCACCTGATAGACCCTGCCGAAAGCATTGAAGTCGTTGACATAGGATGTGCCCAGATTGATCGAGAGCGTATCGAATATGTTCGAGATCGGGACGTTCAGCATGCGTGCCTTGTCGCGATCGATATTGAGAAAAAATTGCGGGCTCGATTCGGAGAAGGTCGTGAAGACGCCGGTCAGCCCGGGTGTCTGATTGGCGGTACCCATCATCTGCTGGGCAAGGGCCAGAACGCGCCGCATGTCGCCGCTTTCCAGGTCCATCAGCTGCATCTTGAAGCCGCCGGAATTGCCAATACCCCTGACCGACGGCGGCGGGATGGCAATGATGAAGGCTTCCTGGATGCTCTGCAGGTTTTGGTAGAGCTGACCGATGATCCGGCCAGCGCTCAGACCCTGCTCAAGCCTGTGTTCGAAGGTGTCGAAGGGTGCAAAGACAACGCCTTGATTGGACGCGTTGGTGAAGGTGGCGCCGCTGAAGCCTGCAAAGGCCACCGCGTTTGAGACGCCGGGCGTGTTGCGGATGACTTCCGCCGCCTGCTGCACGACGGCATCGGTTCTGTTGAGCGAGGCGCCCTCGGGCAATTGGAGGACGACGATTGCATAGCCCTGGTCCATATTGGGGATGAAGCCACTGGGGACGATTCGACCCATGTAGTAGGTCGATCCCAGCAGTCCCGCAAATACCAGCAGTGCACAGAACAGAGCAGTCTTTGTCGAAACGGTACGGCGAACAATCCATGAGTAGCCGTTGCTCATTCCCTCGAAACCGCGATTGAAGCCGTTGGCGAGGCCGCGGCCCAGTCGCGTGAACGGATTTCGCGTCTCCTTCGCATGTTCTTCGTGCGGCCGCAGCACGAGCGCAGCGATGGCTGGCGACAAAGTCAACGAATTGACCGCCGAGATTGCCGTTGCGACCGAGATCGTCACCGCAAACTGCCGGTAGAACTGGCCGGTAATGCCTGGGATGAAGGTCGTTGGGACGAACACGGCGATGAGTACCAGGGAGATGGCGATGACCGCCGTTCCGACCTCGTCCATGGTCACATGCGCCGCTTCCCTCGGCGTCATGCCCTTGGCCAGATTTCGCTCGACGTTCTCGACGACGACGATCGCATCGTCTACCACGATGCCGATAGCGAGCACGAGCCCGAAGAGCGTCAGCATGTTGAGCGAGAAGCCGAAGGCGAGCAGGAAAGCGAAAGTGCCGATCAGCGACACCGGGATCGCGACGATGGGGATGATGGCCGTGCGCCAAGACTGCAGAAAGACCAGCACCACAATTGCGACCAGCACGGCCGCTTCGAAAATGGTCTTGTAGACCTCTGATATCGACTCGGAAATGAACTCGGTCGGATTGTAGACGATGTTGTAAGCCAGCCCTGGAGGAAAATCCTTGGCGAGCTCTTCCATGTTCGCCTTGATTTCGGCGGCGGTAGCCAGCGCGTTTGTGCCCGGACGCGAGAAGATGCCGAGCGCCACCGCCGGCTTGCCGTCGAGGTAGCTGTTGGTGACGTATTCCTTGGCCCCGAGCTCGATGCGGGCAATGTCCTGCAGCTGTACGAGGCGGCCGTCCTCCGTCGCTTTCACAATGACGTAGCGGAACTGCCGCGCATCGGAGAACCTGCCCTGCGTCGTCACGGTGTACTGGAATGCGTTTATGCCCGAAGCCGGCGGCCCGCCGATCGAGCCACCCGAAACCTGCACGTTCTGTTCGCGCAAGGCAGCCACCACATCGTTCGGGGTCATGCTGTAAGCGGCCAGCCTTTGCGGATCGAGCCAGATGCGAAGGGCATATTCGCGCTCGCCGAAGATGGTGAGGTCTCCGACGCCGTCGAGACGCACCAGCACATCGCGGATGCGGCTGCGGGCGTAGTTTGAAACGTAAAGCTGATCGTAGCGGCTGTTCGGAGACAGGATATGCACGACCATCATCAGGTCGGGCGAACTCTTCGCGGTGGTGACCCCGTTGCGGCGAACCTCATCGGGCAGGCGCGGCTCGGCGATCGCTACCCGGTTTTGGACGAGAACCTGCGCCGTATCCAGATCGGTACCGAGCTTGAAGGTGATTGTCAGCGACATCGACCCGTCGTCAGTCGAGTAGGAGGACATGTAGAGCATGTTCTCGACGCCGTTGATTTCCTGTTCGAGCGGCGTTGCGACCGTGTCGGCGACGGTCTGGGCGTCGGCGCCGGGATAGTTGGTGCGCACGACGATGGTGGGCGGTGCTATTTCGGGAAACTGCGCCACCGGCAACTGGAAATAGGCGAGGCCGCCGAGAATGAGCAGAACTATGGAGAGGACGGACGCGAAGATCGGCCGGTCGACAAAGAAATGCGCGAACCTCATTGCGCGAACTCCATGCCTGCGGCTTCCGGCGGGATGTCCTCGCGGCTCTGCGGCAGCTCGGTCATCTGCGGCGTGATCTTGGCTCCGGGGCGGGCACGCATCAAACCGTTGATGACGATGGTTTCCTTGCCGTCCATGCCTTCTCGGATGGCGCGGTAGCCGTAAAGCCGCGGGCCGGGGCGCACGGGCTTGGTGGAAACCGTGCCGTCTTCGCCGACGACATAAACGACGCGCTGGTTCTGGTCAGTGCCGATCGCCTCGTCCGGCACCAGAATGGCTTTGTAGACGTTGGACGCCTCCACCTGCACACGGCCGAAAAGGCCCGGCTGGAGCACGAAGCCCGGGTTGTCGAAGCGGGCGCGGACCCGCATCGTGCCGGTCTGGCTGTCGACCCGGTTTTCGGCGAAATCAAGTTTGCCTGTGAACGGCTTTTCGTTGGCATCCGTGATGCGGACCTGCACCTCAAGACCGCCGCCGCCCTGCTGAAGGTCGCTGCCGCGCGCACGCGCCGTCTGCGCGAAATTCAACAGCCTGCGCTCGTCGACGTCGAAATAGAAGTCGATCGGATCGAGCGAAACGATCGTCGTCAGCACCGACTGGTCGGCCTGCACGAGGTTGCCGACCGAGATCAGCCGCCGGTCGATGCGGCCGCTGATCGGGGCGGTAATCTTCGTATATTCGAGATCGAGCGTGGCCCGATCTGCCGTGGCCTGGGCGCCGCGGACATTGGCCTGAGCGGATACCCATTCGCGGCGCCGGTCATCGAGCGTCGAAACCGACTGGCTGCCGCTGGTTGCGAGTGATTCTGCGCGTTTGAACTGCGCTTCTGCGTAGATCAGTGTCGATTTGGCGACTTCAAGCGCAGCGGTTGCCTCATTGAACGCGGTGACAAAGGGGCGCTGATCGATGACGAAGAGCAAGTCGCCTTTCTTGACCATCGTGCCATCGGTGAAATGTACTTCCTGCAGGTAGCCGCCGACGCGCGCTCGCACCGAGACCTCGTCGACTGCCGCGAAGCGGCCGATGAACTCGTCGCTGTCCACCACATCGCGAACGACGGGTTTTGCAACCGTGACGGGCGGAGCAGGCGGAGCGTCCTGGGCAATGACGACTGCGGGAAAAAGGATAAGGCAAGTAAGAGCAAGGGCTTTACGAAGAGAGTAAGGCATAGCGATCCCCCATTCTGGGCGGCCGGTATGCCGCCAAACTTATGCGGTAACGATGCGATTCATATCTGCTGTGTCGAACCCGGCTTTCCCGCCTTCGTCTTGCTGCTCTTGTCACGCACCGGCCGTTCGGGCAGGGGGTGCCAGCTTGCAAAAAAGGCCGAAGGTCTGCTCCGGTAACTCTATGAAATCGGACTATAAACGTCAGTAGGCAAAAATTGCAAACCCCAATCGCCGCCAACTTAAGAATCTTGCCGGTCGACGAACAGCTCTCCTGCAAGACGTCCTTCCAACCCGAAAACCCTGGTTCTGAAAGCCCGTCGTAACCGTGCCCTGCGGCATTTTGGCCGCAACTGCAAAATCTGTGGCCGATGATCTTGTGCGTCGCACATGCTCACTATATCTACCAACATTATAAGCACACTTATAAATAGCTGGCATAGCTTTCATGAGCGCCCATCCGCCCCTCGGTTTTGTTCTGCACGACGTCGCCCGCCTGCTTCGCAAGCGGTTCGAGCAGCGGGCTAAATCCCTTGGGCTGACCCGCTCGCAATGGCAAACGCTTGCCTATCTCGCGAACAACGAGGGTATTCACCAGGGTGGGCTTGCCGAAATCCTCGAAGTCGAGCCGATCACGTTGGTGCGAATTCTCGACAAGCTTGCCGAGCGCGGACTTGTCGAACGGCGGCAGCATCCGGCGGACCGGCGCGTCTGGCTTTTATACATGCGTGACGAGGCATTGCCGCTGCTTGCACAAATGCGGGTGATCGGAGAAGCCACGCGCCGCGAAGCCCTCGACAGCGTCTGCGCCGAAGCGCGCGAACAGCTCTTTCAACCCTATCGTTGATGAAAACAAATCTAGTGCAGGCGTGCCGCACACCGGCCGCCGGGAATGAGCAGAACCATGGTTGAAAAATCCTCCCTCCGCGTCGTTGACGCCAACGCCAAGAATGCGACCGAAGACAACGATCCCACCGAAGACAAGGAAGTCTCCGAAATCCAGGAAACGGTAGCCGAAGCGCCTTCATCCAATTCAGCGCCGGCCACCGCAGTGGCTGCGCCCGACGGCATCAAGGTCCGCCGTCGGCGCAGCCTCACCCGCCCCGTGCTGTTTGCGCTGCTGCCAATTGCCCTTGTTGCCGGCGGTTATTTCTACGTGAATGGCGGGCAGGTCATGTCGACCGACAATGCCTATATCCAGGCGGATATGGTCGGCCTGACGACGGATGTTTCCGGCATCGTCGACCAGATCAACGTTCACGAGAACGAAAGGGTGAAGGCCGGGCAGGTGCTCTTTAGCCTGAAATCCGACAGCTTCAGGATCGCGCTCGACGGCGCAAAGGCGCAGCTTGGCGTCCAGCGCAACCAGATCGAAAACCTGAAGGCCAGCTACCGGCAGTCGCTTGCGGAAATCACGCAGGCGCAGGCCGACATTTCGTATTTCCAGGCGCAGTTCGATCGTCAGCAGAGCCTCGTCAACAGTTCGGCCGCGACACGTGCCGCCTATGATGAAGCCAAGCACGATCTCGATGCCGCGCTTCAAAAGGTTGCCGTCGCCAGGGCGCAGGCTGCAACAACGCTTGCAGCGCTCGGCGACGATGCAAGCCAGCCGGTCGAGCAGAACCCGCTCTACCTGCAGGCAAAATCAAATGTCGACAATGCCCAGCGCGAACTCGACCATAGCGTCGTCAAGGCGCCGTTCGACGGTGTCGTAACCAATGTCAACGCGCTGCAGGTCGGCTCCTACCTGCAGGCCTCGCAACAGGCCTTCTCGCTGGTTGCGACCAGCCGGCTTTGGATCGCTGCAAGCCCGAAGGAAACCGAGCTTACCTACGTGAAGCCGGGCCAAGAGGCGAGCATCTTTGTCGACACCTATCCGGGCGTCGAATGGAAGGGCAAGGTCGAAAGCATCAGTCCGGCATCCGGCTCCAGCTTCTCGCTGCTTCCGGCGCAAAACACCACTGGCAACTGGGTGAAGGTCGTGCAGCGTATTCCGATGCGTGTCAGCATCGACGATGACGACGGCAAGCCGCCGCTTCGCGTCGGCATGAGCACGATCGTCGATGTCGATACCGGCCATGCCCGCGGCCTGCCGGATTTCGTCAACATGCTGTTGGGCCGCGAAGCCGGCAAGGGCCATGAGTAACGCTGCAACATCTCCCGCCGGCCCGGTTGCCAATCGCGGTGCGATCACGGCCTGCGTCATTCTCGCCGTCATCATGCAGGCGCTGGACACCACCATCGCCAACGTCGCGCTGCCCTATATCCAGGGCAGCGTTTCGGCCTCGGCCGACCAGATCAACTGGGTCCTGACTTCCTATATCGTCGCGGCTGCCATCATGACGCCGCCGTCGGGCTTCCTCGCCGCCAAGTTCGGCCGCAAGAACGTGCTCCTGACGGCAATTGCGGGCTTCGTCGTGGCATCGGTGCTTTGCGGCGTAGCGCAATCATTGCCGCAGATCGTCGCCTTCCGCCTTCTCCAGGGCCTCTTCGGGGCTGCTCTCGTACCGCTCTCCCAGGGCATCCTCCTCGACATCTATACGGTCGAGGAGCGCGGCTCGGCCATGGCCTTATTCGGCGTCTCGGTCATGGTCGGGCCGGTGCTGGGGCCGGTCATCGGCGGTTGGCTCACCGACAACATCAGCTGGCGCTGGGTGTTCTATATCAACGTGCCGATCGGTGCGCTCGCCTTTGCGGGCATCGTCATCTTCGTCAGCGAAACGAAGCGCGATGCGCTTGCGAAGCTCGACTGGTTC
Organism: Rhizobium gallicum bv. gallicum R602sp; assembly: GCF_000816845.1. Taxonomy (NCBI): domain Bacteria; kingdom Pseudomonadati; phylum Pseudomonadota; class Alphaproteobacteria; order Hyphomicrobiales; family Rhizobiaceae; genus Rhizobium; species Rhizobium gallicum. The sequence continues at coordinate 2,990,131 of NZ_CP006877.1, read as the reverse complement.
GGGTTTGGCATGATGAGCCTCTTCATCGCCGCGCTGCAGCTGTTCCTAGACCGCGGTGAACAGCTCGACTGGTTCTCGTCCGGCGAGATCATGGTCGAAGCGATCGTCTGCGCGGCAGCCTTCTATCTGCTGCTGGTTCATACGCTGACGGCCGAAAAGTCCTTCGTGAATCCACGATTGTTTCTCGACCAGAATTTCGCGATCAGCATGGTTTTCATCTTCGTGGTCGGCGTCACCTATCTCGCCTCGCTGGCGCTGATGACGCCTTATCTGCAGACGCTGATGGGCTATCCGGTCATCACGGCCGGCATCGTCATGGGGCCACGTGGCATCGGTACCATGCTTTGCATGTTCATCGTCGGGCGATTGATCGGCAAGGTCGATACCCGCTGGCTCCTCGTGTTTGGCCTCGGCCTTACGGCCTGGGCAATGTACGACATGACGGGTTGGACGCCGGACGTCTCGCAGTGGACGATCGTCTCGGTCGGTTTCATCCAGGGTGCCGGTCTCGGCTTCTTGTTCGTGCCGCTGACGACGATCGCCTTCTCGACGCTGCCGGCGCATATGCGCAGCGAGGGCACGGGCCTCTACAATCTTTCCCGCAACATCGGCTCGAGCGTCGGCATTTCGATCGTCTCGGCACTGATCGTCGAGAATACGCAGAGCAATCACGCTTCGATCGCGGCCTATGTCACGCCGTTCAACCGCGCCTTTGATACAGCCGCCGCGCAGTCGCTCAGCCCGCTCACCGCGGCGGGCCGGGCTTCGCTCAACGAGCTCATTACGCTGCAATCGACGATCATCGCTTACATGGACGACTTCAAGCTCCTGATGCTGATGTCGCTTGGGGTGATGCCTCTGGCGCTCATCTTGCGCAAACCCAAGGCGGCGCCCGCATCAACGGATCACAGCGCCGTCATGGAGTGATCAGCGGAACGGCTTGCTCAGATATCGCGAGCCCTGAATGCCGAAGCGCCATGGAACTTCGGCATTCTTCGTTATGCCGATGCGCGTGCCCGAGGCGATCGGAACCGGCGCCGAGGGAAAGATTGCAAAAGGCGGGCGGTCGAGCAGGCGGTTGTTGACCGCGATATCGATATCGAGCGCCTGGCAGAGCTTGCCGGGACCGCTGCAGAGACGGGTGAGCACATCGGTGCCGCGGCGCTCGATCATCCCGGCGATACCGTTTTGCGGTTCCAGCGCGCGGATGAGGACGGCCGAGCCCGGCGTGCAGACGAAGTTCAGGCACCAGTACATGCCGTAGATGCGGTAGATATAGACATTGCCCGGCGGGCCGAACATCGCTCCGTTGCGCCTGGTCGGTCCGCGGAAACTGTGCGAGGCCTCGTCGTGCGGGAAATAGGCCTCCGTCTCGGTGATGCGCCCGCCCGCATCGTTGACGAGCAGGTGGCAGCCGACGAGATCGCGTGCGACGGCGATCGCATCGCGCTCGAAGAAGCCTCGAAGGTCACGACCGGTCAAGGGAGCGTTTCCAATGGCACCTGTGTTCGTCATTCAAGTTCCCGTCGTTTGATTCCGGCCGATATCATCGCGCGTCAGATGCGACTACCCGAAACTTGCCCGCTGCTGCCCAAAGAGCTTCACCAGCCAGTCTATGAAGACGCGAACGCGCGGCGAAAGTTGACGATTGCGCGGATAAAGGAGCGAGACCGGCGTCTCGGTCGGCGGGAAGCCTTTCAGGATCTGAACGAGCTCGCCGGAGGCGATGTAGCGTTCGGCATGGTAGCGCGGCACTTGGATGATGCCCAGTCCGTAGCGTGCCGCCGAATGGAGGCTTTCGGCTGCATTGACCGAGACGATGGCTGGGATCGACATGGTGCGGACCTTTCCGTCGACGATGAATTCGAGCGGCAGCAGCCCGCCGGTGGCGCTGGACCGGAACCCGACCATGCGGTGGCCGTCGAGCTTGTCGGGATGTTCCGGTATGCCGTGGAGTTCGAGATAGGCGGGTGAGGCGAGGGTGATCTCTTCCAGCGTGGCCACGCGGCGGGCGATCATGTCGCTATCTTGCGGCACGCCCACGCGCAACACGCAATCGATGCCTTCACGGACGAGATCGACCAGACGATCGCCTTCGCTCATGTAAAATTCGATATCCGGATAGGTCTCCAGGAAGGATGGCAGGCTCGGCAGCACGAAATGCCTGGCAAGCGTGCCGTGCACATCGACCCGCAACATGCCCTTCGGTTTGGCGCCGACAAAGGCGCCTTCGGCCTCCTCGATGTCGGCGAGGATCGAAAGGCAGCGCTGGTAATAGGCCTCGCCGTCGAGCGTCGGGCTGACATGGCGGGTGGTGCGCTGGAGCAGCTGCACGCCCAGGCGCGCTTCCAACTGCTTGACGGCATCGGTCACCGTCGAGCGGGGCAGGCCCGTATCCTCGGCCGCGAGCGTGAAGCTGCGGAGTTCCACGATGCGGCAAAAGACCCGCATGGCATCAAATCGGTCCATGGTATTTGTTCGCATTCGTCGGATAGTGATGCCGAAGAATGCATGATTATCCGCACGATGGAAAGTATCATCTTCTCCTCATCGAAACGCGCTGCGGCGCAAGGAACTGAAGGAGAAGGAAAATGGCCAGCAATGACAGCAAGGTCGCGCTTGTCACGGGTGCATCCCGCAGTATCGGTGCCGCCATTGCCCAACGTCTTGCCAAGGATGGCTTTACCGTCGTCATCAACTATTCCGGCAATGCCGCTCCCGCCGAAGAACTGGCCCAGAAAATCGAGCAGGCCGGCGGCAGGGCGCTGACGGCTAAGGCCGATGTCAGCGACCCCGAAGCGGTGCGCCAGATGTTCGATGGTGCGCAAGCAGCCTTCGGCGGTATCGACGTTCTCGTCAACAATGCCGGCATCATGATGCTGTCTTCAATCGCCGATGCCGACGATGCCAACTTCGACCGCCAGGTCAGCGTCAACCTGAAGGGTACGTTCAACACGCTTCGGGAAGCCGGTAAGCGCCTGCGCAACGGCGGCCGGATCATCAACCTCTCGACCAGTGTCGTCGGCGTGAAGCTCGAAACCTACGGCGTCTATGCCGCCACCAAGGCGGCGGTGGAAATGTTGACGGCGATCATGTCGAAGGAAATGCGCGGACGGAACATCACGGTCAACGCGGTCGCTCCCGGTCCGACCGCTACCGATCTCTTCCTCAATGGCAAGTCAGACGAACTCGTCGCCCGCATGGCGAAGATGAACCCGCTCGAACGCCTCGGTAGCCCGGAAGACATCGCCGCTGCCGTTTCCTTCCTCGCTGGTGCGGATGGCTCCTGGATCAACGGACAGGTCCTGCGCGCCAATGGCGGCATGGTCTAATCCCATGACATGGTTTGCGGCTCGGTGGCGGCATTGTTCCGTTTTTCTGAACGGTGATGCGCGAAGTTTGCGCCTTACATTCGCTCCGGATGCAATTATATTCCTTGGCAAGGCGCCAACGGAAATCCCCATTCCGGCGCCAAGCCTCCAATAGCCCGCCGCATTATTTCCCTGGTGATGCGGCGGGCCTGATTCGAAGTTGATCCGATCGCGGCCCGTCGAAGATTTTTCTGCCTTCCGGGCCGCTTCCGTTTTCAAGCGTCGTTGAGCTTGGCGTCGGCAAGCAGCTTGACCATCCAGTCCACAAAAACGCGTACCTTGTTGCTCAGGTGCCGGTTCGGCGGGTAGACTACGTAGAGAGGCAGCGGATCGCGCTTCCATTCCGGCAGAACCTGGACGAGCTCGCCTCTCGCAAGCGCGCTGCGGGCCATGAAACGGAGCGTCTGGCCGACGCCGAGGCCGGTGGTGAGGGCGCTCATGAAGGTTCTGCCGTCATTCACCGAAACGATATATCTCGGATTTACCTCGAACGCTTCGTTGCCATTCTTGAATTCGAACGGGATTGTGCGGCCGGTCTGTGCGCGGAAATAGCTGATGCCGTAATGGCTGCTTTCAAGCTCTTGCGGGTGCGCGGGCATGCCGAATTTCTCGATGTACCGGGGCGATGCGCAGGTGACCATTTCGATTTCGGATACACGTCTTGCGATCAACGATTGGTCGGCGAGGGTGCCGGCACGAAGGGCGCAGTCGACGTTTTCTGCAAGGTAGTCCACGGTGCGGTCGCTGACACCGAGATCAATGCGGATATCGGGATATTTGAGGTAGAAATCGCAAAGTGCTGGCACGACGATGGTGTCGGCAAAAGCGCCTGCCATTTCAACGCGTAAGCGACCGCTTGGAAGGCTTTGGGAGTTGGAAAGACTGCCGTCGAGCTCTTCAAGTTCGGAAACGATCTGCGAGGCGCGTTCGTAATATAGTGCGCCGTCCGTCGTCACCATGACGCGCCGCGTCGTACGGTTGAGAAGCTTGGTGCGCAGATGCGCTTCCAAGCCCTGGATGAGATTGGTGATTGTCGCTTTGGGCATTGCGAGCGTGTCGGCCGCCCGTGTAAAGTTGCCCGTCTCAACGACGCGTATGAAGGCGCGCATTGCCGAGAGCTGGTCCATCGGAGTTCTCCACAGTTTGCACTGCGATATTATTCGAAAATCGGAACAGTGTAATCATAATACAGCTTCTTATTCCGCGATGTGAATAACAATATCTTTTTTATCAGAATGGCAAGCTGTAGGTGCTTACCACGCGTTATCTTCGATTGAGCGAAAGCCGGACCGATGACGGTGCAGGTGAAAGACATGGTGCTGGAGAAGGTGGGCATTGGCCCCGTTTCCGCGCGCGTCTATCAAGGCGCCGAGTTCGGGAAGGGGGCGCCGATCGTTCTGTTCTTTCACGGCGGCGCCTTCCTGGAATCGGGCATTCAGGCCGGCATCAAGGCAAGCGCGGTTGCTGAGAGCATGGCGAAAGCCGGTGCGATTGTCGCGATCCCCGACTACAACGCGCCGCTCGGTAACGTCTTTCCAAAGCCGCTGGAAGTCGGCTATTCCCTTTTTTCCTATCTTGCCAACAAGCGCGCCTCTGGCATTGGCGATCGCAACTCGCTGCTTCTGATCGCTGGCGAAGAGGCTGGCGGCAATATTGCGGCGGGCGTAGCGCTGAAGGCACGCGATCACTATGCCGACGCCCTCGACGGCCAGATTCTGATTTCGCCGCTCCTCGATCCGTTCATGGGCACGTCTTCCATCCGCGAGGCTGACGGCATCGGCATGCGCCAGCGCTGGTCGGAAGGATGGAGCCATTATCTCAGCGGCGGCGGCTGTCACCCTTATGCGGCGCCCTGTCTCTGTTCGCGCATTGCCGGCGTTGCGCCGGCGCTGATTTTCACGGCGGAGGACGACCCTCTGCGCGACGAGACCGTCGGTTACGCCGCCCGCCTCAAAGCGGCAGGCGTCGAGGTCCGCCAGCATATCCTCCCCGCCGGGGGAGGCTGGCCATCTATTTACGGCGGGAAAACGGACGGCACCTCGAACTGGCAGGAGAACGTCAGCCGCCAGTTCACAAGTTTCGTTCAGGAGTTAAGCGTTCAACACCAATTGCATTGAAACGAACTGATTATCGTCGGCCGTATAAGGCCGGAAGGAGAGTACCAATGACGTCCAGAAAGAAGCGCTGGGCCCTGGTGGGCGCTGGCATAGGGCTTGTTGCGTCTGTTTCAGCAGCTGCCATCGTTTTTGAATTGCCGATGGGCACGGCTGCAACGGCTGCTTCCGCCCCTGCACAAGCTCCCGCTGTGCCGGTGACGGTTTCCGTCGTCGCAAGCCGTGATGTGACCACCTGGGAAGAGTTCTCGGGCCGTCTCGAAGCGGTCGACCGAGTTCAGCTACGCTCCCGCGTTGCGGGCGCCATCCAGTCAGTCCACTTTCGCGAAGGTGCACTGGTGAAGGCCGGCGACCTGCTCTTCACAATCGATCCGGCCCCTTACCAGGCGGCGGTTTCTCAAGCCGAAGGGCAGGTTGCCTCCGCCGAGGCCAAGGTCAGCCTGGCGCAGATCGAACTTGAGCGTGGCCGCCGGCTTTCGGATAGCCGCACGATCTCGCAGAGCGATATGGACCAGCGCCAGAGCGCCTTTACCGAGGCGCAGGCAGGGCTCCGCACCGCGCAGGCGGCGCTGCAGTCGGCTCAGCTCGATCTCGGCTACACCGAGGTCCGGGCTCCGGTTTCCGGCCGAGTGGGCAAGCTGGAGATCACCGCCGGCAACCTTGTTGCTGCGGGTTCGGCTTCCCCAGCGCTCACGACGCTCGTCTCGATCGATCCGATCTATGCGAGCTTCAACGCCAGCGAAGAGATGGTGACGAAGGCGCTGTCGCAGCTTCCGGCCAATGACAGTGCAGTCCGCGCCCTCGAACAGATCCCGGTCGAGGTCGGCACGCTTGCTGATGAAGGCACGCCGATCAAGGGCAAGCTCCAGCTCGTCGACAACCAGGTCGATGCTGCAAGCGGCACAATCGGAGTCCGCGCCGTGTTCGACAATCCGGGCGGCAAGCTGATCCCCGGCCAGTTCGTGCGCGTCCGAATGGGCCAGCCGAAAGCCGAAAATAAGATTCTCGTCAGCGAGCGTGCGATTGGCACCGACCAGGACAAGAAGTTCGTCTTCGTCGTCGACGGCGAGAACAAGGTCAGCTATCGGCCGGTCCAGCTCGGCAGGGCAAGTGAAGGCCTTCGCGTCATCGAAAGTGGTCTGAACCCGGGCGAGAAGATCGTCGTCAATGGCTTGCAGCGCATCCGTCCAGGTGCGGTGGTCGAGCCGCAGATGGAAGAGAAAGTGGCGGCCAAGTAGGGCCGCCAGAGAAATTCCCCTTCTCCCCGGCGGGGGAGAAGACGTCCGGAGAACGGATGAGGGGTGAGCGACGAAGGGGCGAACGTCTGAGCCAAAAGCAAAGACGACACCTGCCGAGCCTCCCCGTCGTCCGACCCTTCGGGCCACCAACGAAATGATTGACCCGCCGGCGGCACCCCAACCGCCGGAGAAGGGTTTTGCATCCAAGTTCATCCCGGAGAGGGCCTTGAAATGAACATCTCCAGATTCTTTGTGGACCGCCCGGTATTTGCCGGCGTGCTTTCGGTCCTCATCCTCGTAGCCGGTCTGATCGGCCTCAGGGCACTGCCGATTTCCGAATATCCGGAGGTCGTGCCGCCGTCGATCGTCGTACGTGCCACTTATCCGGGCGCCAATCCGGACGTCATCGCGCAGACGGTTGCGACACCGCTCGAAGAGCAGATCAACGGCGTTGAGGACATGCTCTACATGTCCAGCCAGGCGACCTCCGATGGCGTCATGACGCTGACGGTAACCTTCAAGCTTGGCACCGACCCCGATAAGGCGCAGCAGCTGGTTCAGAACCGTGTTTCGCAGGCCGAACCTCGCCTGCCGAACGAGGTGAAGAGCATCGGCATCACCACCGTCAAGAGCTCTCCCGACCTGATGATGGTCGTCAACCTGATCTCGCCGGACAACCGCTACGATATCACCTATCTGCGCAATTACGGCGTCCTGAACATCAAGGACCGCCTGGCGCGCATCGATGGCGTGGGCCAGGTGCAGGTCTTCGGTTCGGGCGACTATTCGATGCGCGTCTGGATCGATCCGCAAAAGGCCGCCGAACATAATCTCGCTGCCAGCGATATCACCAATGCGATCCGCGAGCAGAACGTTCAGGCCGCTGCCGGCACGATCGGCGCTTCGCCGAGCCTGCCAGGCACTGAGCTGCAGCTGAACGTCAACGCGCAAGGGCGCTTGCAGACGCCGGAGCAGTTCGGCAACATCATCGTCAAGTCGGGCGCCAACGGCGAAATCACCCGCCTTCGCGACGTTGCACGCATCGAACTCGGCGCCGCCGACTATTCGCTGCGCTCGATCCTCGACGGTAAGCCGGCGGTCGCCATCCCGGTCTTCCAGTCTCCGGGCTCCAACGCCATCACCATCTCGGACGAAGTCCAAAAGACGATGGAGGAGCTGAAGATCGCAATGCCGGACGGGGTCAGCTACGAGATCGTCTATGACACGACGAAATTCGTCCGTTCGTCGATCGAGAAGGTCGTCGACACGCTGCTTGAAGCCATCGCTCTTGTCGTTCTCGTGGTCATCTTGTTCCTGCAGACGTGGCGTGCCTCGATCATCCCGCTAATCGCCGTCCCGGTATCGATCATAGGTACTTTCGCGGTGATGTACGTCTTCGGCTTTTCGATCAACGCACTCAGCCTCTTCGGCCTGGTGCTGGCGATCGGTATCGTGGTGGATGATGCGATCGTCGTCGTCGAAAACGTCGAGCGTAACATCGAGAATGGCCTCAGCCCGCGCGATGCGACCTACAAGGCCATGAAGGAAGTTTCCGGCCCGATCATCGCAATCGCACTGGTGCTCGTCGCCGTTTTCGTGCCGCTCGCCTTCATCAGCGGCCTGTCAGGGCAGTTCTATCGCCAGTTCGCGCTGACGATCGCGATCTCGACAGTTATCTCGGCCTTCAACTCGTTGACCCTGTCTCCGGCGCTGGCAGCGCTCCTGCTTAAGGGCCACCACGCCAAGCGTGACTGGCTGACGCGCGGCATGGACTTCATCTTCGGCTGGTTCTTCCGCGGCTTCAATCGCGTTTTTGGTGCAGGTTCGAAAGCCTACGGCAAGGGTGTCGGCGGCCTGCTGTCGCGCAAGAGCATCGTCATGGTCATCTACCTGGCGCTGGCTGGCGCGACCTATGGCCTCTTCAACGCCGTTCCGGGCGGTTTCGTGCCGGCACAGGACAAGCAGTATCTGATCGGTTTTGCCCAGCTGCCGGATGCCTCTAGCCTTGACCGGACCGAAGACGTCATCAAGCGGATGAGCGATATCGCCATGGCCGAGCCCGGCGTTGCCCACGCAATCGCCTTTCCGGGCCTGTCGATCAACGGCTTCACCAACTCTTCAAATGCCGGCATCGTCTTTGTGACGCTGAAGGATTTTGAGGAGCGCAAGTCGCCGGCACTTTCCGGCGGTGCGATCGCCATGTCCTTGAACCAGAAGTTCGGGGCGATCCAGGATGCCTTCATCGCCATGTTCCCGCCGCCGCCGGTCAATGGCCTCGGCACGACGGGCGGCTTCAAGATGCAGCTCGAAGACCGCGCCGGTCTCGGCTACCAGGCGCTCGACGAGGCCAACAAGGCAATGATCGCCAAGGCCCACCAGGCGCCTGAGCTGACCGGCATCTTCTCTGCTTACCAGATCAACGTTCCGCAGCTCTTTGCTGACCTCGATCGCGCGAAGGCCGAACAGCTCGGTGTCTCGGTGACCGATGTCTTCGAAACGCTGCAGATCTATCTGGGTTCGCTCTATGTCAACGACTTCAATGCTTTCGGCCGCACCTACAGCGTCCGGGTGCAGGCCGATGCGAAGTTCCGCGCTCAGGCGGACGATATCGGCCAGTTGAAGGTTCGTTCGGCATCGGGCCAGATGATCCCGCTGTCGGCGTTGCTGAAGGTCAGCCCGACGACCGGGCCGGAGCGGACCAACCGTTATAACGGTTTCCTCTCCGCCGATATCAACGGCGGTCCTGCTCCGGGCTTCTCCTCCGGCCAAGCGCAGGCCGCGATCGAGAAAATCGCCAACGAGACGCTGCCGAAGGGCATCAGCTTCGAGTGGACGGATCTGACCTATCAGCAGATCCTGGCAGGCAATTCCGGCGTGATCATCTTCCCGCTGGCGCTGCTCCTCGTCTTCCTCGTGCTAGCTGCCCAGTATGAAAGCCTGACCCTGCCGCTTGCGATCATCATGATCGTGCCGATGGGCGTGCTGGCCGCCTTGACGGGCGTCTGGCTGACGGGCGGAGATAACAACATCTTCACGCAGATTGGCCTCGTGGTTCTTGTCGGTCTTTCGGCGAAGAACGCGATCCTGATCGTCGAATTCGCCCGTGAACTGGAGTTCGAAGGCCGTACGCCGGTCCAGGCGGCGATCGAGGCAAGCCGTCTGCGTCTTCGCCCGATCCTGATGACCTCCTTGGCCTTCATCATGGGTGTCGTGCCGCTGGTCGTCTCCACCGGTGCCGGTGCGGAAATGCGCGCCGCCATGGGTGTCGCGGTCTTTGCCGGCATGATCGGCGTGACTTTCTTCGGCATCTTCATGACGCCGGTCTTCTATGTGCTACTCCGCAAGCTGACGGGCAACCGTCCGCTGGTGCAGCACAACGACAATCGTCCGCCGTCGGAAGAGGCCGCCATTCGCGTCGCAGCGGAGTAAGCGAAAACATCATCAAATCAAGAGGCGGGACATCCGGTCCCGCCTTTTTTATTTGCATGGAGGCGTCGCGGGTTTATGTCTTGATGAACGTACATCGGATGGACGGAGCCATTCGGAAAGATATGCCGACTGGCCGTTCTGGAGGAAAGAATGAACGACTACAAGCCGCCGAAGCGTCGCCTGCGTTCGCAGGACTGGTTCGATAATCCTGACCATATTGACATGACGGCGCTCTATCTGGAGCGCTTCATGAACTACGGCATCACACCGGAAGAGTTGCGCTGCGGCAAACCAATCATCGGGATTGCCCAGAGCGGCAGCGATCTTACGCCCTGCAACAGGGTGCATGTCGAACTTGCCAAGCGGGTGCGCGACGGTATCCGCGATGCCGGCGGCATCCCGATCGAGTTCCCGACGCATCCGATCTTCGAAAACTGCAAGCGTCCGACGGCCGCACTCGACCGCAATCTCGCCTATCTCGGGCTCGTCGAAATTCTCTACGGCTATCCGCTCGATGGCGTCGTGCTGACCACCGGCTGCGACAAGACCACGCCTTCGGCGATCATGGCGGCTTCCACCGTCGATATTCCCGCCATTGTACTTTCAGGCGGGCCGATGCTTGATGGGTGGCACGAGGGCGAACTGGCGGGATCCGGAACTGTGATCTGGCGCATGCGGCGCAAATACGGTGCCGGCGAAATCGACCGCGAAGAGTTCCTTCAGGCCGCGCTCGATTCCGCACCATCCGTCGGCCACTGCAATACGATGGGCACCGCTTCGACGATGAATGCGCTTGCCGAAGCACTTGGCCTGTCGCTGACGGGTTGTGGCGCCATACCGGCAGCTTACCGCGAGCGCGGCCAGATGGCATACCGCACCGGGCGCCGTGCCGTCGAGATCGTGTTCGAAGACCTGAAGCCGTCGGATATCCTGACGCGCGAGGCTTTCCTCAACGCCATCCGCACCAATTCGGCGATCGGTGGTTCGACCAATGCGCAACCGCATCTGGCGGCCATGGCGAAGCATGCCGGTGTCGAGCTGCACCCCGACGACTGGCAGGTCCATGGCTTCGATATCCCGCTGCTTGCCAACGTCCAGCCGGCAGGCGCCTATCTCGGCGAGCGCTATCACCGGGCAGGCGGCACGCCTGCGGTCATGTGGGAACTGCTGCAGGCCGGAAAGCTCGACGGCAACTGTCGGACCGTCACCGGCAAGACGTTGGCGGAAAACCTGGAAGGCCGGCAGGCAAGCGACCGTGAGGTCATCCGGCCGTTTGCACAACCCCTCAAGGAGCGGGCTGGCTTCCTCGTACTCAAAGGCAATCTCTTCGATTTCGCGATCATGAAGATGAGCGTGGTCTCCGACGATTTCCGCAGACGATACCTGCAGGAGCCTGGACGTGAGGGCATATTCGAGGGCAAATCGGTCGTCTTCGACGGTTCCGAGGACTATCACAGGCGCATCAATGACCCGTCGCTCGATATAGACGAGAATACCATCCTCGTCATCCGCGGGGCAGGGCCGATCGGTTGGCCAGGTTCAGCCGAAGTCGTCAATATGCAACCGCCGGACCATCTCTTGAAACGCGGCATCAGCAGCCTGCCGACGATCGGCGATGGCCGACAATCCGGTACGGCGGACAGTCCTTCGATCCTCAATGCCTCGCCGGAAAGTGCCGCCGGCGGCGGTCTCGCCTGGCTTCGCACCGGTGACATCATCCGCATCGATTTCAATCTGGGTCGCTGCGACATGCTGGTCGACGACGCCGAGATCGAACGCCGGAAAGGAAAAGGTATCCCGCCCGTGCCGCCGGACGCGACGCCATGGCAGCGTATCTACCGCCGGTCGGTCAGTCAGCTTTCGGAAGGGGCTGTGCTTGAAGGGGCGGCAGACTTCCGGCAGATTGCAAGGATTCCACCGCGCCACAATCATTAGGCGAATGTTTCCTAGGGAGTAAGGAAGGTACTCCCAATAGCCAGCTCGGCAATCCATAAAAGGCTTCGTTAATGTGGGCTTGAGACAGTATTATGATTTCTCGCATCTGCTTAAGTCTGAGACACCGAATTGCCGAAAAGGACACCGACCCGGTCGGAACAGGAATTCCAGGATCTGTTAAGGCGCCTCGAGCTTGCGCTCGATGCGTCGCAGATCGGCGTTTGGGAGCACGATGTGCGCACCAACCAGATCGTCTGGGATGCGCAAATGCACCGGCTCTATCAAACGGGCGAGACCATGCGCGTCCTTCCCACATCGTTCTGGTTTGACGCCGTTCATCAGGAAGACCGGCAACGCGCAGTGCAGGAATTCGACGAGGCGATCGCCCGGCGTGGCGCCTATAATTCCGAATTCCGTATTATCCTGCCGAACGGCGAAATCCGGCATTTGCGCTCGCGGGCGCATTTCTACGTCAGCGAGGAAGGTGCCCCCTCATTCATCGGCGCCGAGTGGGACGTCACGGCCGATGTCATGCTGAACGCGGAGCTGAAGCGTCAGCGGCAGGTCGCCGAAGCGCGGGCAAGGGCGCTCGAGGAAAGTAACGCACGGATCGAGTATGCTGCCGAACATGACTATCTGACCGGGCTGCCCAACCGCCGCCTGTTCGACAGGCGGTTTGTCGAACTGCATGCCGACAAGTCGATCTCGACGCTTGCGATCCTTCACCTTGGTCTCGACCAGTTCAAGCAGATCAACGATAGCTACGGCCACGCCGCAGGCGACGCCGTTCTGCGTGCGGCCGCGCTGCGGATGACGGCCGCCGTTTCTGGAAACAGCCTCGTCGCCCGCGTTGGCGGCGATGAATTCGTCATTCTGCTGTGGAATTTCGCAGGTGTCGAAGAGCTCACGCGCATTGCCGCGGATGTCCAGCAGCGGCTGCGAAAGAAGATCCGGTTCGGCCAGGAATTGCTGCAGTCCGGTACCTCGATCGGGATATCATGGAGTGCCGGCCGGCGGACACGCAAACTGTTCACCGAGTCCGATCTTGCGCTCTATCAGGCGAAGAAACTTGGCCTGAACCGCATCGAATTCTTTACCCGGCAGTTGCGGGAGGACCTGCTCGGCAAACGGCGTCTCGCCGAGGAGCTGAAGCGCGGGCTGGAGCGCGGAGAGATTGTTCCTCATTACCAAGTGCAGTTCGACGCCAAGACGCGGTCGATTTCCGGCCTTGAAGCGCTTGCCCGCTGGATTCATCCCGAAAGGGGGGTGCTGTCGCCGGCCGTCTTCTTGAAGGCCGCGGATGAGAATGGGCTGTCGGCGGATATCGACGCGGCAATTCTGAAAATGGCGCTGGAGGATCGCCGGCATTGGCAGGATCGGGGTGCCGCCGTTCCGCGCATAGCGGTCAATATTTCGAGCGCGCGGCTGTTCGATCCGGCGCTGCTCGACAGCCTGCAGGCGCTCAAGGTTCCTCCGGGCGAATTCTCTTTCGAACTGGTGGAGACGATCTTTCTCGACGATCCCGATGACAAGCTGCTGAGCAACATCGATCAGATCAAGCAGATGGGCATCGATATCGAGATCGATGATTTTGGTTCGGGGCACGCCTCGTTGATCGGGTTGGCAAGGCTGCGCCCGAAATGCCTGAAACTCGACCGGCAACTGGTGACTGACATCGTCGAATCCGAGGAGCAGCGCTGTGTCGTCAGCTCGATCATCGACATCGCCAAGGCGCTCAACGTCGGCGTGATCGCTGAAGGCGTTGAAACGGAGGGCCATGCCGAAGCGCTGACGCAGCTCGGCTGCGACATGCTGCAGGGGTACGCGCTCGGCTATCCGATGCCGGCTGCGGAGATCGGCAAGTTCATTTCGCCGGCCGGCCGGACCCCGGCCAGATCAGGCGCGGACAGCCGGGTGTTGGCGGTTACGGCTCCAGCTCCCGGCGGGCTTCCAGATACCATTCGACAAAGGCCCTGACGCCGGTTTCAAGCTTCGTATCGGGTTTGTAACCCGTCAGGGCGACAAGCAGGTCCGGGCTGGCGAAGGTGCGCGGCACGTCGCCCTTCTGCATCGGCAGCATTTTGCGCTCAGCCGGCTGGCCGAGCGCTTTTTCCACTGTCTTCACGAAGTCCATCAGGCTGACCGGCTGACCGCCGCCGATATTGACGACGCGAAACGGCGCTTGGCGGGACAAGGTCTCGACCTTGTCGTCGGCGATGCGGTTTTCTTCCGAAGGCATAATCGCCGAAAGCCGCACGATCGCCTCGACGAGATCGTCGATATAGGTGAAATCGCGGCTCATCTTGCCTTCGCCGTAGATTTCGATCGGCTGGTTTTCCAGCATGTTCTTTACGAACTTGAAGAGCGCCATGTCTGGGCGGCCCCAGGGACCATAGACGGTGAAGAAGCGGAAGGCGGTGGTTGGCAGCTTGTAGAGATGCGCATGGCTGTGCGCCATCAGCTCCATCGACTTCTTGGTCGCGGCATAGACCGTCAGGGGCTCGTCGGCCCTGTCGGTCTCATGGAAGGGAACGCAAGCGTTCGCGCCATAGATCGAAGAGGTCGAGGCCAGCATCAGATGCTGCACATTGTGGCGCTCGGCAGTTTCCAGAATATTCCAGGAGCCTTCGACGTTCGAGCTCAGGTAGGCGCGCGGGTTTTCAAGACTGTAGCGGACGCCGGCCTGGGCCGCGAGGTGGATCAGGATGTCCGGCTTTGCCTGACCGACCGCATCTTCGAGCGCCTTTTCATCCTCAAGCATGGCGACCACCGGCTTGAAGGCCGGGAACTGCGCCAGAGCCGCATGCCGCATATGCTTGAGCTTGACGTTGTAATAGGGCGTCAGGCCGTCGAAACCGGTAACCCGATGCCCATCCTGCAACAAGCGCCGCGCGAGATGAAAGCCGATGAAGCCTGCGGTGCCTGTTATGAAGTAGTGCATTTTCTATCTCTACTCGGTCTTCTTGCCGACGGCAAAGTGGCTGAAGCCGTGGCGCGTGATTTCGGCGACGGGATAGATATTGCGCAGGTCCACGACGACGGGGTTCTTCATCGTGGTCTTCAGGCGCTTGAAGTCGAGCGCACGGAATTCATCCCATTCGGTAACGAGCACGATGGCATCGGCGCTCTCGGCAATCTCGTAGGGGTCATTGCCGTAGGTCACCGGCCCGAGCATTTCCTTGGCCGCTTGCATGCCTTCCGGGTCGTAGACGTGAACCGTGGCGCCGCCGTCGAGCAAGGCCTGGATGATGGTGATCGACGGCGCATCGCGCATGTCGTCGGTGTTCGGCTTGAAGGTCAGGCCGAGGACGGCGATCTTCTTGCCGCGCACGCTGCCGTCGCAGGCGGCGATCACCTTACGCCCCATGGCGCGCTTGCGGTTGTCGTTGATTGCAACCGTCGTTTCGATGAGGCGCATCGGGCTGTCATAGTCCTGCGCGGTCTTGACGAGCGCCAGCGTGTCCTTCGGAAAGCACGAGCCGCCATAGCCGGGGCCGGCATGCAGGAACTTGTCGCCGATGCGCTTGTCCATGCCGATGCCCTTGGCAACCTTTTGCACATCCGCACCGATCTGCTCGCAAAGGTCGGCGATCTCGTTGATGAAGGTAATCTTCATGGCGAGGAAGGCGTTTGCGGCGTACTTGATCAGTTCCGACGTGCGGCGCTCGCAGAAATAAAGCGGTGCCTCGTTGAGGTAGAGCGGCCGGTAGACTTCGCGCATGACTTCCGTCGCGCGCGGGTCTTCGGTGCCGATGACGATGCGGTCGGGGCGCTTGAAGTCGGTGATGGCGGCACCT
The DNA here is from genome assembly GCF_000816845.1 of Rhizobium gallicum bv. gallicum R602sp. Lineage (NCBI taxonomy): Bacteria > Pseudomonadati > Pseudomonadota > Alphaproteobacteria > Hyphomicrobiales > Rhizobiaceae > Rhizobium > Rhizobium gallicum. Next base: position 2,974,247 of record NZ_CP006877.1, on the reverse strand, counting down.
TCGCGCAGGAATTCCGGGTTCGAGACGACGGCGATGTCCTTGCCGGGGAATTCTTCGCGGAAGATGCGCTCGATCTCGTCGCCGGTGCCGACGGGAACGGTGGACTTCGTGACGACGACCGTGAAGCCGCTGACGGCTGCGGCAATCTCGCGCGCGGCGGCATAGACGTAACTCAAGTCGGCATGGCCGTCGCCGCGCCGCGACGGAGTGCCGACCGCGATGAAGACGACATCGGCGTCTCCAACCGGTGCAGCGAGATCCTTGGAGAAATCCAGGCGGCCGGCGCTGCGGTTGTGCTCGATGATGGCATCGAGGCCCGGCTCGAAGATCGGCACTTCGCCGCGTTCAAGGGCGTCGATCTTCGCTTCGGATTTATCGACGCAGGTGATGTGGTGGCCGAAATCTGCAAGGCAGGCGCCGGAGACGAGACCGACATAACCCGAACCAATCATAACAATGCGCATGGGATAACCTTCATCAAAAACGATCGCGGCCTGCCGGCGGCAAAACGCGATCGTGTTACAGGCGCACCGTTATAAATTCAAGACAGCCCCACTTCTCAGCTGCGCCCAAACTCGTCGACGATGCGGATGATATCGTCCTCGCCGAGGTAGGAGCCGGTCTGCACTTCGATCAGTTCGAGCAAGATCTTGCCCGGGTTTGCGAGGCGGTGCACCTCGCCGAGCGGGATATAGACGGACTCGTTTTCCCGCAGCATCTGCACATTCTCGCCGATCGTCACCTCGGCCGTGCCCTTGACGACGATCCAATGTTCCGAGCGGTGGTGATGCTTCTGCAGCGAGAGCTTCTTGCCGGGTGTGACGAAGATGCGCTTCACCTGGAAACGGTCGCCGTTGAAGATCGAGGTATAGCCGCCCCACGGCCGGTACGAGGTCGGATGGGTCTCCGTCAGTTTCGACGTCGCGGGCAGGGCGGCGAGCGTCTTGACGAGGTCGCCGACGCTCTGGCTGTCCTTGAGCTTGCCGACATAGACGGCATCTTCACTGGCGATCACCGCGACATCCTCCATCCCCTGGACGGCAAGATGCACGCCGTGGCTCATCACCAGCGAGTTGCGGCTGTTAACAAGCGTCGTATTGGCGGTTGCGACATTGCCGTTCGGGTCGCGCGTCCCGGTTTTCCAGACGGAATCCCAGCTGCCGAGATCCGACCACTTGAAGGGCGAGGGCACGACAGCGGCATTGGCCGTCTTTTCCATGATCGCATAGTCGATCGAGATGCTGGGGGCCTTCGCAAAGGATTGGGGGTCGAGACGCGTGAAGTCGAGATCGCGCGTGGCCTTCGCAACAGCCTCACCGGCGGCGGCGACGACATCCGGCGCATAGTTGCGCATTTCCGCCAGCAGCGCCCCCACCTGGAACATGAACATGCCGGAGTTCCAGTAGAAGCCGCCGGCAGCCACCATCTCCTTTGCCTTGTCCAAGGGCGGCTTTTCGATGAAGCGCTTCACGGTCTGTGCGCCGGCCGAAAGGTCCTCGCCGCCTTCGATATAGCCGTAGCCGGTTGCCGGTTCGGTCGGATTGATGCCGAAGGTCACGAGCTTGCCGCTGGCGGCTGTTTCGCGCGCGGCGCGGACGCTGTCGAAATAACTCTGATCGGCGACGATCTCATAGTCAGAGCCGAGCACGTGCATGATCACGTCCTTGCCGAAAAGGTCGGCGATGAGGGCGGCAGCGGCGGCAACGGCGGGTGCGGTGTTGCGGGCAACCGGCTCCAGCAGGATCGCCTTCAGCGCGTGATCGAGTTCGCGGGCCTGTTCGGCCACGAGGAAGCGGAATTCCTCGTTGGTCAGCACGACCGGGGCTTCGTAGAGGGCTGGATCGGAGACGCGGGCGAGCGTTTCCTGAAACAGCGTCTTGTCACCAATGAACTGGATGAACTGCTTGGGGGCTGCAGCGCGCGACAGCGGCCACAGGCGCGTGCCCTTGCCTCCTGCCATGATCACGGGAACAATTTTTTGCGTCATCGGGTGCGTTTCCTCAAAATCTTCTGTCTTTGATCAGTTCTGTCCGGCCCACTGCCTGATCCGGCTCAGTCCGGCTTCAAGCAACTGGCTTGCGGCGTGTTCGGTTTCAGCTTCGACGTAGCAGCGCATCTCCGGCGCGTTGCCCGAGGGGCGAAAGTGGATGATGCGCCTGTCGGCCAGCGTGACGCGCAGGCCGTCGATGTCGCTTTGCGCGCAGGGGCTTCCAATCGGCTTCAGGAAATCCGCCAGGTTTTCCGGTAAGGCGCGCAGGTAAGCCATCAATTTTGCGCTGGTCTCGACGGGGAAGTTCTCCAGCCGATCGGCCGCGGCGATCGGGAGATTGTAGGAAGCGGCAATGACCGACAGCGGCTTCTTTTGCGCCGCTGCCAGCGCAAGGACTGCCAGGATCGGCAAAAAGCAGTCGCGTGTCGGCAGTGCCTCAAGCGTCCTGCCATTGACGGCGAAATTTGAACCGGTCAGCAGGCCGCCATTGGCCTCGAAGCCCATCACGCGGTCCTTGCCTGCGAGGATCGCCTCCTGCATGCCGGCGATGACGAAGGGCGAGCCGACGCGCGTGCGGGTGACGGCAAAGGCGCCGGCCGCTTCGATGCCGGAGTTGGAGGTGACAGGCGTGACCACGGTCCCGGCATTCAGCAAATTCGCAGTGATCAGCCCCAGCAAGTCGCCGCGCAGCGGCAGGCCGTTCTCATCCGTCACCAGTGGCCGGTCGCCGTCGCCGTCGGCCGAAACAAGCGCATCAAGTGTCAGGGACTGCGCCCAATCCTTGAGAAGCGCAACGGTCTTTGCCGAAACGGCTTCGGTATCGACCGGGATGAAGGTCTCCGACCGTCCAAGCGCGATGGCTTCGGCGCCGTAATGCGACAAGAGCTGCACCAACATGTCGCGGGCAACGCTGCTATGCTGATAGACGCCGATCCTTCGGCCGGAAAGGGCATTTTTGGAGAGAATGCCGGCGTTGCGGGCCATGAAGGCTCTAGCGCAGTCGCCGGACCGGTCCTCGACCTTCGCTTCTCCCGCCATTGGCTCTGCAGGCAGGGAGTTCTCGAGCTTGACTGCAAGATCAAAAATCGCGGCTTCGTCCGCCTTGTCGATCTCGCCATCAGGTCGGTAGAATTTGATGCCGTTGCGGTCGGCCGGGATGTGCGAGCCGGTGATCATCAGGCTCGCGGCCTTGTTGCGGGATCCATAAAATGCCAGCGCTGGTGTCGGGACGGTGCCGCAGTCGGCGACCCTGAAGCCAAGCGCGGTCAGCGCGAGAGCGCATGTCGCGCCGATTGCAGGGCTGGAATCACGAAAATCGCGGCCGAGCATGACGAGGTCGCCCGTCTGCGCGTGCCCGCTCTCAAGAAGATATTGTCCGAACGCTGTCGCGTAGACCACCGACGCCCTGCCTTTCAGATCGGCGGAAAGGCCGCGCAGGCCGCTTGTTCCAAATTTCATGCGTGTTAAGCCCTTGCTGAAGCTTGCTTTCCTGCGCGATTATCACCAGTCTAACGATACTTCGTAAATTTTGGCCGCGATAGGTGACTAAAATATTGCGCGCATCCCTTTTCAAGGCAAATCTATCCCCCCTTCGGTGGAACGAGGACTATCGATGAGCGAACAGACCATCGCGCTCGAAGAGAGCTGGAAGGCGGCACTTGCGACCGAATTTACCAGTCCCTACATGCAGCAGCTCAAGGATTTCCTGCTGGTGCAGAAGCAAAGCGGCAAGCGCATCTTCCCCAAAGGGGCGGAGTATTTTCGCGCGCTTGATCTTACCCCGCTTGCAAAGGTGAAGGTCATCATTCTGGGGCAGGATCCCTATCACGGCCTCGGACAGGCGCATGGGCTCTGCTTCAGCGTTCGCCCAGGCGTGCGCATTCCGCCGTCGCTGGTCAATATCTACAAGGAGATGGAAACCGATCTCGGCATTAAGCCGCCGCGGCATGGCTTCCTGGAGCATTGGGCCCGCCAGGGCGTGCTGTTGCTGAACAGCGTTCTGACCGTCGAGGAGGCGCAGGCCGCGTCGCATCAGGGCAAGGGCTGGGAGCGTTTCACCGATGCGGTGATCCGCAAGGTCAACGAGGAACGCGACGCCGTCGTCTTCATGCTCTGGGGTTCCTACGCGCAGCGGAAGGCAGCCTTTGTCGATAGCAACCGTCATCTCGTCCTCAAGGCGCCGCATCCGTCGCCGCTTTCGGCGCATAACGGCTTTTTCGGATGTCGGCATTTTTCGAAGGCAAACGCTTTCCTGCAGTCTCACGGCCGCGCGCCCGTCGACTGGGAGTTGCCCGCCAATCCGCAGGATGCCTAGAGTTTTCTGAACACCCTCGGACCGGTGTTCAATAAAAGGAGACAATGCGTTTTGGTCTCCGGGGCTATTCCAAATCGCTCCAAGCGATCATCTATGACCCATCAAGGCTCGCCGTTGCGGGCAAGAAAGGGGTCTCGACATGCTCAACCAGATCAAGGGCCTGCACCACGTCACATCGATGGCGGAGGACGCCCGTACAAATAACCAGTTCTTCACAAACGCGCTCGGCCTGCGCCGCGTCAAGAAGACGGTGAACTTCGATGCGCCTGACGTCTATCATCTCTATTATGGCGACGAGACCGGTTCGCCGGGTTCGATCATGACTTATTTCCCGTTTCCCAAGATGGCGAATGGCCGTCCAGGCACCGGCGAAGTCGGTACGACCGTTTTCTCCGTTCCAGAGGGCTCGCTCGGCTTTTGGAGCGACCGTCTCACCAAGCTCGGCGTCAGCGGTCTCAAGGCGGACGAGAGCTTCGGCCAAAAGCGACTGCACTTTGCGGGTCCTGATGGTGACGGTTTCGCGCTTGTTGAGGTCAGGGACGATGGCCGCCAGCCCTGGACGCATGGCGGCATCGGCGAGGATCACGCCATCCGTGGCTTCCACTCCGTCGCCATGCGCCTTCGCGATGAGGGCGCAACGTCAGAACTCTTGAAATTCATGGGCTATGAGGTTCAAGACGAGAAGGATGGCGTGAAGCGGCTGGTGATGCCAGGCGGCAACGGCGCGCATCTGGTCGATCTCGAAACGATGCCGAATACCTCCCGTGCTCTGCCGGGCGCCGGTTCCGTGCACCATGTCGCCTTTGCTGTCGACAACCGCGAAAGGCAGCTCGAGGTGCGCAAGGCACTGATGGATACAGGCTACCAGGTGACGCCGGTCATCGACCGGGATTATTTCTGGGCGATCTATTTCCGCACGCCCGGCGGCATTCTCTTCGAGGTCGCGACCAACGAACCCGGCTTCGACCGGGACGAAGACACGGCTCATCTCGGCGAAGCGCTGAAGCTGCCGCAGCAGCACGCGCATCTGCGGCAACTGATCGAGCAGCACCTGCAACCGCTCGAAGCTTAAAGGGGCAAATCGATGAACGACCACAGCTATGTGCACCGGCTCCATGCCGGTGCACCGGGAAAACCCATCCTCTTTGTGCTGCATGGCACCGGAGGGGACGAAAACCAGTTCTTCGACTTCGCACGGCGGCTTCTGCCCGATGCGACGATCGTCGCTCCCCGGGGGGATGTTTCAGAGCACGGCGCGGCACGCTTTTTCAAGCGCACCGGCGAGGGCGTCTACGACATGGACGATCTTGCCAGGGCCACGCAGAAGTTGGCGTCTTTCGTGAAGGACATGACGGTCGATCACGGCGCGTCGCACATCCTTGGCCTCGGCTTTTCAAACGGTGCGAACATCCTGGCGAATGTCTTGATCGAAAACGGGCTGTTCGATGCGTCGGTGCTCATGCATCCTCTCATTCCGTTTCGGCCGAAGGCCAATCGGGAACTCCAGGGCCGCAAGGTGCTGATTACGGCGGGCGAACGTGATCCGATCTCTCCGGTCGGGCTGACCCAGGCCCTCGCCGGCTATTTCACCGGGCAGGGGGCTGCGACCGAGACCGAGTGGCATCCGGGCGGACATGACATCCGTCCGAACGAGATCGACGCCGTGCGGCGCTTCTTCGAGCCATATTTCTAGCTACCGGAAGATTGGCGGCAGTGCTTCCGAGACCTCATTGTCCGGCGCGGGCATCCAGCGTCCGGTCGAAAAATAGGCCCTCGTCCGCATCTGCGGACCGGGTGCCGCCTTGATCGTCATGATAAAATTGAAGCTGTTCTGGCTGCTGAATTCGCGCGAGAAGACGACGCTTGCGCCAAAAGCTTCCTCTCTGACATCCTTCAGTTCTTCGATCGCGCTCAAGGCATCGTGAAAATCCAGCCAGTGCGACTGTGCGAGCACCGCTTCGAAAACGCGCATGAAAGATGGATCGAGCCGGCCCGCGCTATCGGTCGCCGGCCCGACGATCTTGGCGCGTATGTTGGAAATCGTGCCATTGCGATCTCCGCGAATGATCAGAAACACAGAACTCAGCGGGCGCTCCCCATCGTCCTTGTAGACCTCTTGAAAAGAGCATTCATAGGCGCTGCTGCCCATGGCGGAGGCACGCCATTTGGTCATCTCTATGCCGGCCTTGCGCAACGTTTCGCACATGTCAGGTCCGGACTTCCGCCACGTCCGCAGGAAATTTCCGGCGAACTCGGACTTCGGAATCTCGATCAGCCTCGGCGGGATCTTGACCGGCAGCTGCGGAGCAGGCTTTGCAACCTCTACCGGGTCTAGCGGCGGTGGTTCTGGTTGCTGGACCTGCGGGTTGAGATGGTAGGCCGACAGAGCTGCCAGGCTGCGAAGATGGCGCATGTCGTTGGATAGCAGGACGGTGCCCGCAACGAGCGAGATCGAAAGCGTGAGCATCAGCCACAATGCTGCACGGCGCTTGCGGCGCGGCGGCGGCGTTTTCATATGCAGGCCGGACGGTTGCGTGGCCAAGGCTTTCACTCATTGCAGATGCGCCACTGTAGACAGCATGCTTCAGGTTTGACTTGCAACCTAATTGAGCGCGGAAAGTGCTATATTAGCAAAGAATTCACTTGGTTTGCGCTAGGACAATCCGAAGCGGCCACGCGAACCAATCTGCAGTACCAGCAAAGCGGTGCTGTCATTTACGCTTTGCTGCTTCTGCGAAGTAATTCTCTTGAGATTTCAACGGCGTTGCTTCATGATAATTGTGATGCGAAGATTTTCGTGTCGTGCCTTATGACGATCGATGCAGGTCGTTTCAGCAATGAGCATGTTTCTTCGCGCCCGGCAGCGATGCCGCGGTCCAGACTTTAACGCTTTATTCTGCCCTGCAAGCTGGAGGCAGGATTTGCTTGGGAAGGTTGCATGAGTTCGGAATTTGCGGTTCGCGCGATGCGGCCGGGTGAGTTGGAGCTTGTGCTCGAATGGGCAAGGCAGGAGGGGTGGAATCCAGGACTCGACGATTCGCTCGCTTTCCAGGAAGCCGACCCGTCCGGCTTTTTCATCGGTGCGGTTGGTGAAGTTCCCGTCGGTTCCATCTCGGTGGTGAAATACGGCGAACACTTGGCGTTTCTCGGCCTCTACATCGTCCATCCGGATTTCCGTGGCAAAGGCTACGGCAAGGCGCTCTGGAATGCCGGCATGGCGTCTGCGGCAGACCGCACGATCGGGCTCGACGGCGTCGTCGCTCAGCAGGAGAATTACCGCAAGGCAGGCTTCGAACCTGCCTATACGACGATCCGGTATGGCGGCATTGCGGCGGCGTTGCCGCAGTCCTCGCTCTTAGCGCACCCGGTGTCGGACAAGCTGGACGGTCTGTTCCGTTACGATGCCGCGATTTTCACCGAGCCACGCAATGCATTCGTAGCCGCATGGTGCAAGCGGCGGCGCGGGCGCAAGACGGCGATCGCGCGCAAGAGCGGCAAGATCCGTGGCTACGCCACGATCCGCCGCTGTTACGAAGGCTACAAGATCGGGCCGCTTTTTGCCGCCGATTCCGATACCGCAGCCGCGCTGCTTGCCGAATTGCTGCCGGAGGCTGGCGGCGAGCGGGTGTTCATCGATGTTCCCGCCGAAAACAGGGAAGCGATCGCGCTTACCGAAAGCATGGGGCTCGAACCGGTATTCGAGACGGCGCGCATGTATCGCGGCACGGCACCTGCCATTCCGCTGAGGAACGTCTACGGCGTCACGACGCTGGAACTCGGCTGATCTTAGTCCATTGGCGAGGCGGGGGCGGTCGAAGCCGAAAGCTTTGGACGTCCCTTCTCAGCGATCGCAATGCCGCCCAGCGTCAGCACCAGCGAGACGAAATGGAAAAGCTGCAATGCTTCGCCAAGCAGCAGCACGGATAAGAGCGTGCCGAAAACCGGAACGAGATTGATGAACAGGCTGGCCCGGTTGGCGCCGATCCACTCCACGCCTTTGATATAGAGGATCTGCGCAACCAGCGAGGCGAAGATCGCCGTGTAGAATGTGATGATCCAGCCTTTGCCGTCCGGCATCTGGACATTGCCGGCCGCATTTTCCCAAAGCAGCAGTGGCAGCGACGTCAGCGCCGCCGCAAGGGCCGGAAAGGCCATGAGCGTGCGCCAGTCGACCGGCGGCTTCCAGCGCAGAAAGATCGTGTAGATCGAATAGGCGGCGACCGCCACCAGCATCAAGGCATCGCCGCGGTTGAGACCGAGCGTAAGCAGCGCCGCGATATCGCCATGGGAGGCGGTCAAGGCCACGCCGACGAGCGTCATGCCGAAGCCGGCGACCTGCGCGGCCGAAACGCCAGTGCGGAAGAAAATCAGATTGAGCAGGAAGATCAGCATCGGGATGCCTGCCTGCTCGATCGCAACATTGATGGCGGTGGTGTATTTCACGGCCGAGTAAAGCATGGCGTTGAAGAGCGTATAGCCGACCATGCCGTAGAAAAGCAGCAGTGGCAGCTTCTTTCGGACGACCGGCCAGTCCTTCTTGATCTGCGGAATCGACACCGCGGCGATGAGCGCGGTGGCAATTGTCCAGCGTAGGAACGTCAGCGTCATGGGGCTCACATGGCCGAGCGCCAGCTTTCCGGCGACAGTGTTTCCACCCCAGCACAACGTCGCAATGGCGAGACAAATATAGGCCGTGATATGCAAGGTTGATTCTTTTCCGTCTTCCGAAAAGTAGTTCGCAGGGCTGCCGATGGACCGGCAATAGCCCGGGACTGGCTGATTTGTCACGTAAAAAGCCCATTTCGCTCTGATAACAGGGTCGCTTTCCAAAAAACAAAGCTTTATAGATGCGCGGGTTTGAGCAGAGCGCGGATAATCCGCCGGTAACAGGAAGAGTTGGATGACGAACGTAGTCGTGGTCGGTTCGCAATGGGGTGACGAAGGCAAGGGCAAGATTGTCGATTGGCTTTCGGAACGTGCGGATATCGTTGTGCGCTATCAGGGCGGACACAATGCCGGCCATACGCTCGTCATCGACGGCACGAGCTACAAGCTGTCGCTGTTGCCTTCCGGTGTCGTGCGCCCGGGCAAGATGGCGGTGATCGGAAACGGCGTCGTCGTCGATCCGCACGCGCTGATTGCCGAGATTGAGAAGCTCGAAAAACAGGGCGTCAAGATTTCTCCCGACAACCTGCGCATCGCCGACAACGCTACGCTGATCCTCTCGCTGCACCGCGAGCTCGATGCCTATCGCGAAGATGCCGCCTCCAACAGCGGCACGAAGATCGGCACGACGCGCCGTGGCATCGGCCCGGCCTATGAAGACAAGGTCGGCCGTCGCGCGATTCGGGTCATGGATCTCGCCGATCTGGAGGCGCTCCCGGGCAAGGTCGACCGTATCCTCACGCACCACAACGCGCTTCGCCGCGGCCTGGGCGTCGACGAGGTGAGCCACGAGGCGATCATGACGGAGCTGACGTCGATCGCCGATCGCGTGCTTCCCTTCCGCGAAACGGTGTGGCTGCTCCTCGACAAGGAGCGCCGCAAGGGCGCGCACATTCTCTTCGAAGGCGCGCAGGGCAGCTTGCTCGATATCGACCATGGCACCTATCCCTTCGTGACCTCGTCGAATACGGTCGCCGGCCAGGCTTCTGCCGGCTCGGGCATGGGACCTGGCTCGCTCGGCTATATCCTCGGCATCACCAAGGCCTACACGACGCGCGTCGGCGAAGGTCCGTTTCCGACGGAACTCAACGATTCGGTTGGCCAGTTCCTTGGTGAGAAGGGCCATGAATTCGGTACGGTGACGGGACGCAAGCGCCGTTGCGGCTGGTTCGATGCGGCGCTTGTGCGCCAGTCGGTCGCCACCAACGGCATCACTGGCATTGCGCTGACGAAGCTCGATGTGCTTGACGGTCTCGACGAGCTGAAGATCTGTGTCGGCTACATGCTCGACGGCGAGCAGATCGACCACCTGCCGGCAAGCCAGGCGGCGCAGGCTCGCGTGGAGCCGGTCTACATCACGCTGGAAGGCTGGAAGGAGTCGACCGTCGGTGCCCGCAGTTGGGCCGCTCTGCCTGCGCAGGCGATCAAATATGTCCGCCAGGTCGAGGAGCTAATCGGTGCGCCTGTCGCGCTTTTGTCCACAAGCCCCGAGCGCGATGACACCATACTTGTGACTGATCCGTTTGAGGATTAATGTCGCGGGTCATTATGGCATCTGGTCCGGCCGCGAATCGGGCCTCTCGAGAAAAGTAACTAATGGCTGATTTTATTGCAGTTATCCGGCGGGCGGTTGACGGCCTGGCTGAAAACACCCCCGAGATGCGGACGAAGGTTTACGAGCGTGCCCGCGGCGCGGTGCAGCGGCAGCTCGAAAACATGAAGCCGCGCCCGCCGGAAGCGATGCTGCAGCGCCAGCTCGATAAGCTCGATGCTGCTATCCGTGAGGTGGAGGCCGAGCACTCCGAGGCATTGCCGGACGATGAGGCAGCCATTGCTGCAGCAGACGCGCCTGTCCATGAAGAGCCTGTTTCCGAGCCGTCAACAGAGTATGCTGTCGCTCCGGAGCCGGCTGAAGAACCAGTAGCTGGAGAACCGGTCGCTGACGAACCGGTTGCCGCAGAACTTGCTGACGAACCGGTTGCTGCAGAACCGGTCGCAGAAGAGCATCGCGCCGATGCGGATGAAGAAGCGCAATACCGTCACGAAGAGCCGCAGCCTGAACCGCAGGAAGAGGCGGCTCCCTACGAGGAGCCTCACGAGGAGCCTGCGTCGGTAGCGGCGGTGCCGGAAGAACAAGAAGAAGAACGATGGGACCGCCCGGTCGAGGAAGTTACTGCTGCGGCTGAGGCGGAAGCAGCACCTCCCGAGGAGTGGGCTGCGTCGCATCGCGATGAAGTGCCGGTCGACGAATACGCACTCCCGCCGGAGGAGTATCTCGAGGACGCGCCTGCCGTCGAGGCCGAACCGGCTGTCGAACCGGAACCCCTTCCTCCTGCCGGCGAATACAATCCGTCGAACCGGCTCGTTGAGCCGTTCGTCTCTTTCGAGAAGCCGGAGGAGTTCGTCGAGCACAGCCGCGAGGAGCCGCTGCGCGCCGAAACGGTTGCGCATTTCGATCCCGTCTGGGCCGAGCCGGCTGCCGAAACCCCGGCCGAGCCACCGAAGGACGCAGAGGTTGAATGGGCCACGGAGGAGGTCAGGAACTTCTCAGAAAGCGTTCCTCAAGCGGAGTCGGCCAACGACCACGCGCGCGCCTTCGAGGAAGCCATTGCTGGTCTTCAAAACCCGCCGCCGCCCGCGAAGATGCCGGCCGCAAACCAGGGTTTTTCCTGGGAAGCCGCAGCCTTTGACGATCTGCCGCCGATCGAGGCAGGCACCAACAACAAGAAGGCCCCTGTCGCAGCGCACTTCGACGATTCGGACCTGTTCGCCGAGATCCACGGCAAGCCCGCGGCGCCTGCTGCCGACGTACCGGGCGAAGAGTGGCAGGAAGCCAAGGCCCTTCGGGGTTACGGTCGCCGCGGCGTGGTCGCCGAAGACGACGATTCGGCGCCAACTGCCGATATCGACCAGATCGTTGCCGCCAAACTGCAGAGCAAGAATTTCCGCATGGAACCGAAGCGCCGCCGCTTCGGTATCGGCACGATCATTGCCGTCATCGGCGTGCTGGCATTGCTGGGCGGCGGTGCCTATGCCGCCTGGATGAACCGTGCCGAGCTGATCGCGATGGTTGACAATCTGGTGAGCGCCGCTCCGTCCAAGACAGCCGAGAGCGAGCCCGCTGCTATGCAGAACCAGACGCCGGCAACCCCTTCGACAAACAACACAGAAGCGGCCAAGCCTGCCGAACCTGGCCGGCAGGTTGCCGCGCTCGATGACGGCTCTTCGGTCAACAACAAATTCAACCAGCGCCTCATGGCAGACGGTACGGAAGTCGACAGCGGCCCGGCTGCCATGCCCGGTACGCCGACCGCCGAAGGCAAGTCGGTCTCCGAGCAGAATGTCGCATCCACCGCGCCGGCTCCGCCCGTACAGGCAGGTGGGGCGTCCGCCGAGACGCCGCCGCCGAACGGCCCGTCCGCTGCCCCGCAGCAGGTGCCGGCCGGTGCGAGCGAGAAGATGTTCCTGTATGAGGAGCGGATCGGCCAGAGCTCGCCAACGGCGATCCAGGGGGGCGTCGCCTGGAGCGTCCAGCATGAAGCCGGCCAGGGCGGCAAGCAAGAATCGACGGTGCAGGCCAATGTGACGGTGCCGGAGCGCAATCTTTCGGCTCTCGTGACCTTCAAGCGCAACTCCGATCCGTCGCTTCCGGCGAGCCATCTCGTCGAGATCGTCTTCTCGCTTCCGCCGAATTTCGAAGGCGGCAGCATCGATAGCGTCCAACGCATTTCGATGAAGCGCACGGAGCAGGATCGCGGCGACCCGTTGATTGCGGTTCCTGCCAAAATCACCGATGACTTCCACATGATTGCGCTGAACGATTATCCGGATGCCCGCAAGGCGAACCTCGATCTGCTTTCGACGCGTGACTGGATCGATATTCCGATTACCTATCGCAACGGCCGCCGCGCGCTGATCACGATGCAGAAGGGTCCGACCGGCATAGCAGCCTTCAATACAGCAATCAAAGAATGGGCGGCGCTCGGCGACGTGAGCACGAGCCAGTAGCGCGCTGGTCGCCTGGAAAAGTGGCAACGGGACAACCCGCTGCCGGGCTTAAGTCGTTGGCTTCGTGTATTGCATGCTTTTACGCTCGGCGATGCGTTTCCACCAGGCGGTGAGGCCGGTGTACTGCTCAAGCAGCTTCCGCCCTTCGGGAACCGTCAGGAAATAATCCATCATTGGTGCGATGTCAGCGTCTCACCCGCGAGCCAAGGCTCCCCATCCATCAAATCCGCAAGAGCCTGCAGGCAAACAGGCGCTTTGGATCGAGCGATGGCCACGCCCGCCTCATCGCTTGGCTCTCCGCGCAGCGGCTTCGACACCAGTTCCACATGTATTCCCCAGACGAGGTTGGAGTAGATGTATCCATCCGCGATGCTGATGATCTGGTTCATCCGGGCGCACTGCCTTGGAGTTGCAGGTTGCAGGCCGCGCGGACCGCACATAAACGCTGTAATCCGCGCCGAACAGTTTCGGCCTTTGCCTCATCCCGGAAGGTGCCTCTTGCGAACTTAAAATGAAGAAAGCCGCCTGTCGCAAACTGCAGCAAGCGGCTTTCCGATCTCATGTCGAGGCGCCAACCCGTTATGCCGTGGCTTCGACGACACGGACGGCGTTTGCCCTTTCCAACGCTTCCTTGCGCACCGCGTCCTGCACCTTTTCGAAGGCGCGGACTTCGATCTGGCGCACGCGTTCGCGGCTGATGTCGAACTCGGTTGACAGATCTTCCAGCGTGACCGGATCGTCGGCAAGGCGGCGTGCTTCGAAGATGCGGCGTTCGCGGTCGTTCAGCACGCCCATCGCCTTCGAGAGCATGCGGCGGCGCGTTTCGAGCTCATCCTGCTCGATCAGCACGTCTTCCTGGCTGTCGTGATCGTCCACGAGCCAATCCTGCCACTGCCCGCTGTCGCCTTCGGAGGCCTTGATCGGCGCGTTCAGCGAAGCGTCGCCGGACAGGCGGCGGTTCATCGAAACGACCTCCTCCTCGGAGACGTTCAGCTTCGTGGCGATCTCCGCGACATGCTCCGGCTTCAGGTCGCCTTCGTCGATTGCCTGGATCCGACCCTTGAGGCGGCGCAGGTTGAAGAACAGGCGCTTCTGGTTGGCGGTCGTGCCCATCTTCACCAGCGACCACGAGCGCAGGATATATTCCTGGATCGAGGCCTTGATCCACCACATTGCGTAGGTGGCGAGCCGGAAACCGCGTTCCGGATCAAACTTCTTGACGGCTTGCATGAGGCCGACATTGCCTTCGGACACAACTTCGCCGATCGGCAGGCCGTAGCCGCGGTAGCCCATCGCGATCTTGGCGACGAGACGCAGGTGGCTGGTAACGAGTTTATGCGCAGCTTCGCGGTCACCGTGCTCGGAATAGCGCTTTGCCAGCATATATTCCTGCTGCGGCTCCAGCATCGGAAACTTGCGGATTTCGTCGAGATAACGATTGAGACCGGCTTCGCCGGCGGTAATGGACGGCAAGGTATTGCGGGCCATGATTGCACCCTCCTATATAGATTCCGGTTCCCGATGGAACGCGTCCCCGCGTCTGAACTGGCGAACCGGGACGTGCGGCTCAAATCCAAGCCCGCACTAAGTCAACATACAGATAAGTATGGCGGAACAGCGGTTCAAGCCCATCAAAAGCCTTCACGAAGACGTTATACTGCTAACGTCGGAGCGCTTCTGCGAGTTCCACCATATCTGCGGGGAGGGGCACTTCGAAGTCCATGAGTTCACCCGTGCGGGGATGCTCGAACTGCAGCATATAGGCATGGAGCGCCTGACGGCCGAAGCTGTTGACGACGTTACGTGCTTCATCGGGCAGTAGATTGGCCTTGGTTCTGAAATGCGCTCCATAGACCGTATCGCCAAGCAGCGGATGGCCGATATGGGCCATATGGACGCGAATCTGATGGGTGCGGCCGGTCTCCAGATGGCATTCGACGAGGGCGGCAAGCGCTGTTGCATCCGGGCTCTCGTGGAAGCGTTCCAGCACCGCGTAATGCGTGATGGCCTCATCAGCATCCTGGCTGTCAGGACGCTTGACGGAGCGGCGCGTGCGGTCGCCGGTCGAGCGGCCGAGCGGTGCATCGATCGTGCCTGAGAGCGAGCGCGGCCGGCCCCAGACGATCGCCTGGTAGGCGCGCTTGAGGGGCATGGTGCGGCCGTGATCTGCAAACTGGAGCGACAGGTGGCGATGTGCAATATCGTTCTTGGCGACGACCATGACGCCGGTCGTATCCTTGTCAAGCCGATGCACGATGCCTGGCCGCCGGACGCCGCCGATACCCGAGAGGCTGTCGCCGCAGTGGTGGATCAGCGCATTGACGAGCGTTCCCGTCCAGTTTCCGGCAGCCGGATGGACGACCATGCCGGTCGGTTTCGAGATGACAATGAGGTCGTCGTCCTCGTAAAGGATGTCGAGCGGGATGACTTCGCCCTTCGGCGTCGGGTCTTCCGGCTCGGGCAGCAGGAGTTCGTAATTGTCGCCGGAGCGCACTTTCTTTTGCGGGTCGAGTACGACGGCGCCGTTCACCAGCAACTGGCCATCCTTGATCAGAACCTTGACGCGGCTGCGGGAAAATTCCTCGCCGAGCTGAGCCGTCAGCCAGGCGTCGAGGCGGCCTTCGGCCTTCTCATCGGCAGTCAGGACTTTCCTAATGCCGGATGCTTGTTTAAAGGGGTCGCTCAAGACGCTTCTTCTCCGAAGTATTTCATAGGACACCACGATGACGAAAATCGAGCTGGACGATCAGGAAGAACAGCCCCTTGATCCGGCAATGGAAAATGTCCGGCGCAAGATGGTCCGCCTGCAGATCGTCTCCGGCGCCATCATGTTCGTGAGCCTTATGGCGGTCTTCGGCGCCGTTGTCTACAAGACGATGAAGGCCGAACCGGCAGAAACGGCAGTTGTTTCGGGCTCCGGCGGCTCTTCGGATTCGCCGGCAAGATCCACAGTTTCCCTGCCGCTCGGGTTCGCCGTGCAGTCCACCTCGCTCTCCGGCAGCCAGATCCTGTTCTTCGGCCAATCGATCGACGGCAAGCGTAAGGCGCTGGTCTTCGACATCGAGGCGGGTCGGCTCGTCGCCGACATCACCGTCGCCGGCAACTGAGGCCGATGGCTGCCGCGCCGATCACGATCGAAAGCGCCGACGATCCGCGCATTGCGGAATTTCGCGCGATCCGCGAACGCGACCTGACGGGCAGGCAGAACCGTTTCATTGCCGAAGGCACCGTCGTGCTGCGCATGCTGGCCGAAGCCCATGCTACCAGACGCGGCTTCGAGGCCGAGAAAATCCTGCTGCTGCGAAACCGCGCCGAAGGCGTCGCAGCCATTCTTGCGCGCGTGCCGGACGATGTCCCAGTCTATGTCGCCGAGGCGGATGTTCTCGACGGCATCGTCGGCTTCCATCTGCATCGCGGCGTGCTGGCGCTCGGCCGACGCATCCCGGGCAGCGAGAACCTGCTCGACAGCCTGGCGGAGCGCGCGCTGGTGCTCGTTGGCTGCGGCATTTCCAATCACGACAATGCCGGTTCGATGTTCCGCAATGCGGCCGCCTTCAACGCGGACGCCATCTTCCTCGACGAGACCTCCTGCGATCCGCTTTACCGGAAGGCGATGCGTGTCTCGGTAGGTTCCGTGCTGAGCGTTCCCTATCAACGCAGCAGCAGTGCTCTCGATATCCTCATCGCACTGACAGAACGCGGTTTCGATATCTGGACGCTATCGCCGCGCGGCAAGACGGATATCCGTGCGATAAAACCTTCGGATCGCATGGCGCTGGTGGTCGGTACAGAGGGAGATGGGCTGCCGGAAGCTGTCCTGGCGCGCTTCAAGAGTGCGCGCATTCCGCAATCTGTCCGCCTCGACAGTCTCAATGTCGCGACGGCGACCGGCATCGCTTTGTTCGCGATGGCATCGGCGGCCGATCGTCTCTGATCAGCCCGGTTGCGACAGGATCGTTGCGGCGCGCTGGGCGAGGCTCACGCGTTCGCCCTCTTCGTTACCCGCATCCTCCGGCAGAAGGTCGCGGATCGGCGAGGAGGGGCCCTCGTTAAGCGCCGTCAGTGCGACCATGCCAGCCGCGATCGAGGCGATCTCTTCGCGCATGGCGCTGTCGTTGCCCGTCGTCGCCTTCGCCTTGGAAATGCGATCGGAAACGGCTGCACTGCGCGCGCGAACTTCTTCGGCAAGGCGGGCGGCAACCGCTGCTGAATCAAGTTCGGAAGCTGGAGATTCTTCCTGCATCAGTTCCTCCCCTTTGGTTTCGAGCGTTGCCAGACCCGCATCGCGCAGCCCGCGGTTTGCCTTGCGCAGGCCGGCATTGAGCGACTTCAATTGCTCCTTGAGCTTGGCGATTTCCTGCTGGCGGCGGCCGAGCAGCGTTTCCTTGTCGGCAGCGGCAGCAGCTTCGCGCGCGCATTTGTCCTCCAGGCGGATCACCAAATGCTCCTGCTGCGTCAGCTTCTGCTCGGCATCCTTGGCCCGCTTCTGCAGAAGATTGACGTCCTGGCGCAACGTGTCGCGTTCGTCGCGCAGCGCGTTGGCAAGGGAT
Source organism: Rhizobium gallicum bv. gallicum R602sp (assembly GCF_000816845.1). NCBI lineage: Bacteria > Pseudomonadati > Pseudomonadota > Alphaproteobacteria > Hyphomicrobiales > Rhizobiaceae > Rhizobium > Rhizobium gallicum. The sequence goes on along the minus strand of NZ_CP006877.1, from coordinate 2,956,720 downwards.
TTTAGACTTTCCATCTCGGTGTCGCGCGCCGCCATGTCGATTTTAAGGTTGTCCGCCTTCTCGGCGAACTTGTTGAGGCGCGTGCGCAGCGTCTCGATCTCACTTTCCTTTGCAGAAGTCGCCTGTTCGGCAATATGCAGGCTCGTCTTCAACTGGCTGATATAGTTTTCGTCCTTGCGCAGGCGGGAGCGCATTTCGGCGGCCTCGACGTTCAGATCGCCGATCTGCGCCTGCAGTGCGCCGAGTTCGGACGACAAGCGGCCGGCATCGAGCGCAAGGGAATCATGGCGAAGCTGCAGCGACAGGGATTTTTCGCGCTCGCGTATCAGGTCCTGCGCCGTTCTGGCATTCTCCGCAGCGTAGAGCGCCCGAACCATGTCCTTCTGCGCCCTTACTTCCTGCGGGGTGAGGGGCATTGTCGCCTTCATGCGGTTTTCCGTATACCAGACGATGCGGCGATGGATTGCAGGAGAGATCAGGAAGACGAGGAACGCCGCCGTCAGGAAACCCAGTCCGAACAAAAGAGTATATTCGATCACGGCGCGGCCATTGCTTTAAGGTTTGATTTGCGTCAGCGCCAATGATTAAAGCACGCGCTGCGCCTAGAGCAAGTGGCGGGAAGGTGACGGCGGGCAAGAAACCCGCCGCGGGATCGTGGGATTAGAAGGGGTTCCAGGTCGGGCCGGGCGTAATTTTCAGATAGCCGACGTTGACGCCGAGGCGGGCTCCGACGCCGGTGCGGATCGGAACCACCAGAACATTATTGTTTTTAAGCAGCGTCATGCCAAAGCCGGCAATGACGAAAGCCTGGCCGCTGACGCCGCCGAAGCGGGCATAAATGCTCTCGATCGAAGGCAGATCGTAGACCAGCATCATGACGCGCGAGCCTTGGCCGCCGTAGTCGATGCCGAGGGACGGTCCCTGCCAGTAGAGCGAATGTGCGCCGGCGTTCTTGGTGTTGAGCTGGCCTTCTCCGTAGGTCAGGCCGGCGATGAAGGCGCCGGACCCTTCCTGTCCCAAAACGTAACCGTTTGGCAGACCGTATTTCTGAAAGGCCGCTTCAACTACCTTTGCCAGGCCGCCGCTGGTCGATCCGAAAAAGGAATGGCCAGCGTCGACGATCTCCTGCATGGTGTACTGATTGCTGTTGGCCTGCTGTGCTGCCGCCTGCTGCGGGGAGAGCACAAATGCTGCAATGGTCAGCGCGACGAAGAGTCGGCAAAAGCCCATAAATCTTCCGGGGGATTGAAGGCGCATGGTGTCATCCGTTCATCATGGTCGGTTCGATGAGCCGTTTCCGGCAATGGATGCATTTTGCGCGGATCGTCTTAACAATCGGTTTACCAAATATGGTGTCATTATGGCGACGAGTACGGCGCAAACTTCGTGCAATTTTGATCAAGCATGATAGGCGGGATGAAATCTTGCCGCCTTTAGGAGACGATGATGTCCAAGAACCCCAATCTCACACTGACCGGCCCCGATCTGGCCGCGCTACTTTGCAGCCGTGTTTGCCATGACGTCATCTCGCCCGTCGGCGCGATCAACAATGGTCTCGAGCTGTTGGACGAAGGCGGGGCCGATTCGGACGCCATGGACCTTATCCGCACGAGCGCGCTCAATGCCTCGGTTCGCCTGAAATTTGCACGCCTTGCATTTGGCGCCTCCGGTTCGGTCGGCGCTTCGATCGATACCGGTGAGGCTGAGCGCGCAGCCAAGGATTTCGCAGCTGCAGAAAAGAAGACCGAGGTGAGCTGGAATGGGCCGCGCGCCATCGTCGCGAAAAACCGGGTCAAGCTGCTGCTCAATCTCTTCCTGGTTGCCTATTCCTCGATCCCGCGCGGCGGCTCACTGGAAGTGACGCTTGAGAACCCGGAGTTCGACGCCAAGTTCAAGATCGTCGCCAAGGGCAAGCTGATGCGCCTGCCGGCGAAGTTCGTGGAAATTACATCGGGCCAAGTCGAGGAGGCGATCGATGCGCATTCGATCCAGCCCTACTACACGGTCCTGCTTGCCGACGAGTGCGGTATGGAGCTCGGCCACAGCGCAACGGGCGAAGAAATTATCTTCACCGCGGAGGCGGTTTTTGTCTAGCGTCATGGTTGCATCGCTGCAGCCTGGCACGTCCCAGGTAACACTTCCTTAGCCTAATGGACCTATTCTCAAGGACTGAGGGAGTTCCACTGGGGTAAAAGTGGAGCGAAGGAGCAGGCATGCAGCGGTTCATGATCACTGATAGTTCGGATGTCGTCCGCAAAGTCGGAAAGCGTATCCTTTCCGAACTCGATTTCCTTGTCAGTGAGGCGTCCAATGCAAGCGAAGCGCTTTCGCGCTGCCAGGCCGAGCTTCCGGAATATATCATCGTCGATTCCGGCATGGACGGCGCGCTCGAACTGATTTCCGCCATCCGGGCGATGGAAGGCGGCAAGGACGTCAAGATCTACTACTGTGTGATCGAGGCCGATCTCAAGAAGCTGATGATGGGCAAGCGGGCAGGGGCCACCGACTTCCTGCTGAAGCCCTTCGACCGCAAGATCCTGACGGCCGTCTTCGGCAACCGCGCCATCGCCGCCTGATTTCCTATATTCTTCAAGGCCTGAGCCGCCTCCGGGCGGCTTTGTTTTTTTGAGACCATGCAATCGAAACGAAAAATCCCGCCGGAAAAGCGGGATATCTCATATCGAAAGGGGAAATTCGGTGTCTCAGGCAGTTTCGGCGTACTCGGCGCCATCCGGCTCGCGCAGAACGTAGCCGCGGCCCCAGACGGTTTCGATGTAGTTTGCGCCGCCGGCAGCATTTGCGAGCTTCTTGCGCAGCTTGCAGATGAAGACGTCGATGATCTTCAGTTCGGGCTCGTCCATACCGCCGTAAAGGTGGTTGAGGAACATTTCCTTGGTCAGGGTCGTGCCCTTGCGGAGCGAAAGCAGCTCCAGCATCTGGTATTCCTTGCCCGTCAGGTGAACACGCTGGCCGCCGACTTCAACTGTTTTGGCGTCGAGGTTCACGATCAACTCGCCGGTCATGATGACCGACTGGGCGTGGCCCTTGGAACGGCGGACGATCGCGTGGATGCGAGCGACCAACTCGTCCTTGTGGAACGGCTTGGTCATGTAGTCGTCGGCGCCGAAGCCAAGGCCGCGGACCTTGTCTTCAATCCCTGCCATACCGGAGAGAATGAGGATTGGTGTCTTGACCTTGGACAGGCGGAGAGTGCGCAGCACTTCATATCCGGACATGTCTGGAAGGTTCAGATCGAGAAGGATGATGTCGTAATCATACAGTTTGCCGAGATCGACGCCTTCTTCACCAAGATCGGTGGTGTAGACGTTGAAGCTTTCGGATTTCAGCATCAGTTCGATGCTCTGCGCTGTCGCGCTGTCGTCTTCGATAAGTAGTACCCGCATTATTATCCCCTTTACCGCCGCCGAAAGGTGGTCTGGCCCCCTACGCGATACCGAATACTTCACTGCGTGATTTGGAAGCTGCCACGAAATGGTTAACAAATTCTGATTCACTCTGGCAAGAGGTAACGAATTTATTAAGCAATTTGTCCATTTCTCTGTTTTCCAATGAGAATCCGCAACGCCAATTCCTTAACTCTTACATTAAGAATGGCTGGTAAGCGATTCATTCGACTCACCAATGAACAGGATCCGGAAATCGCGTAGTGATGTTTACCGACCCTTAAATCATCGGCACTATCATTAACGATGCCCGTAAACGAAAGGTTACCAGCGGTAGGTTTTTGTTAATACCGATGGAAATTTTTTTTGCAGGCCGTTTCAAACCGGTGCGCAAGGGCAATTTTAGTAGAGCCGGGATCTCGCATCACTGGAGTAATGCGTATGAAGTCGCGTGAGAGCCTAGTTCGCCTGAAGGAGTTTCAGGTGAACGAAAAACGACGTCAGCTGCAGCAATTGCAGATGATGATGTCGGAATTCGAACGAATGACGAAGGATCTGGAAAGTCAGATCGTCATCGAAGAGAAGAAGTCCGGCATTTCCGACCCGAATCACTTCGCCTACCCGACCTTCGCAAAGGCGGCACGCCAGCGCGCCGACAATCTTCAGGTTTCCATCAAGGAATTGAAGATGCAGGAAGAGTCACTGGAGCAGGCGCTCGAGGAGATGCAGGCGGAATATGCCCGCGCTACCGCGCTCGAAGAGCGAGATAGCGTCATTCGGGCCCGCGCCTGACCGAGTGGCAGCGGACGCCGGCTGCGGCGTCCTGGGGATCGCCTGAAGAAGCCATGTATGACGGGCCGTAGTCCGTCATACATGGCTTTTGGTGTTGTTAATTCACCACGTCGCGCCATTCCTCGTGGCGTTGTGATTGCGCCTTGAAGAACGGGCAGAGCGCAAAGATCTTCCAGCCGCCCTTTCTCGCCTCTTCGACTGCGTGAAGCGCAAGCGCCTGGCCGACGCCTTTGCCGCGCAGGGCATCCGGCACGCCGGTGTGATCGATGATGACGAGCTTCAGCGACGTTCGGGAATAGCTCATTTCGGCTTCGTGGCCGTCGACCTTGGCCACATATCGCCCGCCCGAGGCATTGTCTTCGTTCCAAATGTCCATTGTATTTTCTCCGAAAACCGATGTTGTTCACGCAGACCGTGACATGGCGGCCATGCCATGCCAAGCCGGTGCAGGTGACGACACAGTGTTCAACCAAGGGATATTCGATGAGAAGACTGGTGGGAATCCGGCCGGTACTGCTTGCTGCAGCACCATTTTTCCTGGCGCTTGGGCTGGTGCTGCCTCTGATCCGATTCGAGAAGCTCTACTTTTTCGACGAAACGCCGTCGCTGGTGGAGATCGTCGCTTCGCTCTGGAGCGGAGGGGATATCCCGCTCGCGCTGATCGTCGGGATCGTGTCAATCGTATTGCCGATCCTGAAGATCATCGGCATTGCCGCCGAGGCGACAGCTGCCGGCGGCGGGACCGGCAGCTGGTTTTATCGTCACGCCGTACCATATCTGTCCAAGTGGTCGATGATGGACGTATTACTGGTGGCGATCGTGGTTGCGGCGGCGAAGACCACGGGCCTGGCGGATGCTTTTACTCAACCGGGACTGTGGTGCTACGCAGCGTCAACAATAATTTCGGGCCTTCTTCACTCCCTTCAGGGAAATGCGTCCGGCCCGAAATAAATGTCTTTGCCTGAGGCAGATGGTTCAGTGACGGTATTGCTGGATACGCGTCGTGCGCAGGCCGGCAAGGCCGTGACTGTTGATCGACGACTGCCAGGACAGGAATTCTTCGACGGTGAGCGTGTAACGCTCGCAGGCTTCTTCCAAGCTCAACAGGCCACCGCGCACTGCGGCGACAACCTCAGCCTTGCGACGGATAACCCAGCGCCGGGTATTCGGCGGCGGAAGATCCGCAATCGTCAGCGGGCTGCCATCGGGGCCGATGACATATTTTACTCGGGGACGTATCATTTCGGTCATTGGACTCTCTACACAACTCAAGACCACGCGGGCACTCTAGCTTGTCACATTTAAAAATTGCCTAAGCGCACAGTAAGACTTTGATAACAACTTTAGCTGCCTGACCGCCCGCCGCGGCGGGCTGCCTGCCGTAGTGTCAATTTGTACCGGATGCATGGCTCCCATGCCGAATAGAAATTACAGATATTTTGGGAGCGGCCTTATAAGCGCTGCAACATCATGAATGAGCGCTAGACCTCGTCTCCGTTCTTCTCGCAGCATCAGTCAAAGACTGCCTCGGCATGCCTCACGCCCCTACGACGCGGGGCATCGTTGCAGTCTTGCTGTTGTCCGGCGCCGTAGCGCTTTCTCTTGCGAGACCCGAACCGATGGCCCGCGGCTGAGGATAAGTCGATGACAAGACGTGAGCGCGCAGCCCGAAACTGCGCATAGGATAACGCTTTTCCGCTCTCCACCGCCGTTCGCACCGGCGAGCTGAAAGCCGACCTGAAGCGCCGGCTGGAGGACATGACGAAAGCCGCAGGCTTCGACCATTACCTCCTCGTAGCCTTTCCGCGCGCCGACAGCACGACTTTTCTCGAAAATCGCATCATCAGCAATTGGCCGCATAACCCTACCAATCTCTACGACGAGGTCGATCTGTTCTATCGCAGCCGGCTGGTAGGCGTTGAAGCGAACGATCATGCCGGTTTTCTGCGATGCCAGCCCATTCGCCGGCGGTGCCGCCAATCAGGAGAATCGCCGGCTGAATGCGCTGTTCCAGATGCATGGGCTGCAGAACACGTTCGGCTTTTCGCTGCACGACGCTGACCTGAAGCAATACATGTTCGCCTTCTCCGGTTGCCGTCCTGCGCTTTCGCGCGTATTGGGCGGTGCCGGTACGAATAATCGACAGCCAGTCGCCGCTCGCAAGCTGCGCGAGGCCGAATACCGGTGTTCGCTGATAGAATCAGCAGACCAAGACCCTGCGGAATGGCTGGCCCGTTGTCCTGAACCTGACGGGGAGGCAATTGGGCCGTGAACCCATAAACGCGAACGGCTGAGATGGGATGGGGATGCTGACAGTCAGCCAAAGCAGCCAGTGGGTTAGACGATTCACCTGTCAGCTCGCCCATGCGCTCCGTCTTGACCCCTGAACAGAGCGATCCTACAAGATAAACTATGGCAACACACCTCTGATTGGCCGCGCCTTGCGGCATTGAGCGAAGCGCAGTCCTGCACGGCACCGCGGGGCCATTTCCACTTGCCAAGCCAGAATCAGAAATTTTCCAATGCCCACGCTTTACCTCACTTGCGGTCTTCCCGGTTCGGGGAAGACGTCGCTCGCCAAGATAATCGAACATGAAGCATCTGCCCTCCGTCTGACCGGAGACGACTGGATGCACAAGCTTTACCCCGGCATCTCTACTCCAGAAGCCGAAACTGGTCCGTGCCGAGGTAAAGTCGAGAGCCTACAATGGCAGATCGCTCTACGTGCCATCAGGCTTCAGTGTAACGTTGTCGTGGATTGGGGAGTGTGGTCACGGGCAGAACGCGACACCTGCCGGGAGGAAGCTCGCGCAGCTGGTGCCCACGTCGTCCTCTGCTTCCTCGACGTTCCCTTTGATGAGCTTTGGAACCGGGTCTCCCGGCGAAACGCCGAGCTTCCAGTCGGCACGTTCGACATCTCGCGGGCGGACCTGCTTAGGTGGTCGAAGCTGTTCGAGCCGCCAACCGCCGAGGAGTTGGCGCTTTACGATCGGCAAACCCATCCAGCCATCAGCGCCCTCACATGAAACTCCACAGCGCCGGGGTATTCTCAGTCTGCGGAGTAGGCGGGTCCGGAGCAATTCGTTGATTTCGCGTAATTTTTTATAGCAGTCGTGCTCATGCTGCGAAGGTCTGCTTTGGGGCCGTAGAACGAACTCGCTGCGCGGGAGGGCGCCCGCGGTTGAGTCAGAGATCAACACGCATACGAGAAAGCCATCTTAGGTCTCTTCCGAAGTCACTTCTTTTGCCAGTTCGCCGATCATTGAACGCAACCACCTGTGGGCAGGGTCGTGGCGGTAGCGAACGTGCCAAGCCATCTGCACTGGAAAAGTGCCGAGGTCGACGGGCGCCGGTAGTACCTTCAGGCGCGAATCCCGCTCGAGGCTGCGACAGATAAGGCTCGGCAGCGTTGCGCAGTAGTCCGTGACGACAAGCATCTCGGGCACGGCAAGGAAGTGCGTGACAGAAACGGCGACTTCTCGCTTGAGGTTTTGTTGCCCCAATGCCTGGAAGAGGCCCGCGCGCAGCCGGCCCGGCGGGAGCACGTTCACATGCTTGAGCCGTTCGTACTGTTCTCGGGAAATACGGTCTCGAACGTCGGGATGGTCCTTGCGCACCACGCAGGCGAGCCCATCGTCCATAAGATGCTGGACGACAAGATTGTCCGGCGGATCGACGATGCGGCCAAGCACCATGGCCGTGGTACCGGAAATGACGCCGGTCTCGGCGAGATCGTTGCCGAATGCTGTCATGCGGAGCTTGATACCTGGCGCCAGCTCACGCGTCCTCGCAACGAGGCCCGGCATCAACACAAGCTCCACGTAGCTGTTCGGGGCAAGCGTGAACAGTCGTTCGGCGTTTGCTGGCTGGAACTCCTGCTGGTTCAAAACGAGATCGTCCAGTTGGGCCAGCGCTGCTTCGATCGTTGGAGCGATCTCCTCGGCCAGTTGCGTCGGCTTTATGCCGTACCGTTCACGGATGAACAGCGGATCCCGCAGGGTATCGCGCAGGCGGTTCAACGAGTTGGAAAGCGCCGGCTGGGTGATGCCTAGTCGCGCTGCCGCCCGTGTGACGCTCCGCTCCTCCATCAGTGCGAGGAAAACCGGGAGCAGGTTCAGGTCGTATCTCATCGAGATGTAATCTCATATGAATATCTAAAATCAAAGAAGTAAATTTCTGATATATGTGGGCAGGTGCCATTATCAGCTCATCGAAAGGCCGATGCGGCTGATCGAGCTCCAAATCAACCGGCTACGACGCCCTCACGGCGTATCATCTGACGAAGGGATCCGAACGATGAAAGTCCTCATGGTACTCACCTCCCACGACACTCTCGGTAACACCGGCACGAAGACCGGCTTCTGGCTCGAAGAGCTGGCAGCGCCGTACTACTTCTTCAAGGACGCCGGCGCCGAGATCACCCTCGCCTCGCCGAAGGGCGGCCAGCCGCCACTCGACCCGAAGAGCGACGAGCCGATGTTCCAGACGGACCTTACGCGGCGCTTCATGAATGACGAGGTTGCCAAGGCGCAGCTCGCGGGAACTGTGCGCCTGGACAGCGTCGACCAGAAGGACTTCGATACGCTCTTCTACCCCGGCGGCCACGGCCCGCTGTGGGATCTGGCCGAAGATCCGAATTCGATCAAGCTGATCGAATCCTTCACCGCGGCCGGCAAGCCGATCGCTCTCGTCTGCCATGCCCCGGGCGTCCTGCGTCAGGTGACCAATCCCGACGGCACGCCGTTCGTTCAAGGTCGCTACGTCACCGGCTTCACCAATAGCGAGGAAGAGGCCGTAGGTCTCACGAAGGTCGTGCCGTTCCTGGTGGAGGACGAACTCATCAGCCTCGGCGCGGTCTTCTCCAAGGTCAAGGACTGGGGTGTGCACACGGTCGTTGATGGCCAACTCATCACCGGTCAGAACCCCGCGTCATCGAGTGAGGCAGCGGAGGCGCTTTTAGCCGCTTTGAGCCAGATGAAGACCAGGACCGCCTGAGCGGGCTGAAACATCGTGATCTGCCGACGGCTAGTGTCGGCGGCAGCGCTTCGAAGACTGGACATCCAGTCGACGGCTTCGCGCGTCCTGCAAGTAGGTCGTCAATCTCGGGAGAAAGCCAATGAATGGTGCTGATTGCGATAAGGAAGAGGACCGCAAGTCCTCTGAATTGACCATGGTGTGTGAGTACGTGTGCCACTTCCTGGTGCGACCCACTGTTCGAATATGCAGAGCGTGGCTGCCTCGGTTAACGCAGAAACGCGCATTCTGGTCAACACGCCGGGACGCCACTCTTCTGTCGGCTGAAGGTTAAGATCGATAATCTGCATGATCCCCTCTGTTGGCAAAGTAGCACGCCGCGTCCGCATGAAGCCGGCAACCGGTGGTTCATCGAGTTAATAGAGGCGGTCGCGATTACCCGTGTCGATGATCGTTTGCATCCTCAACCGTCTCCGCGAGTTTGCCGTGGGCGACCAACATCTCCGCAAACGAGGGAACGTTGCTGGTATCAGGCCACACTTCCGGCTGCCACAGCCCGAGCGGACCATGCATTTCGGGCAATGAGAAAGTACGTGCGAGATCTCGATGACGAGTATGTGCTCAGGGAGCTTGCGGTTGACAGCCATGGCCTCACGCTCCGTTCTGGAAGGCCAAGCCGAGCTGTGGTTGGATGATGAACGAGAAACAGTATCGACGGGACAATCAGTCATCGTGCCGGCCGGCATCTGGCATGGCTTTCGTAATACCGGAAGCGCGACATTGCACATGCAGGCCATACTGGCCGCGCCAACCTTCGAGGCCACTTTCGAGGGGCAGCCGGAAGTGACGAGGCATTGGGTCACTGCAAAAGCGTAACACCCGCCGTCTTGACGACCGGAATGGGTCGAACTTGTGTAAAAGCGCCGCGCCTCGCTCCAATCTGATCCTTGGATCGTGTACTGTGACGAGACGTCGGGATTGGAGATCAGCGGATATGGGCGAGGAGGGCTTGGCCGAAATCTCAGCCCGATATATTCGCTTCGCCGATACGGAGGCTCACGGTCGGTCGCCGCTATACGAGGAGTTGGCTCGTGCGGTTGCTGGGGACCGGGAAACACTCGGCTTCCTGTCGACCCTCCCGGACGTGAAGCGGCAACCAAACCTTCTGCTCGCCGCGGTGCGTCACCTGTTCGGTACGCCGACAGGATGGAACGAGTTTCGCCAGGCGCTTCAGGCTAATCCCGACGCTATCCGCTCACTAATGCTCGAGCGCTCGACGCAAACCAACGAGCCGGGAAGGTGCGCCACATTACTCCCCGTACTGGCGCGCTTGCCGCAGCCGCTGGCCCTCCTGGAGGTCGGGACTTCCGCAGGCCTCTGCCTCATGCCCGACCTCTACAGCTACGATTACGGGCGCAAGGCGATCCGCGCACCCGCGATGGCCGCGGAGCCGCCTGTCTTCCGATGTTCCGCCAGTGAGACAACGCCGATGCCTGCGGCCGCACCGCAAGTCGTCTGGCGGGCAGGGCTGGACCTGAGCCCGATCGATGCTTCGGACCCCTCGCAAGTCGCATGGCTTGAGACGCTGGTCTGGCCAGAGCAGACGGCGCGGCTCGCCAATCTGCGGGCGGCCGTAAAGATCGCTGCCACGGTCAAGCCCCGAGTGCTGAAGGGCGACCTGCGCGGGAGCGACTTAGTGCGGCTCTGCAGCGAAGCTCCAAAGGATGCTACCCTCGTCATCTTTCACACAGCCGTCCTCGACTATGTTTCCGACCCCGCAGACAGAGAGGCTTTTGCTGAGCAGGTGATGCGTCTCTCTCCGTATTGGGTATCGAACGAGTTCCCTCGCGTATTCCCGTGCATCGCCAGGTGCGCCGGAAAAAGCCGGCCGCCAGGCCACTTCCTCCTATCTGTGAACGGCTCCCCTGTCGCTTGGACCGACCCGCATGGCGCCTCGCTCGAATGGATCGCGGACGAGGCGTAGGCGGCTGGCAATGACAACCTCTCCAAACCGCTCGCCAGAGGTCAGCGATAGGTCCGACCCGATCCGTTGCGCGAAGGGCAGCTTTGAGGGAGCGCCATGAAGGTCGCCTTATGGGGCGTCCCGCTGGTTCGGGCACCTGAAGAACGGCCGAAATGAGCGCCGAAGGACTGGGTGGGGTGGGAGGCGGCCGTTGCCGCGAGGGCGAAGGTTCTGCCGCCTTGCGCGCATACCCGCCGTTCGACCTACGCGGATCGAACTGGTCAAACCGACCAAAGCGGGAAGTTCGGACCACCCCGGCGGAAAGGCCAGCGTGGCAGGGGTTGCCACTGCGTCATGTTTCTTGGGAAGCGCAAACAAGGTTCCGCTGGATTGCCCGGTGTGACGGCGATGCGCGCAGCCCGCATGACCGTGTTAAGGTCCATTCTTGATTGAGGGAGGATGGCAACTCATGGAAACTGCACAACTACGATATAATTGGACTGATTCCGACGCCTACGAGGCTTTCATGGGGCGCTGGAGCGAACATCTGGCAAGCCCGTTTCTCGCCCGTGTCAATGTCGCTCCGGGCGGTCGCGTACTCGATGTAGCCTGTGGGACAGGTGTGTTGACGAAAGCACTGGCCGAGGCGGGCGCGCATGTGATCGGTGTTGATGCATCGGAGGGATACCTGGAAGGAGCCCGCCTTCGTCGATCCCACCCCAATATCGCATATGAACACGGCGATGTCCGGCACCTGCGGTTCGACGATGACGTATTCGATGCGGCCGTTTCCTCGCTGGCCCTGGACGTTATCCCGGAAATTGAACAGGTAGTTGCCGAGATGAAGCGCGTAACCCGTCCGGGCGGCGTGGTCGCGTCCGCTGTTACTCAGTTCTTTGGTGGCATGCCCGCCTTCGACCTCGTCTATAATACCGGTGCTGTGCTTGATACCGACGTCGCCAGGATGAGATCCATGCGGGCGGGGCGCACGCACTTCTGGCCGAACGGTCAGGCGGCGTTGTGGCGGAAGATCGGCCTCGCCGAGGTGACGGAGGTTCCCGTTGTCGTAGATTGCGAGTATCAGTCCTTCGCGGACTATTGGGCTACGTTCACCGACGGCCCGGGCAGCGTCACAGGCATGTTGATGGCACTTTCGGATGACGCCCGCGGTTCGATCGAGCAGCATGTTCGTGCCGGGTATCTAGTTGGCTTGCCCGATGGACCCCGATCATTTCCCATGATGTTCCGTGTGGTGCGTGGCTTGGTCCCAGCCTGATCCTGGAGGCCATGCAATTGGGCCCGGTGGGCCAAACTGCGACGTCTATCGAAACTAGGTGGATGTCCGGTTCTGCATTCCGGTCGCTCGAGGCAGTCCGACTGCTCTCGTGCCAACGGCGGTCGCCGTCCCGCAAGAGGTCCGACTTGGGTCGACTCGAGCCGATGCGCAAAGGGCAGCTTTGAAGGAAGGCCCTGAAACTCGTGTTATGGCGCGAGCGCGACCTTCAGCATGGTCAGCCGCGATGTCTGCTTCCGGGCGGAGGCAAAATCCGCCTCTGCGGCCGACATGCGGCGTTAGCGGAGGTCGTCTTGCCCCGTCTCTGGGACGGGTGAAGCATTAGCTGAACGAGTCGTGACGTATGCGACTCAGGCGGAGGGCTAGGGCGCCGGGTCGGTGAGGAGGGGCATAATGTCCACGCCGTCCCCTGGAAAGATCGAGAAATGCGGGTGGTTCTCGAAGAGGCGGGCGGCGGCGTCTATGGTCTCGGCCTCAACGACGATGTAGCCGCAGAAGGAGTTCACGGCGCCGGCGATGCCGTCCTTGGTCACCCGCGTCGTCTTTCCGACCATGCCGCCGCGATCCGGGAACGATGCAGCGTTCCTCTCCTCCCAATCCGCCCACTGCTTTAATCCGACAGTGTCGACCGCGTTCTGTTCGGGTTTGGGCAGGCTGCGAAAGCGCGCGAGGTCTTCGGGCTTCATGCTGTAGACAGCGAGAAAGCGGGGCATGCGTCGCGCGCTTCGTGTTTGCAGAACGGCATACAAGCGTAAACTAGAGGGTGGCCGAAGTCACTCCGCATTCCCGCCCGCTAGTGTCCGCCCCCTATATGCGTCAGATCAGGAAGTCCACTTCTTGCGCAGAGTGGCTTCAAGGGCGGGAACAAACGATGGCCGCTTGCAGGATACGGACATGGTCAGCTCTATGACCGACATGTGAAGGGTTTCGGGTGCCGCCAGGCAGCATTGGCTCGGTCGGTGGTGTCTCTGACCGCATTTCTGCTAAAGCTGGGAAGCAAATCGCCCGCAATGTCACCAACTGCCGAAGTGTGAAGGGCGCAACGGGCTGATGGGCCTCTCGCTCATCAGGCCTCTTGTCTTGAAGGAGGAGCGCTAGGATGAGCACCGACCTGGATACCGTGCGGTCCTATGATACGGTCGCGGCGGAGTACGCTGCCGAGGCCGCGGCGATGCCCGAATGGGTCGCGACAGAGATCGATGCGTTCGTGACCGAGCTGGGCGGCTCGGGCAGGGTGCTGGAGATCGGAAGCGGTGGCGGGCGAGATGCACTTGAGCTTGAGAAGCGGGGAATTAGCGTCCGGCGCACCGACATTTCAAAGGGTTTCGTCGAACTGCTTCGCGAAAGTGGCTTCGAGGCCGACCTGTTGGACCCGCTGACCGAAGACTTGGCCGACCCGCAGCGTCCCGGCACGCCGTACGACGGGATCTGGGCCTGTGCCTGCCTGATTCATGTCGCGCGCGAGGATTTCGGCACGGTGCTTGGGCGGCTTGCCGAGGCGACCCGGACCGGTGGCCGATTGCACGCCTCGGTTAGAGAGGGCGAAGGCGAGGATGTGTCCACACACGGCAGTGCTGCAGCGCCCCGGCGCTACGTCGAGACGTACTGGCGCGAGTCTGCCCTGCGGTCCGCACTCACAGGCGCCGGCTGGATCGTCAGCGAGGTACGTCGGTGCGTCGGAAAGCCCCATGATCGGTGGCTGAGCGTTCGGGCGAGTCGGGCGTGACGCACACAGAACTTGCGGGAATGGCCGGTTGTGGCGCGACTATGAACTCTAGGTGGTCACCGCAATGCCGGCTTCCGGGCGAAGGCAAAGATTCCCTCTGTGGCCGACATGGGGGCGCATAGCCGCTCGATCGCAATATTCTGAATGGAGACATTTGCGCCGAGACGACCTGCCCCGCTGGATGCGGGGCCGCACTAGTCAAATCTCGGTATGCTCCGCTAATTCCAGCGCACCTCAATGTCCACCCCCAGATACCTGACCGTGTTTTCGATCTTGGTTTGGCCCAACAGGATTTGGATCGCGCGGAGATTGCCTGTCGCCTTGTAGATCATCGCGGCTTTGGTACGCCGAAGCGAGTGCGTGCCGTAGTATTCGCGTCGCAGCCCTATTGCGGTCACCCATTCATCCTCCAATTTGGCATATTGGCGGGTGCTCAGATGATCGGCATGGTCGACCCGACTGGGAAAGGCATAGTCGTCGACTGTTCCACCACGGAGTTCGAGCCATGAGAGCAGACACGCCCTGACGTCAGTCGTGATCTCGAACTGAATCGGACGGCTGGTCTTTTGTTGAACGATCATCGCCCGGTTTCGGATTTCCGTCCCGGGAACAAGACTTCCGATCTTTAATTTCGCGAGATCGCAGCCGCGAAGCTTGCTGTCGATCGCGAGAAAAAACAACGCGCGATCTCTCATGCGTCCTTCCCTGTCAAGGAAGAAGCGGATCGCCCAAATCTGGCGCTGCTTCAGCGGCTTTTTGACGCCGACCTTCCGGCCGGCGTTCCATGCGGGACGGTCCGGTGCAGTTGGATCGTATTGTGCAATGCCCATTTGAGTTATTCTTCGGCCAAAGGTTGGCCGCTTGGAAAACGTGTGTGAGCAGGGAGAGGGGCCGTCATTTCGTTGGCGAAGCGTTCCCAGGTATTGTGTCTTCTCACCAGATCGAAGGCCATGATAAGCAGCGCTTATGGGAATCAAAAACTATCTGATCGAAGGCGGTTCCGGCACTGGGAAAACGTCTGTCGCTACCGAACTGGAGCGGCGGGGCTACCATGTCGTCCATGGTGACCGGGTCTTGGCCTATGTCGGCGACCCCGAGACGGGCCAGGCACTCCCAGGACCACCCGAAGGCGCGGACCGCATTGTTTGGGGATACGCCCACTGGATCTGGCGTGTCGACAAGGTCCGCGCTATTGCTGCCGACACCACCCATCCTGCCACCTTCTTCTGTGGCGGCTCGCGCAATTTCCACAAATTCCTGGACCTTTTCGACAAGGTTTTCGTGCTCGATATAGACGTTGAGACCTTGAACCGACGATTGGATGGGCGGCCAAATGAGCCGGGCTTCGAGCCGGCCGAGCGGACGCTGGTGCTCCGCTACCATCATACCCGGGAATATCTTCCCATCGGCATCAATATCGACACGACGGGTACCGTCCCAAGTGTCGTCGACGATATCCTCGCTCAACTCACCTGACGCCCTGAAAGTATTGAGAATGGGATGGAAAGCACTCGATTATTGCGGGAACGCTAGCCGCCTGAACGGCTCACAGGCGGCATTATCGCTTTCGTAGTCGACCGGCAGCTCTCAGAATGTCGGGCGAAATGAGAAACTGACCCCCGCATTGCCTCAAGCAAAATGTTACCGATAGTGTTTGTGTACCGAAGGGATGGACAGGTCGTGCCGTGCCGGTTCGGGGGATGAATGGTCGGGCGGATCAGCATGGCGACGCGATCGGAACTGATCGAGGCAATTACTGAGCGATACAAAGTGGCTCGTCGAGAGGATAAATGCCGTATATTGGATGAGTTTGTAGCGGTGACGGGCTATCATCGAAAGCATGCAATCCGCGCGCTGAACCGTCGTGAGAAGAAGTCACTTGCGAGCAAGAGGCACAGCGCTCTTTATGGCGAAGATGTCCGCGAGGCGCTGATCGTGCTGTGGGAGGCGTCCGAGCGACTGTGCTCCAAACGACTGCGACCGATGATCCCCGTCTTGTTGCCTGCCCTTGAGCGGCATGGCCGATTGCAGCTCGATGGTAAACTCTGCTCGAAGCTGCTGTAAGCGCAGCAACGATCGATCGGCTCTTGACGGAAGTACGTATCGTCGCGCGCGGCGGTCAGCGCCGGCGGGCAGCAATGAGTTCAGCGGTTCGCCGATCAGTTCCGGTGCGCACCTTCGGGGATTGGAACGATCCGCCACCAGGGTTCGTCGAGGTCGATTTTGTGCAGCGCCGCCAGCATGAACTGTGCGCTGGCAGCCATCGCCGCGTCGCCATGCGCCTGCATGTGCCGGCCGAGCTCGGCCATTCACAAGCGGCCGATAGCAGGGCGACTAAATCACCACGGCTCGCGGTGTCGAGTTCTCCGGCGATCAGCAAGATACCGAACAATGTGACCGCTGCAGCAAGGACGACAATCGATGCCGGCCTTTCACCGAGCAGCAGTGGCGTCATCACGGTCGCCGGAGGGCGCAAGCGATCAAGTCCGCCGTCGGCCCCTTTTCTGCCGTTCGAGGTCGATCCGAGGAACGTGCGGTATGTGCTAGAATGCGGCCCGAAGACAGAATGCGACAGACGCACTGCGAGGGCGGTGTGATCGTACCGGAATTCGCGCGACCGAGAGCCGACGTTGTGCTCTTGAAAAGGGGAGACGAGGACGATGCCGACACCACAGCAACCCAGTCTAATAGTTCGACAGAAATCCCCACAGAACATCGAGTTTCCGTTTGCGTCGCTCTCCGATTGGCTGATCCCAACCGAGCTGTTCTTCGTGCGAAACCATTTCCCGTCGCCGGACCTCGATGCGCGAGACTGGAGATTGCGCGTTGGCGGGGCGGTGGAGCGGCCGATCGAACTTGGCCTCGACAGCATCAAGGCGATGCGGAGCACGACTTTCACCGCCGTCGTCGAGTGCGCAGGGAACGGCCGCATCTACTATGTGCCACCGAAGGAGGGGTTGCAGTGGCAGAACGGAGCCGTCGGCAATGCTGCGTGGACAGGTGTTCTTCTGCGCGAGATTTTGGAAATGGCGGGCGTTAAGCGAACCGCACGTGAGGTTCTGCTCGTAGGCGCAGACAGCGGCGTCGTCGACACGAACAGGAAAACGGCTTCTCCCGGCCCCATCGCTTTTGCGCGCAGTTTACCGCTTGAGAAGGCCATCGCTGACAGCACGATCCTTGCCTATTCGATGAACGAGGAGCCGTTGACGCGCGATCACGGCTACCCGCTACGCGCGGTCGTGGGTGGCTGGTTCGGCATGGCTTGGGTCAAGTGGATCACGCATATCACGGTTGTGGAACAACCGTTCCTTGGCTACTGGCAGGCGCGCGACTATTTCCGTTGGGAGCGCAGCCTCGGGGAACCCAGGCTGGTACCCCTCGCGGAGATGGAGGTCAAAGCGCAGATCGCGCGTCCCGTGCAGGGGGCGCGTCTCATCGCCGGGCAACCGTATCGGATTTTCGGAGCCGCCTGGAGCGGAGAGGCTGCTATCCGGCAGGTGCAGGTCTGCACCGGAGATGGCAGGGGCTGGCGCGAGGGAAGGCTCCTCGAAACAGAACGTCCCTTTGCATGGCGCTTGTGGGAGTACATGTGGACCCCTGAAGAAGTGGGGCGATATATACTGCGATGTCGCGCGATCGATGGGGCGGGATGCGTGCAGCCCGACCTCCAGCGTTCCGACTGCGAGAGCTACGCGGCCAATTGGATCGTTCCGGTGGAGGTTACGGTCGTTCCCGAGCCACAGACGTACGAGGAGGAATTCGTGATCTAATCACTCGCATGGGGCGGAATGGCGGCTTTTGGCGCAACTGCGACCCGCGTTGTCACCGCGTCATGTGCGCTTTGCAGCAACAGCGCCGGGTGGCTCGATGGCGCATAGCGGTTCGGTGAATTCGTTCAACGGGAGCCATTTGCGCCGATAAGCGGGATAAAAATCTGTGAGAAGCGGTTGTTCCGTATCGACCTTGAACAGACATTCGCATGACTTCTCACGGCTCCCGAAAGCAGATCAAACACATCACTGGTCGGCTACGGCCAGCGAATCCGGAACCGCTGAGCCAGCAGCAACCGGTATCGCTCCCACGCCATCCGAGTTACGATGCGTAGCTGAAAACGGGCGCGGGCGCCTCGTCGGACCATCTACGTCAGGAGGGCAGTGTGAAATCACCAACAGCGAGAGTTATGGCCGCGGCCGAGGAAGATCTGGCGGTGGAAACGGTCGTGCTGGCGTTTGCAGCGGATCCGATGGCGCGATGGACCTGGCCGCATGGACACCAGTACCTTGCGGCCATGCCGCGAATGATCCGGGCCTTCGGGAGCAGCGCATTCTCTAACGGAAGCGCCTTTTGCACCGACGGCTACGCTGGGACGGCGCTGTGGCTATCGCCCGGAGTACATTCCGACGAGGAAGAGCTTGGTGCGGTGATCGAGAGCACGGTTGCGCGCTCTATTGCCCCCGAAACCACGGCCATATTCGAGGAGATGGCCGCATATCACCCGACCGAACCACATTGGTACCTGCCCCTGATCGGCGTCGACCCGGCGCATCAAGGCGAAGGTCACGGCGACGCCTTGATGGTGTACGCACTCGCACGGTGCGACCGCGATCACGCGCCAGCCTATTTGGAATCCTCGAACCCGCGCAACCTTCCGTTTTACCGACGCTATGGCTTCGAACCGCTCGGCGCGATCCAGGTCGGTTCGTCGCCGACGCTCGTCCCAATGCTGCGGCGGCCGCGTTGAGCTTCGTGCGATCAGATAGTTTGTGATGTAGCGGCGCCGAGCGCGCGGCACAGCCGCGAAACGGGTTCGTGCTTGAAGGCGCAAAGCGGGCATTGGCGACACGCGGACATAGTCCGCTGCGGGTCATGGCGGAGAATTGATCCGGAGCAAGCGAGCTCCCGCTTAGCGTCGATTCCGGCCGCCTGATTTTTGCACCGTCCCACAATAGGCTTTCGCGACCACCGCAACCATTGCGGTTGCTGCGGCGTATTTCTGACCCAGCCCATGGGGCTATCCGCTTGCTCGAGTTCTGAGCCTGAGCGCATTGAGGTATACCCAATTGCGCTACCTTTGTCCGGGATTGGGCCGAGAGCAGTAGGTCCGCTTGTGGCGCAGGGAAGAACGATAGCGGACTTAAATCTCCAGGATCCGATGTCCTGAGTTGACCCGGGACAGACCTTTGGCGGTCGCTCGGTGGTCGACTGCTTCGCGCACCTCTGCGGACATTCGAAACCATGATGTTTGATTAGCTTGAGATGCAATGCGTTCCAGGGTCGGCACTGCCAAGCGGCAAATCAAGCCAGGAGCCGCCACATTCGCACACGACCTGTACCACGCAATTCCGTTTCCTCGAGTGGGTCGCAAGCAAATTTTGGTCCAAGCAGTTGGCGAGTTGCATCCGAAATACGGATCTCATCGGGCTCCGCGGACGTTTGAATGCGCGAGGCGAGATTAACGGTCTCGCCCCACAGGTCATAAGCGAACCGCCTTTTGCCTATGACGCCAGCGACGATTGGTCCCGAGTGAATTCCAATTCTGAGTCTCAGCGGTTCTCCTGCGAAGCGTTCGCGCTTAACCGCCTTCCGCAGTTCAAGTGCATAGTGCGCGAGGGCTCCTGCATGATCGGATCGCGCGGTGGGCAGGCCAGCGACCACCATCACACAATCGCCGATTGTCTTGATCTTTTCGCAGCCGTATCGTTCCGAGAGCCGATCCGCCGCCTTGAAGAAGTAATTTAAGATAGCGAGCGTCGTCACGGCTCCGACGCTACGCGTTCTTTCCGTAAAACCGACGATGTCGGCAAAAAGCACACTCACCTCTGTGTGGTTGTCTGCAATTTTTTTGTGCGCTTTTAACCGCTCCGCGATCGACGCCGGAAGAATGTTGAGGAGTAGGGATTCGGCGCGCTGGTATTCACGCGACAATCCCTCCTGGCTCTTCCTCAACGCCTCGTTCATCGATTGTAATTTCTCGTTGAGTTGACGCTCCCTCTCTTGCAGGAGCGTCATTTCATAAGCCTTCTGTTGGAGCCGCTGCTTGTTGTCGCGTTCGGCAGTGGCGTCAAGAAAGAGCAGCCACACGCAGGCATTGCCGGCAAAAAGATGAAGGTCCGCGACACGCCCGCTGGGCAGTTCGACCATGGCCATATGATATGGAAGCTCCGGGCAAGGCAGCAAACCTTCCATAAATTCAAGCTGATCGGCAACAGGCTTGCCAATGCGAAGCGATGAGAGCCCGTAATGTTTAACGTTACCGCCCTTCGCAGCTATGCAAAGCTGGTCGTCAATTTTCAGATATGCGACAGAGTGCTCATTGTAGAAGAAATCGTAAATCCAGCTTCCGACTTCTCTTGGCAATCTATGCATGGTCTATTTGGTAACCATCGAAGCAAGCTGACGAAACGCATCATCAACATGTTCACCCGAAAGCGCACTTGTTAGAAAGATTTGCCATCCAAGTTGCCTGAGTTCGTTAATCTCACTATCCGATATTGCCCACCGATCGGCCAGGTCGGATTTGTTGAACAGCAATACAAACGGCATAGCGCCGAATTCGGCCTCGGCCCGCTCGCGCAGAGTGAGCGCCACGGCAAGAGTAGCGGCGCGGGTTCCATCGACGACAAGCACGAGCCCGGTCGCACCCCGCACATTGCTGACGCGGAATGAGCCGATATCGTCTTCGCCGGCCAAATCCCACAAAATCAGATCCACGGTTTTGTCCGGGAGTGCGACAGTCTTCTTGTCGATTTTCACTCCCACCGTGGTCAGGTAGGTATCTGAAAAGATGCTTTGCACAAACCTGCGGACCAGACTCGTCTTTCCGACAGCGAACCCACCCAACATGCAGATCTTTTTTTGCAATATCCTGGCTCCGCACTACTCTAGGTTTACCGTAATCGAAACCCGGCGATTGGTGGAGCTCCCAGTTCGACTGTTTTCAGGCACCACCGGCTCAAAGGTGCCAGCGCCCCGAACCAGCAGCAGTTCCGGAGCGACGCCGCGCTTGTTGAGAAGCGCACGAACTGTCTCGGCGCGGGCGGCGCTGATCGACACGTTGGGCGTCTCACGGCCCGTGGCGTCCGCATGGCCGGTCAACATGAACCGCGCTGTTACGCCTGACTTGCGGGCATTTTGGGCGAATTCCTTTATTTGATCCGCCAACCTGTCGATGACCGGCATCTGCTCTGGTCCCGGCACAGCTTTGCCGGAATAGAAGAAAATATCGGTCGCCTGGATGGCCTCTCTCAAATAATTAAATTCTGCAAGGTTCAGCTCACGCAGCTGCGAGACATCCAGAACCACTCCGTCCGCCGAAAGTTGTTCTGCGGCGGCCCGCGCCCGGTTGATCCAGTTGGCAGGGGCCTCACCCTCGGCAACAATGCGACCCTGGACGATCGAAAGCAGAACAGATTTGGGCGGAGCCAGCGACGCCGTCAGCCGCTTCAACACGAACTCCGGCTCAAGGCTCTGATAGAATTGCCATTGCGAATGAACGCGGGCGGGATCGACATGCGTTCCAGACAACAGCGACTGCGGGTCGGCGCCAAGCGGGTCTCTCAGGCCGGAAATGTAGAATTGGCCATCGCGCACCTTTTGTTCGGCAACGATGATGCCCGGCTGGGCCTCAAGTCGCGACACATAATACTGCCAGTGCTCCGCCGCGCGTGCTTCGGGGCTCACATCACGAACCTTGGAGATGTCGAATTCCGGTCCGCCTGCCGAAAGCTGTCGGGCCGCTGCGCGCGCCCGATCTATCCAGGTGTCGGGAGCCTCACCCTCGGCAACGATGCGATCCTTGACGGTCGAAAGTCGTACTGTATCCGGCGGAGCCAGCGACGCCGTCAGCCGCTTCAACACGAACTCCGGCTCAAGGCTCTGATAGAATTGCCATTGCGAATGAACGCGGGCGGGATCGACATGCGTTCCAGACAACAGCGACTGCGGGTCGGCGCCAAGCGGGTCTCTCAGGCCGGAAATGTAGAATTGGCCATCGCGCACCTTTTGTTCGGCAACGATGATGCCCGGCTGGGCCTCAAGTCGCGACACATAATACTGCCAGTGCTCCGCCGCGCGTGCTTCGGGGCTCACATCACGAACCTTGGAGATGTCGAATTCCGGTCCGCCTGCCGAAAGCTGTCGGGCCGCTGCGCGCGCCCGATCTATCCAGGTGTCGGGAGCCTCACCCTCGGCAACGATGCGATCCTTGACGATCGAAAGTCGTACTGTATCCGGCGGAGCCAGCGACGCCGTTAGCCGCTTCAACACGAACTCCGGCTCAAGGCTCTGATAGAATTGCCATTGCGAATGAACGCGGGCGGGATCGACATGCGTTCCAGACAACAGCGACTGCGGGTCGGCGCCAAGCGGGTCTCTCAGGCCGGAAATGTAGAATTGGCCGCCCCTGGCCGTTTGTTGGGCGACGATGATGCCCGGTTGGGCCTCAAGTCGCGACACATAATACTGCCAGTGCTCCGCCGCGCGTGCTTCGGGGCTCACATCACGAACCTTGGAGATGTCGAATTCCGGTCCGCCTGCCGAAAGCTGTCGGGCCGCTGCGCGCGCCCGATCTATCCAGGTGTCGGGAGCCTCACCCTCGGCAACGATGCGATCCTTGACGATCGAAAGTCGTACTGTATCCGGCGGAGCCAGCGACGCCGTCAGCCGCTTCAACACGAACTCCGGCTCAAGGCTCTGATAGAATTGCCATTGCGAATGAACGCGGGCGGGATCGACATGCGTTCCAGACAACAGCGACTGCGGGTCGGCGCCAAGCGGGTCTCTCAGGCCGGTAATATAGAATTGGCCATCGCGCACCTTTTGTTCGGCAACGATGATGCCCGGCTGGGTCCCCAGTCGCGACACATAGGCCTGCCAGCGCTGCCCGGATTGCCAGGAAAGAAAGAACCAACCGCCTGCCGGAATCAAAACCAGCAGGACTGCAGCCACCACCAGCCACGGAAATCCCTGGTTTGAGTCCTCCTGCTTCAGTTCAACGCAGGTCTGCAACTGCGTCTCTATGCCGGCTAACTGAGAACCGTCGCCGTCAAACTGCTCTAAAGCCTGTGAGTATTCATCATGGATGCGAAGCAACACATCGCGAACTATTTCATGTAATTCCTCTGGCGGATTTCCCCGGATCACCGCAACCAAGGTCGCAAACGGTCCAACTTCTGACCAGAGACGAAGCTCCCCAAAGCGGATAGTGTCCAGGCCGCTCTGTTCTTTCTCGTTAAATGAGTCTTTAACAAAGTCTTGAATTGCACTGAGCATCGAAGAAATGAGTTGAGGATCCTCGCTCGTTGCATTATCGGCAGTTACATGCGCGATCAAAAGCCCGGAATTTCGGTTAATGAGAAAGACATGTTCTACACGATAGACAAGAGAATGCTTCAGAACAACTTCCGAGAAGCTGGCACCAGTTCTCCAAGATTCAAATCTCCACTTGAGCCCATGCCAGGTAAATATATGTCTTAAAGTTTCATTCAGCGACTGAAAGGTCTGGTCGATCTTTTCCCCGATCGACTTGCGAATTGCCGGCAGAAACACCGGGTATAATATATCCGTCAGCGTGCCCGGGCTCTTCTGGATCGACCGTTGCACAGCCCTCTCGACGGCTGGCGCAAGGGCCTCGCCGAGCTGCGCACGAGGCGCCCGTGCGGCTGCACTGGGAAGAATGCCGCCCACTGCTTCCGCAAGCTGCTCCGGTTCGCCCAGCAGATGGGTAACTCGTGAAAGCTCCGAAATTTCGCGGCCGACCAGCAACTGGCGCAGCGTTTCCATGCGACGATCGGCGGTTGGAATTCCGTCGAAACTCGCATGATGGTCCGGATCAATGTTCCGGGCAATTTCGACCAAAAGAATAGCCAGAGCCGCGCGATCGATTTCGGTATCGTTCGAGGCGGCTCTTTGAGGAAGCCTGATTGGGTCGACGGTCGACGTCAAGTTCCGATCAACTCACTTTCCAGCTACGTTCCGAGTTTGCTCTTGCTACCGCCGGAATCCTGATTTATGCATTTTGCAACCTCGACAAACAGGCCAGCCAAAAGATTTCTGTCGGTCTTGACGTTGCTGAGATCGGAAAACATTTTCTCCATTAGCATCTGAATGCTTTCATTCTTTTGCTTGATTTCCTCACGCAGCAAATGATCGCTTCGATTTATCCGGTCCGCAACGTCGCGCTCAAGCTCGCTCAATTGATCCGACAACGCGCGCACCTGCTTTTCAAGTGCCTGATTTTGCTCGCGAAGATTCCGGTCAATCTCCTTGTCGGCCTCGGCTCGTGCATCTTTTTCGCTCCGCAATTGCGCCGCGAGCGATTCGACCTGCTTCTTTGCATTTGACTCGTACGTTTCAAGATTGCGCTTGGCCTCGGATTCGACATCCTTGAAGCGCTGCAAGAACCGGTCTTCAAGCTTGGAAAAACGGCGGTCATAGTCCTGCATCTGGTTGCCGAACAGCAGATCGCGTATCTTGTCGACACCTACGGCGTCACCGGAGATCCCGCCCTCGCGGGCCTGGGCCGCCATGAAGTTCAGCCCGTTTCCCTCTGCATTACCTATCAGATTTTCGTCCGCCTTATTCGCAGAAGAAGCGGTACTCGAAGATTCCTTTGCCATCCTTATGCCCCTCCATTTGAACACCTGCCACAGTGCAACCCCAAACATTAACAATGTCAGCAAAATAGCCGGCCCACAAGCCGGAATCTTCTTGACTCAAACCGAATCGTGACGCAGCCGAGCGCTACGTCACTGACGTAGCAATGGAAGTTTGGAGCGATGCCATCTTAAAAGCGGGCGGCCGCGACTGGTCGGGATCAAAGGCGGCAAGCGCGCGCGGTCGTCGAGCGGTGACGGTCCGCAATCTCTGCGCTCACGGCATCCAGGTGTTCAACCGCAAGGCGATCACCCGAGTAACGACGGCGGCAGGGCGCAATATCGCGCTCAAGGAGGGCGATCCGATCAAGCTCGATAAGAAGCGCTTCACCAATTACACGGCAACACTGCGGGCGTTTGCGCGCGCAATCGCGGATGGCGTGACGAACCTTCCAGACGTCAAGAAGGGGTCGTAGCGCCCCTGGAGCGGCCTCAGGATTCCAAGTCGATAGACGGGCTGTTGCGTTGCCATTTGGGCCATACTTACCTTGAAGTCGAGGCGATTGAACTCGCCGAACTGGCCCGGCAGCGGCTAGGCGACGAAAGTCATGTCGGCGAGCATGGCGGAGCCGAAAGGTGCGGGCGCAACTCGTGCGGCTACAATGTCCGAACGCCCGCTTACGGGATCGAATAAGTCTGTGTCCAACGGCGCCATGCAGGCGCGAAGCCGACTCTAGATTTCGCTGAATGATTGGCCGCTTTGTGGCCGTTTACCGACTGACCGCTTTCACATCGCGCCGGATTCTGATTCAGGGCTCACCATGAGCCGATATGACCTGACAGGCTTTGAATGGCGCGTGATCGAGCCGCTGCTACCAAACAAGCCATGAGGTGTTCCGCGTGTCGATGATCGACGCGTGCTGAACGGCATCTTTTGGGTGCTGCGATCTGGTGCGCCTTGGCGCGACCTGCCCGAGCGCTATGGTCCGCGCACCACCTGTTACAACCGCATCGTGCGATGGCGCAAGGCAGGCATGTGGGGCCGGGTGATGGAGAGTATCACGGCTGCGCAAGACTGTGAGATCCAGATGATCGACAGCACTTCCGTTGGCGCCCACCAGCAGGCTGCGACGGCAAAAAAGGTCCCAGATCATTGTCTCGGTCGATCGCGCGGCGGGCTCACGACGAAGATACACGTTGTAGTTGACACGCGGCGTCGCCACCCGATACGACCAGCTCGCCGTCAACTTCTCGCTATGGTTCAGCTCGCCTCCATGCGGCTTTGGCTCCGCGCTTATGAGTCTACGGCCCGCTAGATAGCCCTCCATCCAACGGGGTTGCGGGCGGGAGGGCTGCCTTCGCCGTCACGGTCAGCTGCACGCCATTCTTTTTTTGATTTTTAAGGGGTTTCGCCCGAGGCCATTTGCATCCGCACAGCCATTTCCTTGCCACCCCAGGAGATGAAGTCGGGATTGGCGAAGTCGAAATCCGCCTTGTCGCCGGTTTTGCCGTAGGTCAGCGGTAATCCGTCCATGGTAACGGTCGTGCCGCCCGCAGCGCGCAGGATCGCGTCGCCCGCCGCCGTGTCCCATTCCATCGTCCGGCCGAAGCGCGGATAGACGTCGGCCTTTCCCTCGGCAAGCAGGCAGAATTTCAGCGAAGAGCCGATATTGGTGCATTCGGAGATCGCCTGCTCGATGAGAAAGCTGTCGGTCGCGGGATTTTTGTGGCTGCGGCTGGCAAGAGCGAGGCGCTTGGCAGGTGGTGGGCGGACCGTGATTGCAATGCGTTCAGTCACTTTAAAATCGCTGCCGACGAGGAGTTTTTCCGCGTGTCCTGCCTTGCCTGCAAAAGCAATACCGAGTGCCGGTGCATATACGATGCCCGCATGCGGCACGCCATGCTCCACATAGGCAATGTTGACCGTGAATTCCCGCCGCCTGTCGACAAATTCGCGCGTGCCGTCGAGTGGGTCGACAAGGAAGAAAGCCTTACCCTCGATATCCGGCACGTGGCCGGCCGCCACCGATTCTTCGGCAATCACCGGAATATCTGGATAGCTGCGTGCAAGATGGGCAAGGATGATCCGCTCCGCTTCTTCATCCGCGCGGGTCACGGGACTTGAATCAGCTTTCGTCGCGACAGCGCACCCTTCGTCGAAGATCGCGATGATCGTTCTACCCGCCTCAAGCGCCGCCTTTTCGAATATCGCTAACATATTCCCCTCAACGGATGTCAGCATCCGGAAGCAGTATAAAGACATATATGGTGATCGAGCCACCTTTTTACGCGGGGCATAGCCGTAGATTGCTGGCGACCGCGATGGCAACGGGCCACACGACGGGCAAGTGGGTCCTCAAAACAATCGGAATTCTCCACAACGAAGATTAGCGCAGGTCCATTAGCACCACATCATAATTGATTCGACTGCACCCCTCCGCTGTGATCCACTCGCTTGGGCATGTGCCGCCGCCCTGAAGGCTGCCAACCTTAAGGAACTCCACATGAGTAACAGCCAGGAGCACATCAAAACGGTTGTCGAGACCCCGAGAACGCAGACGATCGACATGAAGCTGGAGATCGTCGTTATTCCTGTTTCGGATGTGGATCGCGCCAAGGGCTTTTACAGCGATCTGGGTTGGAGGCTCGACGCCGACTTCGCCGCCGATGAGGGCTTTCGGGTAATCCAGTTTACGCCGCCTGGCTCCGGGTGCTCGGTTATCTTCGGCCAGAACGTCACTGCAGCAGCACCCGGCTCCGCGCGGGGCTTGTACCTGATCGTCTCCGATATCACTGCCGCCCGACGCGAGTTGCTTGGGCGTGGGGTCGAGGTCAGCGAGGTGTTTCACGACGCTAGCGGCGTCTACGCTGGCACCGACGAACCCTACCTGTTTGGGCAGCTCCGGATCCCTGGTCCGGATCCCGAGCACCGCAGCTACCGCTCGTTCGCCTCATTCAGCGATCCAGATGGCAACGGCTGGTTGCTCCAGGAGATTACCGCCCGATTGCCCGGACGCGTGGACGCCGACGCCACGACATTCACCTCGTCGACAGAGCTCGCGGCAGCCCTCCGGCGTGCGGCTACCGCGCATGGCGAGCACGAGAAGCTGACGGGCGAGTACGATGAGGGCTGGCCGGACTGGTACGCCGAGTACATTGTCAGCGAGCAGGCCGGCAATCAGCTGCCATCGTAAGGGCGGTGCCGACGGCGGCCGCGACGGTCGCCGCAAAGGCATATCTGTTCTGCGCCACCGAGCCCGACCTTGCCAATGATGCCGCGAATGTCGCGTCTCGACCCGATCTGCGGTTCCAGCAGGTTGATCCGTCTTCGTCCGCTACAGCCACCGCCGGACGCGGGCTTTGTAGGCGAGATAGATGTCCCCGAACCTCCGCTCGAGATAGGCCTCCTCGCGGGCGACCACGCCGTAGCGGATGACGAGATAGAACGGCACCAGCAGGACGACGAGCCACAGACTGTCGAGAGCGATGGCCAAGCCGATGAGGCCGAGGAACATGCCGATATAGATCGGGTTGCGCGTGAAGCGGTAGGGTCCCTGGTCGACGATGGTCGCCGTTGGCTGGGTGGTCTGGATCTGCGTCCCCGCACGGCGGAAGGTCCCCGCCGCCCAGATCAGCAGCGCCAGTCCGGCGAGGAACACAATGCCGCCGAGAGCGCCGGCCGGCATGGCCGCCGGCATGAACGGCAGCTGATAGAGCCAGTCGAGCGCGAGCCCGGCAACTACAGCGAGCGCCCAGGCGATCGGCGGCCGCACCGCCGCGCCTGAACCGTCGCGCCAATTCCCGCTCACCTCGTTCATGCCGCCCGCCCGATCTGCTCCGGGCCCGCCAAGGCCCTTCCACCGATGGGAGTTTACGTTGCTTCGAAAGAGATTTGAAGTCAGAGGGCGTGGGAAAGGATCGAATTCGGCTCGACTTCTCGCTATGCAAATGGCAGCTCCCGAGAAGCGACGGATTTTAACTTAAGGTGCACGTTTTCCGATGAAGCGGCCCACTTTTGTGCTCGTGCAACATTCGCCCCCCTCAGCTCAAGGTGTGACTGCCCGGAACAAAGAGGCGGGCGGGCGTGTTAACCGGCGAAACCCACCGCATTGAAGCTCCGCCTCATTTTCGTGAGACCAAGATGGCCATCCACTTCAATCATACTATTCTGTCGGCTCGAGACAGTAAGGCCTCGGCAGATTTCCTGGCCGATATGCTGGGCCTGTCGCCGCCGCGGCGGTGGGGGCCGTTCCACATGGTCACGACCGACAACGATGCCAATCTCGACTATATGGATACGAAGGGTGAGATCGTAAGCCAACACTACGCCTTCCTTGTCGGCGACGCTGAATTCAACGCGATATTCAATCGAATTCGAGAGCGGAACCTGCGCTACTGGGCCGATCCCGGCCAGAGAAAGCCAAGCGAAACCAATGACCACGACGGTGGACGCGGTCTCTATTTCGAAGATCCGAACGGTCACCTGCTCGAAATCATCACGCGTCCTTATGGCAGCGGCGGCTGGAATCCGTGAAAGTTGGCACTGGCGCATTTGCTAATTGCAACGCCCGGCAGGCCGTTCGTTTGAAACGTTTTTCGCGTCCGGCCTTTGAATTTCGTAGGAATTTGCCAAAAGTTCCGGTTTTATGGAATAAGTGCCATGCTTAAAGCTGCCCGCCTCGCAGGCGATTTGGTTAATCCACAGCCGGTTTCTGGCTAAAATTTCCTCAGGGAATGCCTCTTTAGTGTGGATTTTGGGCGGAAACGCGCCATTTACGTCCGTTTCGCCAAGAATCTGACCCAGTAAAGCCTTTTTGTCTTCACATTTTCACGGAAAACGGTATGGATGCCGCATATGAGGTTCCGATAAAAGGGAACTACAGACCAAAAAGAGATGCAGTCATGTTGGCTCGCATCCAGGGGAAATGACATATGGAGTATTTCGTCCAGCAGCTCTTCAATGGGCTGACGCTCGGATCCATCTATGGCCTTGTCGCTATTGGCTACACGATGGTTTATGGCATTATCGGCATGATCAATTTCGCCCATGGCGATATCTTCATGCTCGGTGGTTTTGCCGCTCTTATCGTCTTTCTCGTTCTCACATCCATCTTTGCAGGCGTTCCGGTCGCAGTTCTTCTGCTGCTGATGCTTATCGTTGCGATGCTGATGACGAGTTTATGGAATTGGACGATCGAGCGTGTTGCATACCGGCCGCTGCGCGGTTCCTTCCGCCTGGCGCCGCTGATCACCGCGATCGGCATGTCGATCACCCTGTCCAACTTCATCCAGGTGACGCAGGGTCCGCGCAACAAGCCGATTCCGCCGCTCGTCGGTTCGGTTTATAATATCGGCGGTATTTCGATCTCGCTGAAGCAGATCATCATCATCGTCATCACCGTGGTGCTGCTGGCCGCCTTCTGGTACATCGTCAATCGCACGGCGCTCGGACGCGCCCAGCGCGCGACGGAGCAGGACCGCAAAATGGCCGCTCTTCTCGGCGTCAATGTCGATCAGACGATCTCCATCACCTTCATCATGGGCGCGGCACTCGCCGCAGTCGCCGGCACGATGTACCTGATGTATTATGGCGTCGCCTCGTTCAACGACGGCTTCACGCCGGGCGTCAAGGCGTTTACCGCAGCCGTTCTCGGCGGCATCGGCTCTTTGCCGGGGGCTGTTCTCGGCGGACTGATGATCGGCCTCATCGAATCGCTTTGGTCCGCCTATTTCACGATCGCCTACAAGGATGTCGCGACTTTTGCGATCCTCGCTTTCGTCCTGATCTTCAAGCCGACCGGCATTCTCGGACGGCCGGAAGTCGAGAAGGTATAACATCATGGCAAACATCGAAAATCCTGCTGGCAAGCTCGCACCCGGGCTTGTCCAGAAAGGCCTTACGGAAGCTTTATTCGCGGCCCTCCTTTCTCTCGGTCTGTTCGTTCTCTATGTCGGCCTCAAGACCGACCAGAACATCAACAACGAGCTCATCATCGTTCAGCGGTGGGGCCTGCTTGCGATCTTTGTGGCGATCGCCGCGATCAGCCGCTTCGTCATCGTCGTTTTCGTCAAGCCGAACATCGACAAGCGCAAGCTTGCCAAGGCGAAGCACGGCGAGCTCGACATCTCGACCGAGAAGGGTTTTCTCCGTCAGCATTTCCTGAAAATCGCGCTTGTCGCACTTCTGCTCTATCCGGTGGCCATCTACGCGGCCTTCGGCGCGCAGGGCTCGCTGAAATGGGTCGACAACTTCGGCATCCAGATTCTCATCTATGTGATGCTCGCATGGGGCCTTAACATCGTCGTCGGCCTTGCCGGTCTGCTCGACCTCGGTTACGTCGCCTTCTACGCGGTCGGTGCCTATTCCTATGCGCTGCTCTCCAGCTATTTCGGCCTGTCCTTCTGGCTTCTGCTGCCGATGTCGGGCATCCTGGCGGCGCTTTGGGGTGTCATCCTCGGCTTCCCCGTCCTGCGTTTGCGCGGCGACTATCTCGCCATCGTGACGCTCGCATTCGGTGAAATCATCCGTCTCGTGCTCATCAACTGGACGGCTGTGACCAAGGGTACCTTCGGCATCTCCGGCATCCCGAAGGCGACGCTGTTCGGCATTCCCTTCGATGCGACGTCGGGCGGCTTTGCCAAGCTCATGGGCCTTCCAATGTCGTCGGCCTATTACAAGATCTTCCTCTTCTATCTGATCCTGGGACTTTGCATGCTGACGGCCTACGTCACGATCCGGCTTCGCCGCATGCCGATCGGTCGCGCCTGGGAAGCGCTGCGCGAAGACGAAATCGCCTGCCGTTCCCTCGGCATCAATACGGTCACGACCAAGCTCACAGCCTTTGCGACGGGTGCGATGTTCGGCGGCTTTGCCGGCTCGTTTTTTGCAGTGCGCCAGGGCTTCGTCTCTCCGGAATCCTTCGTCTTCCTCGAATCGGCCGTCATCCTGGCCATCGTCGTCCTCGGCGGCATGGGCTCGCTGACCGGTATTGCGATTGCTGCGCTCGTCATGGTCGGCGGGACGGAATTGCTGCGCGAGATGGACTTCCTGAAAGCCGTCTTCGGTCCGGATTTCACGCCGGAACTCTACCGCATGCTTCTCTTCGGGCTCGCCATGGTCGTTGTCATGCTGTTCAAGCCGCGCGGCTTCGTCGGCTCGCGTGAACCGACTGCCTTCCTCAAGGAGCGCAGGGCAGTTTCCGGAAGCTTTATCAAGGAGGGGCACGGCTGATGAGCCCCGTAGAAATGACGACAATGTCCAGCGATACCCTGCTCAAAGTCGAGCATCTGTCGATGAGGTTCGGTGGCCTCATGGCCATCAACGACCTCTCCTTCGAAGCCAAGCGCGGTGATATTACCGCGCTGATCGGCCCGAACGGTGCCGGCAAGACCACCGTCTTCAACTGCATCACCGGCTTCTACAAGCCGACGATGGGAATGATCACACTGAACCAGCAGAGCGGTAAGCAGTACCTGCTCGAGCGCCTGCCGGATTTCCGCATCACCAAGGAAGCCCGGGTCGCTCGTACCTTCCAGAACATCCGCCTGTTCTCGGGCCTCACCGTTCTGGAGAACCTGCTCGTTGCCCAGCACAACAAGCTGATGAAGGCATCGGGCTATACGATCCTCGGCCTTCTCAACATCGGCCCTTACAGGAAAGAGGCTGCAGCATCCATCGAGCTCGCACGCTTCTGGCTGGAAAAGGCCGATCTGATCAGCCGCGCCGACGACCCTGCAGGCGATCTGCCCTATGGCGCGCAGCGGCGTCTCGAAATCGCCCGCGCCATGTGCACCGAGCCGGAATTGCTCTGCCTGGACGAGCCCGCCGCCGGCCTCAATCCACGTGAATCGGCGGCTCTCAACGCACTGCTGCAGGGAATTCGCGCCGATACCGGTACGTCGATCCTGCTCATCGAACACGATATGTCGGTGGTCATGGAAATCTCCGACCATGTCGTGGTGCTGGAATACGGGCAGAAGATTTCCGATGGCACGCCGGATCATGTGAAGAACGACCCGAGGGTCATCGCGGCCTATCTCGGTGTCGAGGACAAGGAAGTGGAAGAGGTCATCGCAACTGTCGAGAGCCTCGAAGGGGGCGCAAACTGATGGCCGGCGAACAGCTTCTCAAGGTTCAGGGCGTCGAAACCTATTACGGCAATATCCGTGCGCTCGCGGGCATCGATGTCGACGTCAACAAGGGTGAGATCGTCAGCCTCATCGGCGCCAACGGCGCTGGCAAGTCGACGCTGATGATGACGATCTGCGGCAGCCCGCAGGCGCGCACCGGCGCGGTGATCTTCGAAGGGCGCGACATCACTCGCATGCCGACGCACGACATCGCGCGGCTTCGCATTGCGCAGTCGCCGGAAGGCCGCCGCATCTTCCCGCGGATGACGGTCACGGAAAACCTGCAGATGGGTGCGGGCCTCGACAACCTCAAACATTTCAACGAGGACGTCGAGAAGATCTTCACGCTGTTCCCGCGCCTTAAGGAACGCCACGCGCAGCGCGGCGGCACGCTTTCGGGCGGCGAGCAGCAGATGCTGTCAATCGGCCGTGCGCTGATGGCGCGCCCGAAGCTCCTGCTTCTCGACGAGCCGTCGCTCGGTCTCGCGCCGCTGATCGTCAAGGGTATTTTCGAGGCGATCAAAAAGCTCAACGAGCAGGAAGGCCTCACCGTTTTCCTCGTCGAGCAGAATGCATTTGCTGCCCTGAAGCTCTCGCACCGCGCTTACGTGATGGTGAACGGCAAGGTAACGATGAGCGGGTCCGGCAAGGAACTGCTCGCCAATCCGGAAGTCCGTGCCGCCTATCTCGAAGGCGGAAGACATTGAGCCGGGCAGAAGGGAGAGTTTGATATGCAGGGACTTTTCTTCGAACCGGATACGGGCGTGCGGATGGTCATCCGCGGGCTGGTCGTGCTGATCGGGTTCTGGACGGCATGGCGCGCCGGCAGGGCTGCAGCTGAAAGCTGGAGCAACTATCCGCTGGTCGTCGTTTACACCTTCCTGCTCGCCTGGGTGATGCAGTTCCTGCATCATGCGCTCTTCAACGGGCCGATGCTCAGCGCCTTCTTTTACATCATCGATTTCGTGCTGCTGCTCGTCTTCTCGACGGCGGGTTTCCGTTATCGCCGCACCAATCAGATGGTCAACAACTATTACTGGCTGTACGAAAAAACTTCCGCGTTCTCGTGGAAGGACAAACATTGACAGTCCGTTGAAACTAGGCATGAATTGCCTTCAGAGTGGAACAGCTTTCCTGGCGCAGTCAATGGTGGGTAATGCGCCGGGCCTTGGACCGGAACCCGCCCAAAAATTGGGAGTAAAAATATGAAGAAATCTCTTCTGTCGGCAGTGGCACTGACGGCGATGGTCGCCTTCAGCGGCAACGCCTGGGCCGACATTCTCATTGGCGTCGGCGGTCCTTTGACTGGCCCGAACGCTGCGTTCGGCGCTCAGCTTCAGAAGGGTGCCGAGCAGGCAGCCGCTGATATCAACGCCGCAGGCGGCATCAACGGCGAGCAGATCAAGCTCGAACTCGGTGACGATGTCTCCGACCCGAAGCAGGGCATCTCGGTCGCCAACAAGTTCGTCGCTGACGGCGTGAAGTTCGTGATCGGCCACTTCAACTCGGGCGTCTCGATCCCGGCGTCTGAAGTCTATGCTGAAAACGGCATCCTCGAAATCACCCCGGCTGCAACGAACCCGGTGTTCACCGAGCGCGGCCTGTGGAACACATTCCGTACCTGCGGCCGTGACGACCAGCAGGGCGCGATTGCCGGCAAATATCTTGCCGATCATTTCAAGGACGCCAAGATCGCTGTCGTTCACGACAAGACACCTTACGGTCAGGGTCTTGCCGACGAGACCAAGAAGTCTCTGAACGCTGCTGGCGTTACCGAAGCCATGTATGAAGGCATCAATGTCGGCGACAAGGACTTCTCCGCTCTCATCGCAAAGATGAAGGAAGCCGGCGTCTCGATCATCTATTGGGGTGGTCTGCACACCGAAGCCGGTCTCATCATCCGTCAGGCTGCCGACCAGGGCCTGAAGGCAACGCTCGTTTCGGGCGACGGTATCGTCTCGAACGAACTTGCTTCCATCGCTGGCGACGCAGTTGCCGGTACGCTGAACACCTTCGGCCCGGATCCGACGATCAACCCGGCCAACAAGGAACTCGTTGAGAAGTTCAAGGCTGCCGGCTTCAACCCGGAAGCTTACACTCTCTACTCCTACGCTGCCATGCAGGCGATCGCCGGTGCTGCCAAGGCGGCCGGTTCGACCGATGCGGAAGCCGTCGCAACCGCGATGAAGGAAAAGGGTCCGTTCCCGACCGTTCTCGGCGACATCTCCTTCGACGAAAAGGGTGACCCGAAGATTCCGGGCTACATCATGTACGAATGGAAGAAGGGTCCGGACGGCAAGTACAGCTACTTCCCGCAGAGTATGTAAGCTTCGCTTGCACGGTCCAGTACCGTTTACGGAAGCCCGGTCTCGACCGGGCTTCTTTCTTTTTGGACAGGCGTTTCAATTCTTGCGGTCATCCTCTAGTTCTTTGAGGCGTAGAATTTTGAGACGGAAGCACCAATGTCCCCACCGCGCATCCTCGTCACCCGCCAATGGCCCGCCGCGGCAGAAGCCGCCCTTGCCGAACGTTTCGACGTAACCTTCAACGAGGAGGATATTCCGCTTGGTCTCGATCAAATGCGGCAGGCGATGGCAGCCTATGATGCGGTCCTTCCCACCGTTTCCGACAAGCTGCCTTCCAGCATTTTCGAAGGTGATACCCGCGCGAAAATTCTAGGCAATTTCGGCGTCGGCTACAATCACATCGATATCGCCGCCGCCAAGGCGAAAGGCGTCTTGGTCACCAATACGCCCGGCGTTCTCACCGATTGCACCGCGGACATCGCCATGCTGCTCCTGCTCGCCGTTGCCCGCCGGGGCGGGGAGGGCGAGCGCCAGCTTCGCAGCGGCGCGTGGAAGGGTTGGTGCCCGACGCACATGATTGGCACAAAGGTGGCTGGCAAGACGGTCGGGATCATCGGATTCGGCCGCATCGGCAGGGCCTTTGCACAGCGCTGCCATTTCGGTTTCGGGATGGACGTCGTCTTCTTCAATCGCTCGACGATCGATGCCGCGGAGGCTGCGCGATACGGGGCTCGCCAGCTGGCGACGATGGAGGAGGTGCTGGGCGCTTCCGATTTCGTTTCGCTCCATTGCCCCGGCGGTGCGCAGAACCGGCATCTGATGAATGCACCGCGCTTTGCGGCGATGAAGAAAGGCGCGTTTCTGATCAATACGGCGCGCGGCGACGTGGTCGACGAGGCGGCATTGATCAGTGCCCTTCAGGGCGGCAGCATCCGCGGCGCGGGGCTCGACGTCTATGAAGCAGAGCCGCAGGTGCCGGAAGAGCTGAAGTCGATGGAGAATGTCGTCCTGCTGCCGCATCTAGGCAGCGCGACGGAGGAGACCCGAACGGCAATGGGCATGAAGGTGGTGGAAAACATCACCGCCTTTTTCGACGGGCGCGAGCCGCCCGATCGCGTCGTTTGATTTCGTTCCCTTTGGCGCAGGATGACCTATCGCGAGAGCTGCCGATCGGGCTCGCTTGTTGCAATCTTCCTGCCATGATCGCTCAAGCCGAACAGGACACGTGCCGGGCCAGGCACCAAGTCGACACTAACGGCGAAGAGCACCGAAAGCAGGATGGTGGCGGCCGTGACGATCGAATAGCTCACGGCGACCGGCATATCGAGTGGCAGGACATAGTACAGCGCGGCTACCGTTACGGTTTGATGCACGATGTACAGCGGGAATACCAGCCGGTTCAGCCCAGACAGCTTTTCGCTGGGCTGATTGAAGTGACGCGCCGCAAATCCAACGAGGGTCAGGATCATGCTCCAGGCCAGCAAGAAGATCCCTGCCTTGAATAGCGGCGTATTTTGCGCGTAGCTGCCGATCGCCTCGTCCTCCGGCACCAGCCAGGCGTAGCGATAGAGCAGCCCGCTTGTCACCAGGGCGATCGCAGCACTGACGAATCGCCGGCCGATGATCGTTTCGATTAGAGCACTGTGATGGCGGGCCATGAGGAAGCCCAGTCCGAACCAGCTTGCCCAAACGGCAAACCACGCACCGTCATTGTAGAGGGCATTCGTTTGCTTCGGAAAGAAGGGCGAAAGCGCCAGGTTGAGTGCAAGCGGCAGCAGGAAAAAGAGGTAGATGAAGCCGGTTTTCGAAGTGCGTTCGAACCAGGCTGCGATCTTGTTTCCCGGCTGTACCAGGTATCCGAAGATCGGATAGCAGATCACCGACATGACCAGCAGATAGGCGACGAACCACATATGCGCCCACGTGAAGTTGCCCTTGGGGTAGCGACCTTCGGTGAAGTAGCGGGTCGTCCAGAATTCGAGAAGTGAACCCTGATAGCCATTCTCGTACATTCGTTCGTACCACACCTGCGGCACAACGATCACTGCCATGGCAAAGAGGAGGGGTATTAGCAGACGAAACGTGCGCTTGCGCAGGAAGGACAGGCTGCCTGCCGAGCCGAAGGTAAAGGCCGCTCCCATGCCCGAAACGAAAAACAACAGCGCAAGCCGCCAAGCGCGCGGGAAGTCCATGACCAAAGAAAGCGTGGCGCTTGTCTTGTCGCTGTGGATCAGCCAGTTGATGTCGGGCAGGAAGGACGCCGACGAATGGTAGACGAGCAGAATGGCGAAGGCGAAGATCCTCAACCGATCCACATAGTAAAGCCTGCTTTTCATGCCGCCGTCCGCCGCTCAATCGCCTATGGTGCCTTTTGCATACGCGCAAAGGATTTAAGGATCGCTGCCTAAGCTTGGTAAAAATATTTCTCCTACCTGAAGGCGCGGATCCCTATCCACTGTGAAATGCGTGCCAATCAGGCACTGCCGGTCGGCAGGTTTAGTTCGAAAAGCAGTTCGTTGTCCTTCTCGCCAATCAGTTCCCAGCCAGCTTGACGATAGAGCTTCTCGGCTCTTGTTCCCGGGTCTGTTGTCAGCCAGATGCGCTCATGGCCTGCATTCTTCAAGACCGAACAGGCGCTGGCAAGAAGGGCCGTTCCGATACCGCGCTTTGCGTAAGCATCATCGACAAACAGCGCCCAGATGTTGCCGTTGCGCGGGTCCCCGGCGGAAAAACCTAAGACCTCGCCATCCTGTTCCCAGACGAATATTCCCGGGTTTGCAATAAACCAGCGCAGATCGTCGAGTGTAATCTTGCCTGGATCGGATAGCCTGTTTTCACGAACGCTGTTTCGGATTTCCACGATGCGTACGATATCGCGTTCTTTCGCCTTCCGGATCAATATCTCCAGCCTTTGCCGTGTCGGGATCTCGATAAGCTGCCCAGACAACTCATATCTCATGCAGCACATGCGCCGCCTTGACCGCAGCCGAGGCGCGGTTTTCGACGCCAAGCTTCACGTAGATCTGCTCCAGGTGCTTGTTCACCGTGCGTGCCGACAGTCCCAGAATTTCACCGATATCGCGGTTCGCCTTGCCCTTGGCGATCCAGAGCAGCACCTCGGATTCGCGCTGGGTCAGAGAGAAATGCTGGCGAAGCACGGCGTCGTCGCTGCGTTGATTGGCGGCGGTCAGGCGGAAGAGATATTCGTCGGGTCCGATGGTTCCGAGGAAACCGAGTTGAAGCGTTGCCTGGCCCGCGCTTGCGATGGAGATGACGGCATCGCGCCCGCCTGAAGCGCGCATTTTCATCCACTCGGCAATATGATTGGTGACGATGTCCATGCCGTCGTCACTGCCCGTCGCTGCATTGACGAGGCGGGTTGCCTGCGGCGTCGACCAGTGAACGGCACCGTCGCCTTTGACGGCAAGCAGGTGACGTCCAGCAGCGTCCAGGGCAACGCGGGCGCTTTGCGCCGAACGCGCGTTGCGTAGATGCACCCGAATGCGGGCGCGAAGCTCATCGATATTGATCGGTTTGGTCAGATAGTCGACCCCGCCGGATTCGAGCGCGTGGACGATGTGTTCGGTTTCGGTGAGGCCGGTCATGAAGATCACCGGCACCTGGCTGACGGCCGCATTGGCCTTCAGCTTGCGGCAGGTCTCGAAGCCATCCATCGAAGGCATGACCGCGTCGAGCAGGATCAGATCCGGCGTGATGCGCTCGACGATATTCAAGGCTGCAGAGCCCGAGGTTGCAATCAGCACGGAAAAACCGGACTGCTCCAACGCATCGGTCAAGAAGCCAAGCGCCTCGGGGGAGTCGTCGACCAGCAGAACGATATCGCGGGGGAGGGCCGGTTCAGCCAATGGTTTCTACCTTTTCGTCGAAGCCGCGCAGGAAGGTCATGAAGCCGGCGAGATCGAAGGCGGCGACATAGGTGCGGAGTTCATCCGTAAATGGCTGATTTGCCTCCACCTTGGCAAGGTCTGCAAGCTTGGCTTCGATGCCGCGGATATAGCCGATCTCGCCGAGGCGGAGCAATTCGTCGATATGCGCGCTACCTGGGCTTTTCATCGGCGGCTGAGCCAGGGGAATAGGTGCCTGGGCGGCGTCGGCATAGATCCACTTCAGGCCAAGATGCAGCGCTAGCTTGTCGCGAAGCTGCTTGATATCGACCGGCTTGCCGATTGCATCGCTGTGGCTGCCGTCGCTGTCGGCGGCAGCTGCCGCGTCTCCGATATTGGCCGAGAGCATGACGATCGGGGAGGTCTGGCCGGTTTCGCGCAGGCGCGATACGAGTTGCCAGCCGTTCATGCCGGGCATCGAAATGTCGACGAGGAAGAGGTCCGGCTGGATGCCTTCGATCAGAGTGAGGCAATCGGGCCCGTTGCCCGCCGTCAGCATGACGAAATCGAGCGGCACCAGGATTTCTCGCATCATTTCGCGATGATCTTCGTTGTCGTCGACGACGACGATCGTCCGACGCGGGCCGTCATAGCTGACGATTTTCTTTTCCTGCGGCGGCGGGATCATTTCGCGCGTCACGGCAAATAGCATCAGGCGAACGCGGAAGGTCGAGCCCTTGTCCTTCTCGCTGACGACGGCGATTTCACCGCCGAGCGTGTTGGTGAGGAGTTGCGTGATCGTCAGGCCCAATCCAAGCCCCGGCATGGGGCGGATGCTGTCGGCCTCACCCCGCTGGAAAGGTTCGTAGATGCGGCTCAGGTCCTTTTCGGCAATGCCGCGACCGGTGTCGGAAACGGTGAAGGTCGCAACCTGGCTGCGATAGCTGACATCGAAAGTCACGCTCCCCTCATCGGTAAACTTGATGGCGTTCGAAAGCAGATTGACGAGGATTTGACGCACGCGTTTCTCGTCGGTGCGGACGAACTGCGGCAGGGACTGAGAGCGGTCATGCCTGAAAGCAAGACCCTTTGCGTGGGCCTGCGGGCGGAACATGTCGACGATCTGGTCGAGGAAATCGTGGATGTTGATCTCATTCGAATAGACCTGCAGGCGGCCCGCCTCGATCTTGGAAATGTCCAGCAAACCGTCGATCAGGCCGGAAAGATGCTCGGCGCTGCGGCGGATGACCTTGATGGATGACTGGCGCGGTGCAGGTATGGTCTCGTCGCGCTCCAGAATCTGGGCATAGCCGAGCACGGCGTTGAGCGGCGTACGCAACTCATGGCTCAAGCCCACGACATAGCGGCTTTTCGCCCGGTTCGCGGCTTCTGCCGCCTCCTTGGCATTCTGAAGCGCTGCGTCGGTCTTTTTGTGCGCGGCGATTTCCCTCAGCAGCAGAGTATTTTGACGCGAAGATTCCTCTTCGGCGACGACGCGGCTGTCATGCGCGAGCACGTAAAACCAGCAGACGACGCCGGCGATCACCGAGAAGACGAAGAAGACGATCAGGATCGTGCCGTTGACGACCTCCGCCGTTTCGGGAGAGGCCGAGGCGACCTGATGGGCAATCATCGCAAGGATTACGCCGACAGCTGTCAGGGCCAGAACCACGGCGATGCCGTAACGTCCGAGGCGGGTCGACAATTTCTCGATCACCGTTTCCGGCAGCAAGGTCTTGGCGACGGTGCCAACCTGCGTGTTGAACCGCGCCTTCGGCTTGCACATGTCGTGGCAGCGGCTGTCGAGCGAGCAGCAGAGCGAGCAAATCGGCGCTGCATAGGCCGGGCACCAGGCCATGTCTTCCGGCTCGAACGGATGTTCGCAGACGGAGCAGGTGATGTTCGGCAAGTTCTTCCAGCTGTGACGCGGTTTGCGCGCCAGATAGAACTTGCCCTTCGTCGCCCAGGCGATCAGCGGCGAGGCTGTGAGCGCGATCACTAGCGTGATGTAAGGTGCAAGCGAAGCGGCGATTGCGCCGAAGGCGCCGAAATGCGCAATCAGCGCCATCGTCGCCGAAAGACCCATTGCGCCGAGGCCGACCGGGTTGATGTCGTAGAGATGTGCGCGCTTGAACTCGATGCCGGGCGGCGCAAGGCCGAGCGGCTTGTTGATGAAGAGATCGGCCGAAATCGTGCAGAGCCAGGCCATGGCGATGATCGAGAATATCCCGAGCGTTTCCTCAAGCAGCCGGTAGATGCCGAGTTCCATGAGAAGCAGGGCGATCGCCACGTTGAAGATCAGCCAGATGACGCGGCCGGGGTGGCTGTGGGTCAGGCGCGAAAAAAAGTTCGACCATGCGAGCGACCCGGCATAGGCGTTCATCACGTTGATCTTCAACTGGGAAACGACGACGAAGGCCGCCATCAGCAGCAATGCCCCGTTGTGCCAAGGGATCATATAGCCGAAAGCGGTCAGGTACATCTGCGCCGGATCGGCGGCGCGGTCGACGGCCACGCCGGCACTTAACGTCAGCACGACGAGAAAGGAGCCGGCAAGCAGCTTTGGTGCGCCGATGATCACCCAGCCGGGGCCGGCCAGAAAGACGGCGAGCCGATGACGCAATTTGCGCTGCCCGTCCGGCGGCAGGAAGCGGAGAAAGTCTGCCTGTTCGCCGATCTGGGACATGAGGGCAAGGATCACGGCCGAAGCAGCGCCGAACTCCATCAGATTGAAATCCGCGATTGTACCTGGCGGGCCCGAAGCGTGACGAATGCCGGCGAAGGCGCGCCAGAGATCGAATTTTTCCCAATCCAGGATCGCGATGAAGATGAAGGGAAGGATATTGAGCACGATCCAGAAGGGCTGGGTGACGAGCTGGAACCTGCTGATCAGCTTGACACCGTAGGTCACCAGCGGGATCACCATGACGGCGCTGACGATGTAGCCGATCCAGAGCGGGATGCCGAGCGTCAGTTCCAGCGCGCCGGACATGATCGAAGCTTCGATCGCAAAGAGCATGAAGGTGAAGCTGGCATAGATCAGCGAGGTGATCGTCGAGCCGATATAGCCGAAGCTTGCGCCGCGCGTCAGAAGATCGATGTCAACGCCGTGCCTGATTGCATAGCGGCTGATCGGTAGGCCGATCGCGAGCATGGCGATCGAGGCGACGACGATCGCGAAGAAGGCGTTGGTCGTGCCATAGGAAAGCGTGATCGCACCGCCGATCGCTTCGAGCGCGAGAAAAGAAATCGCACCGATTGCGGTCTGCGAGATGCGCTGCGAGGAAAATTGCCGGGCGCTCTTGGCGGTAAAGCGCAACGCATAGTCTTCCAGCGTCTGGTTCGCGACCCAGCGATTATATTCGCGTCTCACCGGAATGATGCGTTGGCGCGCTGCCATGCCTATTTTCTAGCGCTTTCGATAAAATGATCATTGAATAGGCAGCTTTGGCAGGAATGACGGAAAACGCAAGAGCTGCAGCCTAGCAAGTTCACACAACAGCTATATTTTTGAAACGCGTCTGTCACAGCCAAATCCTACCGCTCCGGCATTCCTTCCCGAAAATTCGGAAATCCACTATGTCTGTGTTGCGCCATCGCCTCAACGGCTGCACGGCAGCGGTGACGCTCAAGACCTTTCCCTTACGGTGAGGTCCAAATCGCCGCCGCGTCTCGCGCCGATCTTCCCATTTCGCCCCTACCTCTACGTCATATTGCGTATACGGTTTTGCGCTGCAGCCCCCGATAGTTCTTTAAGCAACAGTTAATCTCCGTTTCCGGCCTGTTGCGGAACAAGAAGAGGGGAGTTCAACCAGATGAATCTCAAGTCCTATGTAACGGGCGCCGCGCTTGGCGTCGTCATGGCGGCGTCAGCCGCCTTCCACGGAGCCGCTGCTGCCGACGACACGATTAAGGTCGGCGTTCTGCATTCGCTCTCCGGTACCATGGCTATCTCCGAAACGACGCTGAAAGACGCCATGCTGATGCTCATTGATGAGCAGAACAAGAAGGGCGGCCTTCTCGGCAAGAAGCTCGAAGCGGTTGTCGTCGATCCAGCCTCCGATTGGCCGCTGTTTGCCGAAAAGGCACGCGAGTTGATTGAAAAGGACAAGGTTGCCGCCGTCTTCGGTTGCTGGACCTCGTCTTCGCGCAAATCGGTCCTGCCGGTTTTCGAAGAGCTGAACTCATTGCTCTTCTATCCGGTTCAGTATGAAGGCGAAGAGTCTTCGCGCAATATCTTCTACACGGGCGCTGCTCCGAACCAGCAGGCGATCCCGGCCGTCGACTACCTGATGGAAAAGGAAGGCGTAAAGCGCTTCGTGCTTGAAGGCACCGACTACGTCTATCCGCGCACCACCAACAAGATCCTGGAAGCCTACCTGGTATCCAAGGGCATTCCGAAGGAAGACATCATCGTCAACTATACGCCGTTCGGCTTCTCCGACTGGCAGACGGAAGTCTCCAAAATCAAGGAATTCGGCTCGTCCGGCAAGAAGACCGCCGTCGTCTCCACCATCAACGGCGACGCCAACGTTCCCTTCTACAAGGAACTCGGCAACCAGGGCATCAAGGCAACCGATATCCCGGTTATCGCCTTCTCGGTCGGCGAAGAAGAGCTTGCC
Organism: Rhizobium gallicum bv. gallicum R602sp; assembly: GCF_000816845.1. NCBI lineage: Bacteria > Pseudomonadati > Pseudomonadota > Alphaproteobacteria > Hyphomicrobiales > Rhizobiaceae > Rhizobium > Rhizobium gallicum. The sequence goes on along the minus strand of NZ_CP006877.1, from coordinate 2,913,072 downwards.
GGCCTCGACACCAAGCCGCTCGTCGGTCACCTCGCAGCCTGGAACTACTTCGAGTCGGTCGAAAGCCCGGCCAACAAGAAGTTCATCAAGGAATGGCACGCCTTCACCAAGAACGACAAGCGCGTGACCAACGACCCGATGGAAGCCGCCTATATCGGCTTCAATGCCTGGGTTAAGGCTGTTCAGGCTGCCGGAACGACCGATACCGACAAGGTTCTCGACAGCATCATCGGCACCACGGTTCCGAACCTTTCCGGCGGCTATGCCACCGTCATGCCGAACCACCACATCACCAAGCCGGTGCTGATCGGCGAAATCCAGGCTGACGGACAGTTCGAAATCGTCCAGGAAACGTCAGCCGTCGTCGGCGACGAATGGTCCGACTTCCTGCCCGACTCCAAGGACCTGATCTCCGATTGGCGCAAGCCCATGAACTGCGGCAACTTCAACGTTGCAACGGGCAAGTGCGGCGGCAAGGGCTCCTGAGTACGAACCCGATCCGTTGACTGCCTGAAGCCTTCCGTCCGGATCCCTTGTCCGGGCGGAAGCTCCGTCCCGACCGATTGCTGCCCACAGGGCCAACGACAAGCCAGGCGAGAGAGCCCCATGTTTCGCGCCATCAAGATTTTCCTTTTGACGATCTGCCTTGCCTTGCCGACGTTCGCCACGGCGCTCGAGGCGCAGGACGATGTCCACGCCCTTGTCGATGCACTCGGCACCGGCGGGTTTCCGGAGCGCGAGGCTGCCATCAAGGCTCTTGTGGCTTCAGGAGATCCGCATGTCGGCCAGATCCTGCAGCAGCTGAGTGACGGCCAGCTTTACGTGAATTCCGAAGAAGGCGGCCCCGTTCTCCTGCAGGGTGGCTCCGACCACGAGCCGACCTATTCCGACCCGATCACCGGCGAGGCTGTCGCCGATATCGATCCGGACTACATGTCCAAGGTCAAGATAAACAATTCCCTGCGCGGCGTGATCGCCAGCGCCATGAGCACGCTGACGCTGCTGAGCCCGGACCGTTCAGCACGGCTTTCCGCCGCTCAAGGGCTGCTGAAAGATTCCGACCCTTCCAATCTCGAGCTTCTGAACTCGGCGCTCGCCGATGAAAAGGATGCCGAAATCAAGAACACGATGGAAGCGGCCCGCGCCGTCATGATGCTCAAGAGCGATGTCAGCGCCGAAGACAAGAAGGCGGCGATCGATACAATCGCGGCGCGCGGTGATCGCAATGCGCTCACAATCCTGACCACCGCGATGGAGACTGCACCCGACGACCTGAAGGCCGGCATCGAGGCCAATATCGCCGCTATCAAGCGCAATCTGGCGCTCTGGGATATCGTGCAGAACGTCTGGTACGGCCTGTCGCTCGGCTCGGTGCTGCTTCTCGCGGCAATCGGGCTTGCCATCACCTTCGGTGTCATGGGCGTCATCAACATGGCGCATGGCGAAATGGTGATGATCGGCGCTTACACGACCTACGTCGTGCAGGAACATATCGCGTCGAACTTTCCCGACCTTGCAACCTATTCCCTGGTGATTGCGATTCCGGCGGCCTTCCTATTCACCGGCTTCGTAGGCCTCGTCATAGAGCGCATGGTCATCCGCTATCTCTACGGCCGCCCGCTCGAAACGCTGCTGGCGACATGGGGCGTGTCCCTCATCCTGCAGCAGGCGGTTCGCACCATCTTCGGCCCGACCAACCGCGAAGTGCGCAATCCAAGCTGGATGTCCGGCGCCTTCGAACTCGGCGGGCTGTCGATCACCTGGAACCGCATGTGGATCATCGTCTTTTCAATGATCGTCTTCGTGACTTTACTGCTGCTTCTGAAGCGCTCCGCCTTCGGCCTGCAAATGCGCGCGGTCACGCAGAACCGCCGCATGGCGTCGTCCATGGGTATCCGCACCGGCTGGGTCGATGCCTTCACCTTCGCGCTCGGCTCCGGCATCGCGGGCATGGCGGGTGTGGCGCTTTCGCAGATCGACAACGTCTCGCCGAACCTTGGCCAGAGCTACATCATCGACAGCTTCATGGTCGTGGTCTTCGGCGGCGTCGGCAATCTTTGGGGCACGCTGGTGGGCGCGTTGTCGCTCGGCGTCGTCAACAAGTTCCTGGAGCCCTTCGCTGGCGCAGTGCTCGGCAAGATCCTCGTCCTCGTCCTCATCATCCTCTTCATCCAGAAGCGTCCGCGCGGGCTCTTCGCACTCAAAGGAAGGGCGGTGGAAGCATGATTACGGCGTTCCTTCTCCGGTCTCTCGATCGCAAGATTTCCATTGCCATCGCCATCTTGTTCATGGTCGCCGTGCTGGTGCCGGTTCTGAACCTCATGACAGGTCCGGCGAACCCGTTGCATATCCCGACCTACATCATGGCGCTGTTCGGCAAATATCTGACCTATGCGCTGCTGGCCCTGGCCCTCGATCTCGTCTGGGGCTTCTGCGGCATCCTTTCGCTCGGTCACGGCGCCTTCTTCGCGCTCGGCGGTTACGCGATGGGCATGTATCTGATGCGCCAGATCGGGTCGCGCGGCGTCTATGGCGACCCGATCCTGCCCGACTTCATGGTGTTCCTGAACTGGAAGGAACTGCCCTGGTTCTGGTACGGCTTCGACCAGTTCTGGTTTGCAGCGCTGATGGTGTTGCTGGTGCCTGGGCTGCTCGCCTTCGTCTTCGGCTGGTTCGCCTTCCGTAGCAGGGTCAACGGCGTCTATCTCTCGATCATCACCCAGGCAATGACCTATGCACTGCTGCTTGCCTTCTTCCGCAACGACATGGGCTTCGGCGGCAATAACGGCATGACGGACTTCAAGGACATCCTCGGCTTCAACGTGCAGGCCGACGCAACGCGCGCAGCACTCTTCGCCGCGACCGCAAGCCTCCTGGCACTGTCGCTGCTGATTGCTTCGGCCATCGTGCGTTCGAAGTTCGGCAAGGTGCTGGTCGGTGTGCGCGATGCGGAAAGCAGAACGCGCTTCCTCGGCTACCGCGTCGAACACTTCAAGCTCTTCACCTTTGTCGTCTCGGCGATGATGGCGGGTATTGCAGGTGCGCTTTACGTACCGCAGGTTGGCATCATCAATCCCGGAGAATTCGCACCGGCAAACTCCATCGAGGTCGTCATCTGGACCGCCGTCGGCGGCCGCTCGACGCTGATTGGTCCGATCATCGGGGCTATTCTGGTCAATGGCGGCAAAACCATCTTCACGGGCCTTTTTCCTGAGTTCTGGCTCTTTGCGCTCGGCGGTCTCTTCGTTGCCGTCACGCTGTTCCTGCCAAAAGGTATCGTCGGCACGATCGCCCCGTACCTTGGCAAGAAGAAGCCGAGGGCGGAAACCGCGCCGCTTGCATTTCAGGAAGAAGGCGTCGATGCAAAAATCCAGGCAGCGGAGTGAGCGGCTATGATCCCGGATATCAAACCCAACAGCGTGCTCTACCTCAACAACGTCTCGGTTTCCTTCGACGGCTTCAAGGCACTGAACTCGCTTTCGATCGTCATCGAGCCCGGCGAGCTTCGCGCCATCATCGGCCCCAACGGCGCCGGCAAGACGACGATGATGGACATCATCACCGGCAAGACGCGGCCTGACGAGGGCGAGGTTTATTTCAACGGCGAGATCGATCTCACCAAGAAAGATGAAGCCGATATCGCCCAGCTCGGCATAGGCCGCAAATTCCAGAAGCCGACCGTCTTCGAAAGCCATACGGTCTGGGACAATCTGGAACTCGCGCTGAATCGCAAGCGCGGCGTTTTTCCGACGCTCTTTTATCGCCTCTCGTCCGACGACAAGGCGCGCATCGAGGAAATCCTCAAGACCGTGCGGCTGACGCATCGTAGCGACGAGCTGGCAGCCAGTCTGTCTCACGGGCAGAAGCAATGGCTGGAGATTGGCATGCTGCTCGCACAGGAGCCGAAGCTGTTGCTGGTCGACGAGCCGGTTGCCGGTATGACCGATGCCGAAACCGTGGAGACGGCGATCCTGCTCCGGGAAATCGCCAAGACTCGTTCAGTCGTCGTCGTCGAGCATGACATGGGCTTCATCCGCGACCTCGGCGTCAAGGTGACCTGCCTGGCGGAAGGCTGCGTGCTTGCCGAAGGGTCGATCGATTTCGTGAGTTCCGATGCGAAGGTGATCGAAAATTATTTGGGGCGATGAGGGATGATTGATCTGTTTGTCGTTGGCAGGGCGCTGAGCCTTCCCGAACCCCTTCCCACAAGGGAGAGGGGTCTAACCGGGTCGTTCCCTCATTGCCATGATTACCCGCTTTTGCATGGGTTGATGGAAAGCGAGACGGTCGCTTCCAGTCAGCCACTGCCCCTTGTGGGAAGGGGTTGGGGAGAGGCCCTTGAACCCGCAACGCGCCAGGAGGCGGCCTCATGCTGACAGTCGAAAACGCAAACCTGCACTATGGCGCCGCACAAGCGTTGCGCGGGATCTCGATCAAGGCGGAGATGGGTAAGATCACTTGCGTGCTGGGGCGGAACGGCGTGGGGAAGAGTTCTCTTCTGCGCGCCGTCACCGGCCAGCATCTGCTGTCGGCCGGAACCGTGAGCTTCAATGACGTGGCGTTGAACGGCCTGCCGCCTTATGCGCGCGCCAAGCAGGGTATCGGCTATGTGCCGCAAGGGCGCGAGATTTTCCCGCTGCTCACCGTCAAGGAAAACCTCGAAACCGGCTTTGCTCCGCTTGGCCGCCGCGACCGCAACATTCCCGACGATATCTTCAGCCTCTTCCCGGTGCTGAAGTCGATGTTGTCCCGTCGCGGCGGCGACCTTTCCGGCGGACAGCAGCAGCAACTGGCGATCGGTCGGGCCATGGTGACGCGGCCGAAGATCCTTGTTCTGGACGAGCCGACGGAAGGCATCCAGCCGTCGATCATCAAGGATATCGGCAGGGCAATCCGCTATCTGCGCGACTCGACGGGCATGGCGATCTTGCTCGTAGAGCAGTATCTCGACTTCTGCCGCGAGCTTGCCGACTACGTCTACATCATGGACCGCGGCGAGATCGTCCACGAGGGTTTGGCCGAAACGCTCGATACGCCCGAGGCCAGGCGCCACCTGACCGTCTGAGCGGCATGTGCCGCTTTCCAAGGCAGCTTCCATGTTCTGGGCAACCCTGTCTGCCGCCGTTCCTTCAAGATCGGCAGGCGGCATAAAAATTGCTTGCTTTCAATTATTTGCGGCATTGAATGAGAACGGCCGGGCAAACGGCGAAGGCACAAGGGGATGGAATGACGATCGCGGCGGCAATCACCGGGCCACAAAGGGCACAGGGGCGCGGGCACCTGGCCGCGAAGCTGCTGGACGGACGGGCGCGCATCCGCGAACTCTATCAGGAAGGTGCCGCCAAAATACGCCTCCCGGAGACTTTCGATGCTTCCATGGAGGCGGTCATCATCAATACGGCGGGCGGGTTGACCGGAGGCGACCAGATGAACTGGAGCGTCGTTGCAGGTCCAACCACGCGTATCGATGTGACCACACAGGCCTGCGAGAAGATCTACAAGGCATCCGCTGGAACGGCCGAAGTCACGACAACGATCGAGGCCGGCGCGAATGCACGGGTCGACTGGCTGCCGCAGGAGACGATCCTGTTCGATCGCGCCTCGCTGTTCCGCCGCCTCGACGTCGATCTCGACGAGACGGCGGAGTTCCTGGCCGTCGAGGCGATCCTGCTCGGCCGCAAGGCGATGGGCGAGAAGATGGAGACCGGCCTTTTCCGTGATCGCTGGCGCATTCGCCGCGCTGGTAGGCTGATCCATGCCGAGGAGTTGCGGCTTGATGGCGCCATCGGCGCGCTGACTGCTCGCCAGCCCGTCCTCAGCGGACAGGTGGCCTTTGCAACGTTGCTCTATGCCGGGCCGCTTGCAGAAGCCTATCTCGCGAGCGTGCGCCCGCTGCTCGGCGGACAGGCGGCAGGCGCCAGCGCTTGGAACGGCAAGCTCGTCATTCGCGCTGCAGCCGCTGACGGCTTTGCCCTCAGAAAAATCCTGATCCCGGTTATTTCCGCCTTGCGCAACGGTGCGCCTGTGCCGAAAGTCTGGAATCTCTAGTTTCAAAGCAGATGGATGGACGATGAACCTCACTCCGAGAGAAAAAGACAAGCTGCTGATCTCCATGGCGGCGATGGTGGCGAGGCGCCGGCTCGAACGCGGCGTGAAACTCAATCATCCCGAAGCGATCGCGCTGATCACCGACTTTGTCGTGGAAGGCGCCCGTGACGGCCGCCCGGTCGCCGAACTGATGGAAGCGGGCGCTCATGTCATCGGCCGGCATCAGGTGATGGAGGGCGTGCCCGAGATGATCCATGATGTGCAGGTGGAAGCGACCTTCCCGGACGGCACCAAGCTCGTCACCGTCCACGAACCGATCCGCTGAGGAGGTCGCAATGCTCGAACTTCGTCCGAACTGCGAATGCTGCGACAAGGACCTGCCGCCGGAAAGCCGCGAGGCAATGATCTGCACTTTCGAGTGCACTTTCTGCGCCGACTGTGCAAGCGATGTGCTCCAGGGCGAATGCCCCAATTGCGGCGGTGAGTTCACTTGCCGCCCGGTGCGCCCGGCCGCCATGCTCGCCAAATATCCGGCATCGACGAAACGTATCTTGAAGGCCGAGGGCTGCGTGCCCGTGAAGGCGGCGTGAGGAAAATTAAGATGATCCCAGGCGAAATCATTGCCGCAAGCGGCGACATCGAATTAAACGCCGGTGCACCGACCGTCATCATTGAAGTGTCGAACACCGGCGATCGCCCGGTGCAGGTCGGCAGCCACTACCATTTTGCCGAAACCAATGCCGGCCTCGCCTTCGATCGCGACAAGGTGCAGGGCATGCGCCTCGACATCCCGGCGGGCACGGCCGTGCGTTTCGAGCCGGGTCAGACGCGTTCCGTGACGCTGATCCCGCTCTCCGGCAAGCGTGAAGTCTATGGCTTCCGCCAGCTCGTGATGGGCAAGCTCTGAGAAGGAAAACCGGGAGGAAGTCGATGCGGTTGAATTTGTACCTGACCGGTGCCGCGGCGGGAATGATCGTGGCTGGTGCCGCGCAGGCCCAGGAGCCGGATTGCAAGAACCCGAAGACGCAGGCCGACATGACTTTCTGCGAGCAGTCTCGATACGAGGCGGCCGACACGGCGCTCAACGAGCAGTGGAAGAAGACGCGCGCAGCGCTCGCGGCGACCGACAAGGATCTGGACGAGAAGGATCGCGGAGCCGAAAAAGCGCTGCTAACCGCGCAGCGCGCCTGGATATCCTACCGGGACGCCCAGTGCGAGGCTTACGGCTTCCAGGCGCGTGGCGGCACGATGGAGCCTATGCTGGTCGCAGGTTGCCTTGCCAACCTGAGCGATGAACGCACCAAGCAGCTCAAAGAGCTTTTCGACGCGGTGGGACAGAGGTGAGCCGCAAGATCATGATCGTCGGCAATGGGGAAATCGGCGAGGCGGGAGCAGCGGCAATCGCGGCTGCGGACTTCGTGATCCGTTTCAACGAATGCCGCTCGTATGCCGCAAGCCCCGGCCGCACCGACGTCGTCGCCGTCTGCAACACCGGGCGCCCGGCCAAGGCGATGTTGGGTTCGGATACGTGGCGGACGCACCCGGCCGTCATGGAGGCGTCGGAAATCTGGAGCGTCCGCGACCCCGAAAAATTCAACGTCTTGCGTGCGCCGCTCGCCGTTTCGCATCCGGAGCTCGACGACTTCTGCGACGATTATACGATCCACTTCAACGTCTTCTGTGAGGACGCTGGCAAGGAACATATAGTCGTTAAGAAAGTGATTCATGAAGCAGTCGACGACGCCCTGGCTACCTTTGATCCCGCGCCTTATGTCGTTCCGAGCAGCGGCATGATTGCGATTGCCGCGACCTTCCGCAGGTTTCCGAAGGTCGAGATCGGCCTTGCCGGCTTCAGTCATTCCGGCTGGGAGTGGCATCCTTTCGCCGCCGAAAGGCAGCTTGTCGACAGCTACATCGCCAATGGCCGGCTGACGCGCCATCCTGCCGATACGTCTCTTTCTTCCTCCCAAGGAGCCTGACATATGCCCCACAAGATTTCCCGCGCCGCCTATGCCAGCATGTTCGGCCCGACCGTTGGCGACAAGGTACGCCTGGCCGATACCGAGCTCTTCATCGAGGTCGAAAAGGATTTCACGACCTATGGAGAGGAGGTGAAGTTCGGTGGCGGCAAGGTGATCCGCGACGGCATGGGGCAGAGCCAGGTGACGCGCGCCAACGGTGCGGTCGATACCGTCATCACCAATGCGGTGATCGTCGATCATACGGGCATCGTGAAGGCCGATATCGGCCTCAAGGACGGACGGATCGTCGCGATCGGCAAGGCCGGCAACCCGGACACGCAGCCGGGCGTCAACATCATCGTCGGACCAGGCACCGAGGCGATCGCAGGCGAAGGCAAGATCGTGACGGCCGGCGGGATGGACAGCCACATCCACTTCATCTGCCCGCAGCAGATCGAAGAAGCGCTAATGAGTGGTCTTACCTGCATGCTCGGCGGCGGCACCGGCCCAGCGCATGGTACATTCGCGACGACCTGCACGCCCGGCCCGTGGCACCTCGCCCGGATGATCGAGGCGGCCGACGCCTTCCCGATGAACCTCGCTTTCGCCGGCAAGGGCAATGCATCGCTGCCCGGCGCGCTAGAGGAAATGGTGCTTGCTGGCGCCACCTCGCTGAAGCTGCACGAAGACTGGGGCACGACGCCCGGCGCGATCGACTGCTGCCTGACGGTTGCCGACCAATATGACGTGCAGGTGATGATCCATACCGACACGCTAAACGAAAGCGGCTTTGTCGAAGACACGATCGGCGCCATCAAGGGCCGCACGATCCATGCCTTTCACACGGAAGGGGCAGGCGGCGGCCACGCGCCGGACATCATCAAGATCTGCGGCCAATCGAACGTCATCCCATCTTCGACCAATCCTACGCGGCCCTACACGGTCAATACGATCGCCGAACATCTCGACATGCTGATGGTCTGCCATCACCTTTCGCCGTCGATCCCGGAAGACATCGCCTTTGCCGAAAGCCGCATCCGCAAGGAAACGATCGCAGCAGAAGACATCCTGCACGATATCGGCGCCTTCTCGATCATCTCGTCGGACAGCCAGGCCATGGGCCGTGTTGGCGAGGTGGCAATCCGCACGTGGCAGACGGCCGACAAGATGAAGCGCCAGCGAGGCCGTCTGAAGGAAGAAAAGGGCGATAATGACAATTTCCGTGTCCGGCGCTACATCGCCAAATACACGATCAATCCGGCGATTGCTCACGGCCTTTCCCATGAGATCGGCTCGATTGAAGTCGGCAAGCGCGCCGACCTCGTCATCTGGAACCCCGCCTTCTTCGGCGTGAAGCCAGACATGGTGCTGCTCGGCGGCTCAATTGCCGCTGCACCTATGGGCGATCCGAACGCCTCCATCCCGACGCCGCAGCCGGTGCATTATCGGCCGATGTTTGCCTCATACGGCAAGAGCCTCACCAATTCCTCCGTCACCTTCGTTTCCCAGGCGTCGCTCGATGCCGGGCTGAAGGGAAGGCTGGGTGTCGCCAAGGATCTCGTTGCGGTCAAGAACACCCGCGGCGGCATCTCCAAGGCATCGATGATACACAACAGCCTGACGCCGCATATCGAGGTGGATCCCGAAACCTACGAGGTGCGCGCCGACGGCGAACTGCTCACCTGCGAACCGGCAACCGTGCTGCCGATGGCGCAGCGCTACTTCCTTTTTTAGCAAACCAGGAGCGCCGGCTTCGTCCGCTGGCGCTCTTAAAGCGCCGCATCAAAATTGCTCATCATAAGGTTGTATAAAGCGATGAAAATTTGTCGCCAGAACGATCACTTCCGATTGCGACGCCGAAATCCTGTCGATTTATAATAGTCTTTTATTTTCAATAGCTTGGATTTATATTGGAGGCTATCGGTTTTGCTTGCTGCGGCGTGCGTTCGGAGCAAGAAAAGAATACAACATTAAATCGTATAAACTCGTTCCAATTTTAACGAATCGCTTAAGAAGCCGGCAGGAGTTGAGCACTAATCAGATATCTCCGGGGATGCCGAGCTGGAGGTTGATTCTCATGAGGAGCTGGATTTTTCTCCAGGCTGAACTTGGCAATTTTCACCATCGCGGCACGATTTTCAGCTTTGCGCTGAAGATGGGTTTTGCCGCCGTTATCCTGTCGATCCTGTTGATCCTCGCAGTGATGCCGTTGCTTGCCTTCTTCGGCGTGCTGCCCTTCACGCTCGCTCTTACCATCAGCTACAGCATTGCACTGTCCTGGCTTCTCAGTGGCATTGTCTGCGGAATTCTCTCGCTGATCGTCGGCCATGCAATGCACCAGCTGACGGTATCGCGCGCGGAGTTCGAAAAGCTCAGCCGGATCGATACGCTGTCCGGCCTGTTGAACCGCCGTGCGTTTGCGGAAGCGCTCAACGGCATCGATGACGGCGCCTCGCTGGTGATTTTCGATGTCGATCGATTCAAGGCGATCAACGACCGTTTCGGCCATGCCTGCGGCGATGCCGTCATCATAGCCGTTTCCGCAATTCTCGCCTCGGCATTCGACGGTTCTTCGGTCGTTGCCCGTCTCGGAGGCGAAGAGTTCGGCGTTATCGTTTCAGGCGGTGACGTCGAGGAACGGCTGCAGAAGATCGAAGCGGTGAAGACGCAGATTGCCCGACGGTCGATCGCTGCCGACGGCTGCGACATATCGATCACTATTTCGGCCGGTATTGCCGATCTTCTGCCTGGGCGCAGCAAGGAGGCCGTTTATGCGTCCGCCGACAAGGCGCTTTATCTGGCAAAAGCGCTCGGCCGCAACCGCGTTGTTCATGAAAGGAACGCGCTCGACCACACATGGCATCACCATCTGGTCGAGGGCGGCCTTGGCGTCCAGGGTGCAGTGCCAGATTTTAACGATACGCAACGCGCCTATGGCATATAACGGCCGCGCGAAAGCATTGGGCCTTGCGCTGCCAGGCGCTATTTTGCATGGTCTTGATCTCACAGAAACGGACATGTCATGCAGCGCGTCACCTCCTATCTTCCGGCCGGAACCCCGTCTTCCAATCCTATCGGCAAAGTCGTCCTGCCGCATGATCTGAGGCATTTGCGTCGTAAGCTCCTGCATCTCGATAACGGCGACATGGTCATGCTCGACCTGAAGGAGCCGGTGCTGTTTGCAAGCGGCGACATGCTGGTGCTGGAGGACGGCGAACTCATCGAAATCCAGGCTGCGGACGAGAAGCTTTTCGAGATCAGGGGCCGGGACCGGCTGCATCTCATCGAGCTTGCCTGGCACCTCGGCAACCGCCATCTCGGCGCGCAGATCGAAGAGGAGCGCATTCTGATTCTGCGCGACCACGTGATCCGGTCGATGCTCGAAGGGCTCGGAGCGACGGTTAGCGAGGTCGCCGAGCCTTTCCAGCCCGCCCGCGGCGCCTACCATTCACACGGCGGCCACTCACATGGGCACGACCACGGCCACCACGCGCATGATTGAACTGCAATGAGTGAGAGCGGCGACCTGCAGGCCTTGCTGCGTCTCATGGCATGGCTCTCGCCGGCCTTTCCGGTCGGCTCGTTTGCCTATTCCGGCGGGCTCGAGCGCGCCGTCCACGACAGGCTTGTTACGGATGCAGCCTCGCTGGACGGATGGATCGAAACGCTACTTTCCCATGGGAGCATCTGGAACGATGCCGTGCTCTTTGCAGCGAGCTGGCGTGGGCAATCGGATGCAGGAGTGCTTGCGGAGCTTGCCGCGCTGGGGGAGGCCCTTGCCGGCTCGCGGGAGCGCCATCAGGAGACCACTCTGCTCGGCGATGCCTTTCTGGCGGCGGCGCGCGCCTGGCCCGATACCGTCGTTGATCGCCTGCCGCGGGCTGTTGCCTATCCCGTTGCCGTCGGCGCAGTCGCCGGCGCGCATGGCATCGAACTGCAAAATGCGCTTGCAGCCTTCCTGCATGCCTATGTCTCGCAATCGGTCTCGGCGGGCATCCGGCTCGGCGTTGCCGGGCAGAAGGACGGCGTGGCTATCCTGGCGCGGCTGGAAGAGGCGATCGCCGCGACGGCTCATCGTGCGTCCGGCTCGACGCTTGACGATCTGGGTTCGGCGGCGGTTCAGGCGGATATCGCCTCGCTGCGGCACGAGACGCAGACAACGAGGCTCTTCCGCTCCTGATCGGAGCATCTGCGCTATTTGCCGGTGGCAGCGCCGTTATCCGGACGCTATCATCGGTCGAATTGGAGTGTGACAGATGAAATCAAGAAACGGACCTCTTCGTGTGGGCATCGGCGGGCCTGTCGGCTCTGGAAAGACGGCGTTGACGGAGAAGCTCTGCAAGGCGATGCGTGACGACTATTCCATCGCCGTCGTCACCAATGACATCTATACGACCGAGGACGCCGAAGCGCTGATGCGCATGCAGGCGCTGCCATCTGACCGCATCGTCGGCGTGGAAACCGGTGGATGCCCGCATACGGCAATCCGCGAAGATGCGACGATCAATCTCCAGGCGATCGCTGGCCTGAATGAGCGCATTCCGGACCTCGATGTCGTCTTCATCGAATCCGGCGGCGACAATCTGGCAGCGACATTTTCGCCCGATCTGGCCGATATCACCATCTATGTGATCTCCGTCTGCCAGGGCGAGGAAATCCCCCGCAAGGGCGGGCCGGGCATCACCAGGTCGGACCTTTTGGTGATCAACAAGAAGGACCTCGCACCCTATGTCGGCGCCGATCTCGACGTCATGGACCGCGACGCGGCGCGCATGCGCGAGACGCGTCCTTTCGTCTTCTCTGACATGAAGCGTGGCGAAGGCATCGGCCCCATCGTAAGCTTCCTGAAGGAGCAGGGCGGGCTCTAAGAACGGACGCGTCCCCGGTTCCTGTATCTCCACATTGGCGACAGCGTTCGTCAGCCTCGTCGTCCGTGGGCAGGAAATGCGTTTCCCACTCGCTTTCAGGAATTTCTTCGCCAATTGAAAATTCGAATGCGACGATCGTCTCGATATCCGGCGCGGCCGCATTTGAATTCGATATTGTACCAATGGCGGTTGCTTCGAAACGCGCCGCCATCGGCTTGAAGGATCAGGCCGAAAGGTATCCGCCGTAGCATAAGCGACCAGGACATCCGGCGTGAATTGGGTCTTCCATCTATGGACTGTTCCATTGGTTGGACATTGCAGCGCTGACAATGCGTTCGCCGGTTGCGAGCCGCCGCGTGCCCTCGCTTGCCCGTTTGCTTCGCGGGTCGGCCAAGATCGCTGCGGGAAGGGGCTGTTTTGGCCGAAGCGTGGTTCCTCAATCCGGTGTGGTATCCTAGGCGCCGGGCTGCTTCCTTTGCGGGCGGCTCGGGTTGAGAGGCAATGGGCGGTGAGCTACGTGCTTCGGCAACAGGCGGCTTCGCTTCCACATCGAACGGTGGAGATGTCAAAAGCTCGACGGCAATGCTCTCTTCCAACGGCGAAAGCTGCCGCGTTCGGCCGGAAAAAATGCAAGGGCGATGACGGCGGCGATATGGACGGCGCGCGCAATCGCAATGCTCCGCGGCCGTTCTGTTATCCTGCCGAAACGGCCCCAGGTTCTGTGAGACAATCGAAATCTGAAAGATTCGCTGTTAAAAAAATACCTTTGATAGGAAAGGCGCTCATAACGGTCGCTGCAAACAGTTTTCGCGATTCCAATTCCACATAAGGCCGGGTTCGCCCCGGCCTTTCATTGTTCAGTGCAAGCTTACTCCGCTGCGAAAGGCGGCAGGCGGAGCACGTTCTTGTCGTTGGCATTGGCGCTCTTGCGCTTGCGTTCCGGGTTCTCGATCGCCTCCACCCGTTCGCTGAGAGCGCCGACAGCTCCCGTCAGTTCCTCTCGGGACATCGCCAGTTCCTCCTGATCCTTCTTGCCGACAAGGCGGCCGAAGAGCCACCCGAGCAGGAGCGAGAGGTCGTCCATGATCAGGAAGAAGGACGGCACGACGACGAGTGAAAGCACCGTCGAGACGATGATGCCGCCGATCACGGCGATCGCCATCGGCGCACGGAACGAACCGCCTTCGCCGACGCCGAGTGCCGAAGGCAGCATGCCGGCCGACATGGCGATCGAGGTCATGATGATCGGCTGGGCGCGTTTGCGGCCGGCTTCCACCATAGCTTCGACGCGTGTCATGCCGTGACGGCGCATCTCGATTGCGAAGTCGACGAGCAGGATGGCGTTCTTCGTCACGATGCCCATCAGCATGAGGTTGCCGATCAGAACGGGCATCGAGAGCGGATTGTTGGTGATGATCAGAGCAACCGCCACACCGCCGATTGCCAGGGGCAGCGAGAACAGGATGGTGAACGGCTGGATCACATCCTTGAACAGCAGGATCAGGACGGCCAGAACCAGCATCAGGCCCATCAGCATCGCGTTGACGAAGCTCTGCTGCATTTCCTTCTGGACCTTCGTGTCGCCGCTTTCGACAAGCTGCACGGTCGAGGGGATATGGGTGTCCTTGACGATCTGCAGGAAGCGAGCCGATGCCGTATCGAGAGCTACGCCCTGTGGCAGGTCGGAACCAATCGCGACGACGCGATTGCGGTTGTTGCGCTTGATCGAGCTTGCGCCTTCCGCATAGTCGATGTCAGCTACGGTCGAGAGCGGCACGATCGCGCCGCTCGCCGTCTGGATCTTCAGCGCACGGATGGCCGCAAGATCGCGCCGCATATCGATTGCGGTCTGAACGCGGATCGGGATCTGGCGGTCGTCGAGGTTGATCTTGGCAAGCGCCGCATCGACGTCGCCGATCGTGGCGACACGAATCGTATCGGAGATCTGCTCCGGCGTGATACCGAGGCGAGCCGCCTGGTCCTTGCGCGGACGAACCTGCAGTTCCGGACGCGGCAGGGCGCCTTCGGCACTGACGTTTGCCAGCAGCGGTTCTGCACGCAGCTTCGATTCCAGAAGGCCGACGGCGTCGTTCAGGTCCTTCTCGTTCTTGGAGAGGAAGTTGAACGACAGGTCACGCTCGCCGCGGTCGTTGAGCTTCAAGATTCGAACGTCGGGAATATCCTTCACCCTGGCGAAGACTTCTTTTTCGATATCCCATTGTGGACGTTCGCGGCCATGGACCTCGACCTTCGGCAGATGCGGGCCGATGACCGGGATGGAGCCAAAGACATCGTTGATAACCCTCTTCACCAGCGAGTGGTCCAGCTTGAAGAGCGAAAGCGTGATCGTTGCACGGCGCAGTTCAAGGTCGCCCTTGGGGGATGCGCCGCCGAGAACGAAGACGCTTTCGACGCCGTTGATGTCCTTGACTTTGTTGTAGATCGCGTTGGACGTCTGTTCGGTGTCTTCGAGCGTCGCGTTCGGCGGCAGCTCGACAGAAAGCACGATGCGGGACGCATCTTCCGGCGGTAGGAAGCTGCCGGGAACCTGGGCAAGCAGTGCTACCGAACCGATCAGGAAGGCGATCGCCGCAAATAGCGTCGCATAGCGCGTCCACCAGCGGGCGGTCGTGGCGCGCACGAGACGCGTATAGCCGCGGAAGAAGAGGCCGTCATTGTCATGATGGTCGTCCTGGCCATCTTCCGCGCGCATCAGGTAGGCGGCCATCATCGGAGTGATGAGACGCGCCACGACGAGCGAGAAGAACACCGAAAAGGCGACCGTCAGGCCGAACTGGATGAAGTACTGGCCGGGAATGCCCGGCATGAACGAGACCGGTACGAAGACGGCAATGATCGTAAACGTCGTGGCGATGACGGCAAGACCGATTTCGTCCGCCGCTTCGATCGCCGCCCGATAGGGGGTTTTGCCCATCTTGATGTGCCGGGCGATGTTTTCGATTTCCACGATCGCATCGTCGACGAGGATACCTGTCGCGAGCGTCAGCGCGAGGAAGCTGACGAGGTTCAGCGAGAAGCCCATCAGGTCCATGATCCAGAAGGTCGGGATCGCAGACAGGGGGAGGGCGATCGCTGAAATCAGCGTTGCGCGCCAGTTCCGCAGGAACAGGAACACGACGACGACCGCCAGCAGCGAGCCCTCCATCAAGGTGTGGAGGGCGGCTTCATAGTTGCCGTAGGTGAAGTAGACGGAGTCGTTGATCAGCTCGATGCCGACATTTGGATTTTCCGCACGCACCTTTTCGAGGCTTTGCGCCACCGTTTCGGCCACGCTGACTTCGCTGGCGCCCTTGGAGCGGAAGACGCCGAAGGTAACGACGGGCGTGTCGTCGAAACGCGAGAAGGATTTCGGTTCCTGATAGGTGTCTTTGATGGCGCCGAGTTCGTCGAGCTTGACGAAACGGCCGTTCGGCAGGGCGATCGTCGTATTGGCGAGTTCCGCCACGTTGCGGGCGTCGCCGAGAACGCGGATCGCCTGCTCGCTGCCGGCCACCTGGCCGCGTCCGGAGCCGAGGTCGACGTTGGTTCCGTGCAGCTGCTTGTTCACGCTGGCGGCAGTGATGCCGTAGGCGTTCAGCTTGTCGGGGTTGAGCTCGATGCGGACCTCGCGTTCGGCACCGCCATAGCGGTCCACGCGGCCGATGCCGGCCTGACCTTGGAGGGCGCGCTTGATCGTATCGTCGACGAACCAGGAGAGTTCTTCGAGCGTCATGTCCGGCGAGGAGACGGCAAAGGTCTGGATCGCCTGGCCTTCGACATCGACCTTGGCGACGATCGGTTCCTCGACATTGGCCGGAAGATCGCTGCGGATGCGGTCGATCGCGTCTTTGGTGTCCTGGACCGCCTGCTCCGTCGGCACTTCCATGCGGAACATCACGTTGGTTTGCGACTGACCGTCGGTGACCGTGGACTGGATTTCGTCGATGCCGTTGATGGAGGCGACGGCGTCTTCGATCTCCTTGGTCACCTGCATCTCGAGCTCGGCAGGCGAAGCGCCGCTCTGCGTCACGGTAATCGAAACGAGCGGCACGTCGATGTTCGGGAAGCGCGTGATCGGCAGCTTGTTGAAGGACTGAATGCCGACAAAAAGCAACAGCGCGAAAAGCAGCAGCGGCGCTACGGGATTTCGGATGGACCAGGCTGAAAAGTTCATCGGGCCGTCTCTCAGTTGGAAGCAGCGGGCTGTTCGCGAACAGGCGTAATGCGGTCGCCGTCGCGGACATAAGCACCGGCCTTGGCAACGACTTCCTCGCCGTCCTTCAGGCCCTTCACAATCTCAATATAGGCGCCGTCCTGGATACCGGTTTCCACTTCGGCGAATTTCACAACTCCGTCTTCGACCTTGCGGGCGGACGAGCCTTCACTGCTCGTCAGGACAGCCGAAAGCGGCAAAGCCACGTTCTCGGCCGTCTTCATGATGATTTCGGCGCTGCCGTACATGCCCGAACGCGCCTTGCTGTCATCATCGATCAGGATGTGAACGAAGCCGAGGCGCGTCGTCGGGTCGACCGTCGGCGAAACGAGGCGCACCGAACCCGTTAGCTTGTCGCGGCTGCCGGCAAGCGAGATCGTCGCCTTCTGGCCCGGCTCGATCTTGATGATATCGCTCTCGCCGACTTCGGCGACCAGTTCGATATCGTCGTCACGGATGATGGTGAAGAGTGGTTCGCCCGAACCCAGGGCGATCGCGCCAACCTTGGCGTTCTTTGCCGAAACCGTGCCTGCGACTGGCGTCCTTACATCGGTGCGGGCAAGCCTCAAATCCGTGTCGGCGATCTGGCTGTCGACGACCTTGAGGTCCGCCTGGGCAACTTCGATCGCCTGCTCGGCGGAGTTCACACGGGCATTGGCAGAAGCGGCAGCGGCATCTGCTTGTTCCACCGTCGCAGTGGACACCGTGCCCTTCTTGCCCATTTCCTGCGCGCGGGCCTGCTGCTGGCGGGCCTGCTCGGCATTCGCCTCTGCTTCGACCAGTTGTGCCCGCAACTGCGCGAGCGTTGCTTCGCCCTTCGCCTTGGTTGCCACCATCTGGCTCTTTTGCAAGAGCAGCGCGTCGTCGTTCAGCGTCGCAAGCGTGCTGTCTGCTGCAACCTTGTCGCCGACATCGGCATTCAACGCGCGGATCGAAAGGCCCTCGACCTGCGGCTGGATATAGACCTCCTCGACCGGCTTCACAGTGCCGGTCGCAACGACACGGTCGACGAGCGTGCGAACTTTGGCGGTGGTCACGACGATCGCCGGCAGGTTCTGCTGCGGTTTCGTGGTTGCGGTTTCCTGCGCGAAAGCGGGAGTTAGCGCGAGCGCGGCGATCAAAAGGGTGGAGGCGCGTAGTATAGTCAGCGTGCGTGCCATGCGTCGTGATCCAAATTATATGACATAATCAGCCAAAATCGCGCGTTGTCCCTCAGCTCGCGAACAGGGCCATTTCGTCTCTGTGTTCTCAGAGGCATTCCCGCATTATTTGCCGTCTCTATTACAGAGAAGTCACTCCTCCGGCAAATCCGGCTTGTACTTGGTATCGATTTGCTCGATGCGCAAGGCCGGCAGAAAATAATTCCCCTATCCGAACATACTAATTGCCGTTTACGTCCAGATCAATCACCGGATGGTTATGTGGTCATTCCGATGATTGATCGCAGCCGTATATTCTTAATGACGTGCGAAAGCCTGCCGATGCGACATCGTCCCCGATCTTTTTTGAAGCGACGTTAAAAAAACCGAAAACGCGCGGGTATCGCCGCGCGTTTCCGTTTTGGGATTGGCTGGAATTACTTCGCAGCCGCGTCCGTGATCTCGTGCGTCCAGGCGCCGGCCGGCTCCTTGTTGATGATCTTCTGGTCGAGAAGAGCCTTGGCCGTGCGATCGTAGAGCGCCGGGTCGAGCTTGCCGGTGCCGTCGCCGATCAGCTTGGCGACTTCGCCCATCATGCGCTTCTGGTGGTTCTCGTCCTGGCCGCCGGCATCGACGACGATCTCGGCTGCTTCATCCGGGTTTTCGGTCGAGTATTTCCAGCCCTTCATCGAAGCCTTGACGAACTTGACCATCTTTTCCTTGAAGGCCGGGTCCTTGAGCTTGTCTTCCATTGCGTAGAGACCGTCTTCGAGAAGGTCGTTGCCCATTTCCGTATAGTTGAAGACGATCAGCTCTTCCGGCTTGAAGCCCGCATCGATCGCCTGCCAGTATTCATTGTAGGTCATGACCGAGATGCAATCCGCCTGCTTCTGCAGGAGCGGCTGCACGTCGAAGCTCTGCTTCAGGACGGTCACGCCATCCGCGCCGCCGTCGGTCTTGAGGCCGAGCTTGTTCATCCAGGCGAAGAACGGATATTCGTTGCCGAAGAACCAGACGCCAAGGGTGCGGCCCTTGAAGTCGGCTTCGGACTTGATCGGACCGTCCTTGCGGCAGATCAACTCCATACCCGACTTCTGGAAGGGCTGGGCGATGTTGACGAGCGGCACGCCCTTTTCGCGGGCAACCAGCGCGCCACCCATCCAGTCGACGATCACATCGGCGCCGCCGCCGGCAATGACCTGTTCGGGTGCGATGTCCGGACCGCCCGGCTTGATGTCGACGTCGAGGCCTTCTTCCTCGTAATAGCCTTTCTCCTTGGCGACGTAATAGCCGGCGAACTGGCTCTGCGTGACCCATTTCAGCTGCAGCGTCACCTTGTCGGCGGCCATTGCATGGGCAGCCGCGAGCGACATTGCGCTTGCCATCATTGCAACCATCAGTTTTTTCATTTTCTTTTCCCTCTGAAGTTATGCCCAATCCCATTTGCGAGAATAAAGCGACGTCTAGCCACCACGGATAGACGGATGCCAGAAAGTCACCGCCCTTTCGGCGAGGGCGACGGCTCCATAGAAAATCGAGCCTGCCAGCGCCGCAACGGCGATTTCGGCCCAGACCATGTCGACATTCATGCGCCCGATCTCGGTGGAGATGCGGAAGCCCATTCCGACGATCGGTGTTCCGAAGAATTCCGCAACGATGGCACCAATCAGCGCCAGCGTCGAGTTGATCTTCAGCGCATTGAAAACGAAGGGCATGGCCGCCGGAAGCCGGAGCTTCAGCAGCGTCTGCCAGTAGTTCGAGGCATAGGTGCGCATCAAGTCGCGCTCCATGCTGCCGGACGCGGCCAGGCCCGCGACGGTGTTCACCAGCATCGGGAAGAAGGTCATGATGATGACGACGGCGGCCTTCGACGGCCAGTCGAAGCCGAACCACATGACCATGATCGGCGCAACGCCGATGATCGGCAGCGCCGAGACCATATTGCCGATCGGCAGCAGGCCGCGGCGCAGGAACGCCACGCGATCGGCCAGGATCGCGACGATAAAGCCACTGGCACAGCCAACGGCGTAGCCGATCAACACGGCCTTGAAGATCGTCTGCCTAACGTCTTCGCCGAGGATCTGCAGCGACCCGGCGATACGTGCGCCAATAGCGCTTGGCGGCGGTAGGAGCACGAAGGGAATGCCCGCCCCACGGGTCGCCGTTTCCCAAACGACCAGGATCCAGGCGCCGAAGATTGCAGGGATCAGCAGGCGCAGGAGCGAGCTTTCGAAATTCGAGGCAGGCTTGATCTCGCAAAGCACGGTGACGCAGCGCCAGGCAAGCAGCCAGCAGGCGGCGATCAGCAAGAAAAAGGACCTCGTCGCCATGCCTTCATTGCCGGAAATGCCAGAAAGCAGCATCCAGGCGGCTACATGAGTGCCGATCAAAAGAACGGTCGCAGAATAGAGCCGCGGCAGAGGCGCTACCGAAATGAGGGCGGATGCCGCGACGATGACGATGACGAGTGTCACCGTTTCATCGCTGAACGGGCGGGGGGCGGCTTCGCTAAGGAGCGGCAGCGAGAGCAGCGCCGCGGCGCAGAGAAAAAGAGCGACGAAGGCCTGCCAGGAGATATTCAGCTTCTTCATGCCGGCCTGCCTCCCATTGCGCGGTCGACGATCTTCGCCACGAGGCCGACGATCGCAACGAGCATGGCCGCCAGCACGGAGCCTGCCACGAGTGCCGCCCAGATATCGATCGTCTGGCTGTAATAGGAACCCGCCAACAGCTTCGAACCGATGCCGGCGACCGCGCCTGTCGGGAGTTCGCCGACGATTGCGCCGACGAGGCTCGCGGCAATTGCCACCTTCATCGACGTGAACAGGAAAGGGATCGAGGCCGGCACGCGCAGCTTCCAGAAGGTTTGCAAAGCGGTCGCATTATAGGTGCGCATCAGGTCGAGATGCATGATCTCCGGCGAGCGCAGGCCCTTCACCATTCCGACCGCGACGGGAAAGAAGGAGAGATAGGTCGAGATCAGCGCCTTCGGGATCAGGCCGGTGATGTTGATGGCGCCGAGCACCACGATGACCATCGGCGCGATCGCCAGGATCGGCACCGTCTGCGATGCGATGATCCACGGCATCAGGCTACGATCGAGCGTCTTGATATGGACGATGCCGACGGCGATCGCGATGCCGAGCAGGGTTCCGAGCGCAAAGCCAAGAACCGTCGAGGACAGTGTCACGCCGGCGTGGTAGACGAGGCTGCGATTGCTGGAGAGTTTTCTGAGGAAGGTGTTCTCGAAGACATTGCTTGCCACCTGATGCGGCGCCGGCAGGATCGGCTTCGGCTGCGAGAGCGTCTTTCCGACGAATTCCATCGTGGTGGAGGTGACGTTGCCGCGCTGATCCATGTCCCGCTGGAAGGGCGCGTTCATGAAAATCGCCGCGACGTACCAGACGACGATGAGCGCCAGCAAGATCGTCACGACGGGGACGAATTTGTCCTTGAGGGTATCGGGTTTCATAGGCCTGCCCTCCTACTCCTCATAGCTATGCCCAGCCCTTAGCCCCTCACGCACGCGGTGGGCGATTTCCAGGAATTCCGGGGTTTCGCGGATGCCAAGGGGACGCAGCGCCGGGAGCGTGGAGTCGATGACGTCGGTGACGCGACCGGGGCGCGGGGACATGACGACGATCTTCGTGGAGAGGTAGACGGCTTCCGGGATCGAATGAGTGACGAAGCAAATCGTCTTGTTGGTGCGCGCCCAAAGCTTCAGAAGCTCTTCATTCAGGTGGTCGCGGACGATTTCGTCGAGTGCGCCGAAAGGTTCATCCATCAACAGCAGGTCGGCGTCGAAAGCCAGTGCGCGGGCGATCGAGGCACGCTGCTGCATGCCGCCGGAAAGCTGCCACGGAAATTTCTTCTCGAAGCCGGAAAGATTGACGAGATCCAGTGCCTCGGCGATGCGCTTCTTCTGGTCGGCGCCGGCATAACTCATGATTTCCAGGGGGAGCGCGATGTTCTTCTCGATCGTCCGCCAAGGATAGAGCGCCGGCGCCTGGAAGACGTAGCCATAGGCGCGCGCCTTGCGGGCGTCGTCCGGCGTCATGCCGTTGACGGTGATCTCGCCTGACGTCTTTTTCTCCAGATCGGCGATGACGCGCAGGAATGTCGTCTTGCCACAGCCGGATGGACCGATGAAGGAAACGAAATCGCCCTTGCGGACATCGAGATTGACATCGCTCAGCGCATGCACCGGCCCGTCATTCGTCTGGTAGGTGAGACAGAGATCCTTTGCGGATACGACGGATGCTTGCATCGATGCTTTACCAGTCCTGTTTTCCCCGCGTCGCCGCGGTTTGCGTGCTATGATGATCGCCGGTTTTCTTTGCCGCGGCAAAATTCATGGAGAATGACGATGGATGCGAAATCAAAGCCCACCTGCCACATCATTCGCCCCAGCCACGCTTATAGCGGCAAGCAGGGGCTGAGCTATTTCGAGGGCATCGCTGCGGAAACGGTCGGCGCGAAGGGCATCTGCATGCATCTTCTGACGATCCCACCGGGCGTACGCGCCAAGGCGCATCTGCACGAGGCGCATGAAACGGCGATTTACATGCTGTCCGGCGAAGCGCACACCTGGTACGGCGACGAGCTGGAGCATCATGTCGTCGTCCATGCCGGCGAGCTGTTTTATATTCCGCCGGGCGTCCCGCACCTGCCGGCGAACCTCAGCAGCACGCCGTGCACCGCGATCATCGCGCGGACAGATCCCAACGAGCAGGAAAGTGTCGTGCTGCTGCCGGAACTGGATAGATTGGTGGAGGGGTGAAAAATACCTCCCTCGATCCTTCCGGGCATCTCCTCCACCAGGGGGGAGATCGGATTGAGGACGCTCGTCGATCCCCATGGAAGCGCCGGGTGCAATGTGTCGTTCAACTCCGGTGATGCGGTAGCCGCATGTTTTCGCTCTCCCTTTTTGCGGGGGAGATGTCACGAAGGGGGAAAAGGGGGTATCCCGCACGCTCGACATCCCTTCCGGTCACACGCCACTTGCCGGAATGCCGGTGCGCTCGACCTTGCGCGGCGCGGTGACTTCCTTCCAGGTCGACAGCGCCTTGCTGACGGCGGTGACCGGTTCGCGCTTGACGAATTCGCCATGGCCCTCGCGGGTCTTGATCGTGTTTTCTTCAATGGCGACGACGCCGCGCGTCAGCGTGTAGCGCGGCAGGCCGGTAACCTGCTTGTCTTCGAAGACGTTGTAGTCGATGGCCGACTGCTGGTTTTTCGAGGTGATGGTCTTTGCGCGCTTCGGGTCCCAGACGACGAGATCCGCGTCGGCACCAACGAGGATCGCGCCCTTCTTCGGATAGATGTTGAGGATCTTCGCGATGTTCGTCGAGGTCACGGCGACGAATTCGTTCATCGTCAGCCGGCCGGTATTGATGCCATAGGTCCAGAGCATCGGCATGCGGTCTTCAAGGCCGCCGGTGCCGTTCGGGATCTTGGTGAAGTCGCCGAGGCCGAAACGCTTCTGGTCGGTCGTGAAAGCGCAGTGGTCGGTCGCGACGACCTGCAGCGAGCCGGAGGCAAGGCCGGCCCAGAGGCTATCTTGATGCTGCTTGTTGCGGAAGGGGGGTGACATGACGCGGCGGGCGGCGTGATCCCAGTCCTTGTTGAAATACTCCGTCTCGTCGAGCGTCAGGTGCTGGATGAGCGGCTCCCCATACACGCGCATGCCTTTCTGGCGGGCGCGGCGAATCGCTTCGTGCGCCTGTTCGCAGGAAGTGTGGACGATATAGACGGGGCAGCCGGCCATGTCGGCAATCATGATGGCGCGGTTGGTCGCCTCGCCTTCCACTTCAGGCGGCCGGGAATAGGCGTGCGCTTCGGGGCCGTTGTTGCCTTCGGCCATGAGCTTTGCCTGCAATTGCGCGACGACGTCGCCGTTTTCGGCGTGGACCAGCGGCAGCGCGCCGAGTTCGGCGCAGCGCCGGAAGGAGGAATACATCTCGTCGTCGTCCACCATCAGCGCACCCTTGTAGGCCATGAAATGCTTGAAGGTGTTGATGCCCTTATCCTGGACGACGGCCTGCATCTCATTGAAGACCTGCTCACTCCACCAGGTGATCGCCATGTGGAAGGAATAGTCGCAGTTGGCGCGGGTCGATTTGTTATCCCACATCGTCAGCGCTTCAAGTAGCGACTGGCCGGGCGAGGGCAGGGCGAAATCGACCACCATCGTCGTGCCGCCGGAAAGGGCCGCGCGCGTGCCGCTCTCGAAATCGTCGGAGGAGTAGGTGCCCATGAACGGCATTTCGAGATGCGTATGCGGGTCGATGCCGCCCGGCATCACGTAGCAACCAGACGCATCCAGCGTGTCATTGCCGGAAAGGTTCGGCCCGATCTCGACAATCCTGCCGTCTTCGATCTTCAAATCGGCCGTGTAGGTGAGGTCGGCCGTGACGATGGTTCCGCCCTTGATGACTGTGCTCATTCTCCGAACTCCCTGGCGCTGCGCGGTGCCTGCGCAAGCTGTTTATCCAATGACTGGCGGTAGCGGATGCAGCCGCGCATGAATTGGGGCCAATCCGGCACGATCTGGCCGCCGGTGGGTGGATCCGGCAGAAGCGCCCACATGTCGGGGTGATGCCAACAGAGCTCGTGCATGGACGTATCCCGGTGGGTGCGGATCGCATGGCGCATGGCGCGGGCTGCCGAAAGCAATTCCGCATGCGTCATGGTATTCAGATCGGCATCCGCATCGGCCGTCATCTGACGATCTCCGCCGTCTCGGCAACGGCATGAAACAGCACGTCCGCACCGGCGGTCGCCCATTCCTTGGAAATCTCCTCCGCCTCGTTGTGCGACAAGCCGCCGACGCAGGGGCACATGATCATCGTCGTCGGCGCCACCTTGGCAGCCCAGCAGGCGTCGTGGCCGGCGCCGGAGATGAGGTTCATGTGGCTGTAGCCGAGCCTTTCGGCGGCGCCGCGCACGGCAGTGACGAGCTTTTGATCGAAGGTCACCGGTTCGAAATGGCCGATCGCCTCGATCGAACAGCCGACGCCCAGTGAATCGGCGATCTTCGGCGCTTCGGCCTCGATCCTGGCGCGCATGCGGTCGAGTTTTTCCTTGTCAGGCGAGCGGATGTCGACGGTAAAGATCACCTTGCCGGGCAGCACGTTGCGGGAGTTCGGGGAGAAGAGCACCTGGCCGACGCCGCCGACGGCGCCCGGCTGCTCGCTCATGGCGACCCCTTGGACCATCTCGAAGATGCGCGCCATCGCAAGCCCGGCATTGACGCGCATGTTCATCGGCGTCGAGCCCGTATGGGCTTCCCTGCCGGTCAGCGTGAATTCGAGCCACCAGAGGCCCTGACAGTGGGTGACGACGCCGATCTGCTTCTCCTCAGCTTCGAGGATCGGACCCTGCTCGATGTGATATTCGAAATAGGCGTGCATCTTGCGGGCGCCGACTTCTTCGTCGCCGAGCCAGCCAATGCGCTTCAGCTCGTCGCCGAACGTCTTGCCCTCGGAATCCTTGCGGCCATAGGCATAGTCCAGCGTGTGAACGCCGGCGAAAACGCCGGAGGCGAGCATGGCCGGGGCGAAACGGGCGCCTTCCTCATTGGTCCAGTTGGTGACGACGATCGGGTGCTTCGTCCTGATGCCGAGGTCGTTCATCGTACGGACGACTTCGAGCGCACCAAGCACGCCGAGCACGCCATCATATTTGCCGCCGGTTGGCTGGGTGTCGAGATGCGAGCCGACATAAACAGGGAGCGCATCCGGATCGGTGCCAGGACGGGTTGCAAACATCGTGCCCATCTTGTCGACGCCGACGGTCAGGCCCGCGGCTTCGCACCATGTGCGAAAGAGGCTGCGGCCTTCGGCATCGGAGTCCGTCAGTGTCTGGCGATTATTGCCGCCGGCAATCCCGGGGCCGATCTTTGCCATGTCCATGAGACTGTCCCAGAGACGGTCTCCGTTGACGCGCATATTCTCGCCTGGTGCTGCCACCATGTCTGAAATCCTCACCTGTTTTTTCACGGTCATGCAAAGAACATGCGCCGTCTGTTCCCATCGTCAATTACCGGCGCGCTTGTTTGTTTTGTTACGCCGGAAAATCGCCAGTTGCCTTTGTTTTGCATCTGACAGATAATTTGACCGATTGGTAAACATTACAGCTTCCCGCGCCGGGCTCAAGACGAAAATCAGGAAAAATTCAGACAAAATTGCAGGGAGTTGCTCAAAAGGACGGCAGAAGGAACCGTTCGACTGAAGCAATTGAATTTCAAGGGGAAACGAGAGCCAGATGGCAATTCCGAGAGCAGCGAAGACACAGCGGCGCACGCGGATCCAGGAGGAGAAGGAAGAGCAGATTCTGGAAGCTGCGCTCGATGTGTTTTCCGCCAGGGGTTTTCGCGGCTCGACGATCGACCAGATCGCAGAGGTGGCCGGCATGTCGAAGCCGAACCTGCTCTATTACTTCCGTACCAAGGAGGCGATGCACCGGGCGCTGATCGACCGTGTGCTCTATACTTGGCTTGAGCCGCTTCGCGCCTTCAATGCCGAGGGCAATCCGGAGACCGAAATCCGCAGCTATATTCGCCGCAAACTGGAATTGGCGCGCGACTTTCCTCGCGAAAGCCGGCTGTTTGCAAACGAGGTGCTGCAGGGCGCGCCGCATATCGAAGACGAGCTGAAGGGCCCGCTGAAGCAACTCGTCGATGAGAAGGCCGAGGTCATCCGCGCCTGGGCGAAGGCCGGCAAGATCGCCAAATGCGATCCCTACCATCTGATCTTTTCGATCTGGTCGACAACGCAGCATTATGCCGACTTCGACGTCCAGGTGCGCGCCGTGCTCGGACAGGAGCATGCCGGGGCAGGGCGCTTCGAGGATGCGGCGCGCTTCCTCGAGCAGCTCTTCATCGGCGGGCTGATGGTTCGCCCGACCTGACCGCCCTCTTCAGTGGTGTTGCCTCACCCGGTCAGGCGGGAAATGGCTTGAAGCGCCACGCCGATCGTCTCCGCGACATGGCGTTGGGCCGCGGAAAACGGCAGCGATCGTCCGCGCATCAGGTCGGACCAGGCCTGGAAGCTCTTGTGGAAGGTGAGGGCGTGGCTGTCGGCGTCGTGTTCTGCTGGCCCTGGCGAACCGCCAGCCCAATGCACCGTTCGCAGCATTTCCTGGCGGAAGAATACGATATAATCGCGCGGTGGCTGCGAGGTGGAAATGCCCATCAGTCCGGCGACGTCGCCATTCAATTCCGCCTCGGGCCAGAGTTCGGCAACACGATCGGTCGCGAACACATGGCCGGATACCTTGCGGTTCAGCGTATCAATGAGCGCAGAGAATTGCTGCTGAGAGGGAGCGAGCCCTGAAAGCGCCGTGCGGCCATCGATCCAGACGCCGATGCCGTCTGCTGGAACAGCGCCCGCAAGCACTTCGGCCAACAAGGCCGGATCATCGGGCAGGCCGATATTGTCCGCAACCGCGGCCAACAGCCGCTCCACGACCTTTCGCGCCCCGGTTTCGAATTCCAGCGCTAGCCGGCACTCCCGGGTTTGGAGCCGCGAGGCGAACATCTGGGCGAAGAGTTCCGCCGTCAAGCGCCGTTCGACGGGGAGCAGGCGGGCAGCATAATGATGGCAGGCAAACAGGCCCCAGAGCCTGCCGTCCACGACAATCGGAACCGAAAACGAGGCGCCGACGCCCAAGTCCTTCAGATGGTCGATATGGGCCGACGGCGCCACACGCAGGAGCGACAGCGAGAGATCGATTGCCCGGCCGTGCGCGTCGAGTTCCGGGACGACGGGAACCGGCGCTGCATCGACATCGGCGGTGATGCGGAAGAGATTGCGGGCATAGAAGGCGCGCTCCTCGGCCGCAATGTCGGTGGCCGGAAAGTGAAGGCCAAGCAAGGATCCTATGCCGGATCTTGCGGCTTCCGCCACGATTTCGCCGGACCCTTCGTCATCGAAGCGGTAGACCATCACGCGGTCGAAGCCGGTAATGCCGCGCGCTTGCCGGGCGCTCTCGCGGAAAAAGGCTTCCAGGGTCTGCGCTTGATCGATGCGCGCCATCATGGCGGCCATCGACAGCGTCGAGCCGCCTTGGCCCTCGCGCTGAGACGGTTCGGCCTCGATGACGATCCCACCCTCGATGCAGTGCAGAGCCACGTCGAAAATGGGGCCGCCCTCCGCAAAGGCGATGCCGGATAGCCGCTCGATCATGACCGGACCTCGGATGACGGTCAGCCGGTTGCGGATCGAGTGCAGCGTCCTGGACATGATGATGCCGGAAAGGGGCTGCCGAAGCACCTGTTCGCAACCTACGCCCAGAAACTGTTCGAGATTGGCCGACGCGCGAACGATTCTCCAGTCGGCGGAAACCGTAAGCAGGAAACCGAAGGGCTGGATGGCGGCGCGCTGAAGGTGAGCTCCCCGGTCGCAATTCGTCAGGTCCGCACCGTTGCAGGCTTTGCTCACGAGACAGGAGACTCCGGTTCCGTTTCAGTTACCCCATTTCGGCGTAACAAGGAAAGGGATATACGGCGGAAATGCACTATTTCCAGTGAATACACCAAAAAATTCAGTGGGTTCCGAGACTTTCTTAGCTAACTCATGAGAGCCGGGAGCTTTGCGGCCAAGGTGTCGATCACGAGCCGAACCTTCGGCTGCATTGCAGGCGACTTTACCCAGACGACATTGGCGTCAAAGGCAACAGCTGCAATATCGGTCAAGACCCGGCGAAGCTCGCCGGATGCAACGCGGTCCCGCACGAGCCAGCACGGTAGCCAGGCAAGGCCGACGCCTTGTGCCGCAGCATCGGCGATGGTGGCAAGATCGTCGAGCCGCAGCCGCGATCGCGGCAATACCTGCCGGAAGGGTTCGGCGTTTGTCGGGAATATCCAGGTGCGGTTTCGATCCTGCCTCCCATAGACGATGCCGTCATGGGTTTCGAGATCTTCGAGCTTGGCTGGAATGCCGCGGCGTTCGAGATAGCCCGGAGAGGCGCAAACCGTCATGCGCTGCTGGGCGATGACGCGCACCATCAGGCCGGGATAGTCCCCGAGAGGGCCGTTGCGCACCGCAATATCGAAGCCGTCGTCGACCAGATCTACGATCCGGTCGTTGAAGGAAAGATCAAGTTCGAGATGCGGATGTTCGTCAAGAAGCTTGATGAGTATCGGCGCCACACACTGACGGCCGAAAAGAACCGGCATTGTGACCCGCAGACGCCCGCGCACCTCCCGCTTGCCGCTTTCGAGAAGCGCTTCGCCACGCGTGATCTCCTCGACGGCGCGCAGGCAGTGCTCGTAAAAGAACTGGCCTTCCTCCGTCAGGCTCTGCGCTCTGGTCGTGCGGTGAAACAGGCGCACACCCAGCCTCTGTTCCAGCCGTGCAATCGTCTTTCCGACGGCTGAGCGCGTCAAATGAAGGCGCTCGGCGGCTGCGGAAAAGCCGCCTGCTTCCGCGACCTCGACAAACACCGATATGCCTTTGAGCTGTTCCATATTGTATCCTTCAGGGAAACATTTTGTGGAATTAATAACGCAACTGTCGATCAAATTTCAACGATATGCTTCGGCTCCGTCAACCGAATGGAGTGAGAAGAATGTTGGCAAAGCAATGGTCGATCGACAATATCGGACCGATGAATCTGATGGTGCGTGAGGCGGCGGTCGAAGAGGCGACCGGCAACGAGGTGCTGGTCCGTGCCGAGGCCGTATCGCTGAACTATCGCGACAAGCTGGTGCTGGAGACCGGCATGGGTCTGCCGCTGCAGTTTCCGTTCGTTCCGGCATCGGACCTTGCCGGCGTGGTCGAAGCTGTCGGCCCCGGCGTCACGCGCTTCAAGCCGGGCGACCGCGTCATCACGACCTTTCTTCCCGGGCGCATCAACGGGCCAGGCCTCGGCGATGCCCGCCACCCGCCCTACAAGACGCTCGGCGGATATTATCCGGGTGTGCTTTCCGAGTATGTGACCTTTTGCGAGGACTGGTTCGTTCACGCGCCCAAGACGCTCGATGCCGGTGAAGCGAGCACGCTACCGTGCGCAGGTCTGACGGCGTGGTTCGCGCTCATCGAACTCGGCAGGCTGAAGGCGGGCGACAAGGTGGTCATTCAGGGAACCGGAGGGGTGGCGCTCTTCGGTCTTCAACTTGCCAAGATGCATGGTGCCGAGGTCATCATCACCTCGGCAAATGCCGAGAAGCTCGAGCGCGCCCGCGCTCTCGGCGCCGATCATGGGATCGGCAGGGAGAATTGGGCCGAACGCGTCCTCGAACTGACGGAGGATTACGGCGCCGACCATATCTTCGAAATCGCAGCCGGCGTCAATTTCGGCGAGTCACTAAAGGCTGTGGCGGTCAACGGCCGGATTTCGGTGATCGGTGTCATGGATGGCTTCGATCTGTCCGCGCCGGTGCAATCGCTTCTATTGAAGTCGCCGACGGTACAGGGCCTCAGCGTGGGACACCGCCGGGCGCTGGAGGACCTGGTCCGCGCCGTCGACCGCACCGGCCTGAAGCCGGTGGTCGACAAGCGCTTCAGCTTCGACGAACTGCCAAAGGCGCTTGAGCACCTTAATCGCGGCCCCTTCGGAAAGATCGTCATCGAGTTTTGAGCCGGGTTGGCCACTCCCGTCAGAGCATTCTGGCGGGAGCCCCGGCTACAGCCACTTCGCCCGGCGGAACAAGGCGAAGAGCGTTACGCACAAGGTTGCGATCACGCCCAACACCACGAAATAGCCGTACTGGAATTTCAGTTCCGGCATATCGTTGAAATTCATCCCGTAGATACCAGCGATCGCTGTCGGAACAGCAAGGATGGCTGCCCAGGCGGCGAGCTTGCGGGCAATCGCTGTCTGTTCGGTCTGGCCGATCATCACGCTGGCTTCGAAGGCGAAGGCGAGGACTTCACGCAGCGCGTCGATATCCTCCTGGACGCGGCGCACATGGTCTGTGACGTCGCGAAACAGCGATTGAAGCGTCGAGTCCATACCCGGAAGGTCGATATGCTCATAGCGGCGACAGACGTCCACAAGCGGCACGACGGCATTGCGCAGCCGCAGCAGCTTGCGCCGCAGCATGTAGAGGCGCTCGATATCAACCTTTGTAAGCTGTTCGCGCAGCATCAGATCTTCGAGCGTCTCGACTTCCTCCTGCACCACTTCGATCACCGGCATGTAGTTGTCGACGATGAAATCGAGGATGGAATAGAGGATGTAGTTCTCCCCATGGGCGAGCGCGGCCGGCGTCGCCTCGCACCGCTGCCGCACCGCCAGGTAAGAGGACGATGCGCCATGGCGCACGGAAACGACATAGCCTCGACCGACGAAAAGATGGGTTTCGCCAAAGACGATTTCGCCGTCCTTCATGTGGGCGGTACGGGCAACGATGAACATGGCGTCGCCATAAATCTCCAGCTTCGGGCGCTGATGCGGCTGGGCAGCATCCTCGATCGCCAGTGGATGGAGATTGAATTCGGCCTGTACCTGGTGCAGCAGCATCTCGTCCGGCTCGTGCAAGCCGATCCAGACGACTGCATTCTCGTGCGTTCGCCATTCGCCGGCCTCTTCTATCCGGATATCGCGGATGCGCTGTCCTTGCTGGTAAACGGCAGCTGCCACGACCCCCGGACGGGCAGAGGGCGACGATGCGGGCGCAACCGCGCCGGTTTCTGCGCGCGAGGAGGTGCTGTTCAGATCTTTGGTTCGTTCCAAAACCGTCTATTCCTCCCACTGCGGCCCAAACGCAACGAACCATAGCTTCATTTTGCGAAAAACGCATCCGCAATAGCGTTAATGGAGGTCCGTCACTGCGCGGCCATTGGGGCTTCACCGTTCGTAAAGGCGAAGCCCTCGTCAGCCCAGCCGGTCATGCCGCCGATCATGACCTTGGCGGAGAGGCCGAGCCGCGCCAGGCGCAGCGCCGCCTTGTCGGTGCCGTTGCAATGGGGCCCGGCGCAATAGACGACGAAGAGCGTATCGGCCGGCCACTCCGACATACGGTGGGCGGTCATCTTGCCATGCGGCAGGTTGATCGCGCCCGGCACATGCGAGCGGGAAAAGAGTGCCGGGGATCGAACGTCGATAAGGACGAAGTCGGCCTTGCCCGAGGAAATGGAAGCCTGGACGTCCCAGCAGTCCGTTTCGAAAGCGAGCTTGCGGGCGTAGTAGGCGGCGGTTTCCTCGGGGGAGGCGGCGGGTGTTTCGCTGACGGGGCTCGGCATGGTTTTCCTTTCACGGTTCGAGTTGCCGCCAACCATCGCCGATGTTATGGCATGGCGAAATTGGCTTTAATGACGGTTAGCGTAAAGATCATGCCAAATTCGCTCAGACGTCCGCATGTCGTCGTGCTTGCCTATGACGGGCTATGCACTTTCGAATTCGGTATTGCCTACGAAGTCTTCGGTCTTCCGCGTCCTGAAATGGGCGAGGGCTGGTATCATTATTCGGTCTGCGGCGTCGAACCGGGGCCGCTCCGTGCTGCGGGCGGATTGAGCGTTTCGGTCGATCGCGGCCTGGAGGTTCTGGCCGAAGCCGATCTCATCGTCGTGCCGGGCTGGCGGTCGATCGATGCGCCGGTGCCGGAGCCGTTGATCGATGCGCTGCGTCAGGCTCATGAGCGCGATGCCCGTATTATGTCGCTCTGCTCCGGCGTTGCCGTGCTTGCCGCATCCGGTCTTTTGAGCGGCCGGCGTGCGACGACGCATTGGCGCTATGTCGCGTCGCTTGCAGCGCGCTATCCGCAGATCGCCTTCGATGCGAGCGTTCTCTACATGGACGAGGGCAGTATCCTGACTGCCGCGGGCAGTGCGGCCGGTATTGATCTCTGCCTGCACGTCGTGCGCGGTGATTTTGGCGCAGAAGCCGCAAACAGTGTGGCGCGCCGTCTGGTGCTTCCGCCGCATCGCGAAGGCGGGCAGGCGCAATTCATCAGCGCGCCCGTGCTCGAAGAGCGGGAGGGAATGCGGCTAGGGCCGCTGCTCCAATGGATGCGAGAGCGGCTCGACGAGGAGCAGTCGATCAGCCTGCTGGCGCAAAGGGCGGGCATGAGCCTGCGCACCTTTCAGCGCCGCTTCGAAAAGTCCACGGGCCTCAGTGTGGGCGAATGGCTGCTCAAAGAGCGGCTTCGCCACGCCCGCAATCTCCTGGAAAGAGAACTCGCCGCATCGCTTGACGACATCGCCGCCGCCAGCGGCTTCGGCACACTGGCGACGATGCGGCATCATTTCCGCAAGCGGCTCGGGACAAGCCCGAGTGCCTACAGGAAGTCGTTCGCGGTTTAGTTGCGGGCGCCATGTTGCCCTCACCCTTACATGCGCGGAGAGGGTAGGTACCATGCTCAAGGTCGAGAATGCCCAAACGGTGCGGCATGCTTTTTCTCCCCGCCTGCGGGGAGAAGGTGGCGGCAGCCGGATGAGGGCATCGCCGCAGTCTTGCGAGGTCGCGACCGTCTTTTACTCTGCCGCCTGTCTTGCCATCGGATTGTTCGGGTGGGTCGTCCAGTTGGCGTAGTTCGGGTCGACGGGACGGCCCGTGCGCTTGTCAAGCGCGCCGGCGGGCAGGGCTTCCAGGGTGATGCAGTTTTCGACCGGGCAGACGTTGACGCAAAGGTTGCAGCCGACGCATTCGTCTTCCATCACCTCGAAATGGCGCACGCCGTTGACGAACTGCGTGATCGCCTGATGCGAGGTGTCCTCGCAGGCGATGTGACAGCGGCCGCATTTGATGCAGGCGTCTTGGTCGATCTTCGCCTTGGCGACATAGTTGAGGTTCAGATACTGCCAGTCGGAGACGTTCGGAACGGCGCGGCCGGTGATATCGTCGAGCGACCTGTGGCCCTTGGCGTCCATCCAGTCGGAGAGCCCGGTGATCATCTCCTGCACGATCTTGAAGCCATAGGTCATGGCGGCGGTGCAGACCTGCACGTTGCCGGCGCCGAGCGCCAGGAACTCGGCCGCATCGCGCCAGGTGGTCACGCCGCCGATACCGGAGATCGGCAGGCCCAAGGTTTCCGGATCGCGGGCGATCTCAGCCACCATGTTGAGCGCAATCGGCTTCACCGCCGGGCCGCAATAACCGCCATGGCTGCCGCGGCCATCGATCGACGGTTCAGGCGAAAACGTGTCGAGATTGACTGCGGTGATCGAGTTGATCGTATTGATCAGCGAGACGGCGTCCGTACCGCCGGCCTTGGCAGCGCGTGCCGGCTTGCGGATGTCGGTGATGTTCGGCGTCAGCTTGGTGATGACCGGCATGCGCGTGTACTGCTTGCACCAGCGCACGACCATCTCGATATATTCCGGCACCTGCCCGACCGCGGAGCCCATGCCGCGCTCGGACATTCCGTGAGGACAGCCGAAATTGAGTTCGATGCCGTCGGCGCCGGTTTCCTCCACGAGCGGCAGGATCGCCTTCCAGGCATCTTCCTCGCAGGGAACCATGATCGAGGCGATCAGGGCGCGGTCCGGCCAGTTCATCTTCACCTGCTTCATTTCGCGCAGGTTGGTGTAAAGGTCGCGGTCGGTGATGAGCTCAATATTGTTGAGACCCAGGAGGCGGCGGTCGGCGCCCCAGATCGCGCCGTAGCGCGGGCCGTTGACGTTGACGACGGGCGGGCCTTCCTCGCCGAGCGTCTTCCAGACGACGCCGCCCCAGCCCGCTTTGAAGGCGCGCTCGACGTTATAGGCCTTGTCGGTCGGTGGCGCGGAGGCGAGCCAGAACGGGTTGGGCGACTTGATGCCGACGAAATTGTTGCGGAGATCAGCCATTGTTCATTCTCCTCAAGCGACGGCGACGGCTGGCTGCGCACCGGCAGCAAGCGTACGGTTGATGGATTCGGCAGCATCGCGGCCTTGCGCGACGGCAGATACGGTTAGGTCATCGCCGCCGAAGACGCAGTCGCCGCCCGCCCAGACGCCGTCGAGCGAGGTGCGGCCTTCGCCGTCGATGGCGATCCGACCGGATTCCATGCGCAGCGAACCGAGACCGGATGCTTCAAAAGTCTGGCCGATCGCCTTGAAAATCTGATCGGTGGCGATGACGCCGGTTTCGCCGGTCGTGACGAGACGGCCGTCGGCGAGCTTGGTATATTCCACCTCGATCGCGGCGACCTTGCCGTCCTGCGACAGGATGGACTTCGGCGCCAGCCAGTGGCGGATGATGACGCCCTTGGACGTCGCGAGGTCCTGCTCGAACTCCGAGGCGTTCATGTGCTCCTTGCCGCGGCGGTAGCAAATCGTCACTTCTTCGGCGCCAAGCAGTTTGGCCTGAACGGCCGCATCGATGGCGGTCATGCCGCCGCCGAGAACGACGACGCGGCGGCCGACGGCAACGTCCGCCTTGTTCGTGGCTTGACGCAGATCGGCGATGAAATCGACCGCGTCATCGACACCCGGCAGGTTCTCGCCATCGACGCGCAACGCATTGACACCGGCAAGGCCGATTCCGAGGAAGACGGCGTCGTACTGAGACTGCAGATCGGCAAGCGAGAAATCACGGCCAAGCTGCTGGTCGTGGCGGACTTCGATGCCGCCGATCGAAAGCACGTAATCCACTTCTTTCTGGGCAAAGTCGTCGACGGCTTTATAAGTGGCGATGCCATATTCATTCAGGCCGCCGGATTTCGACTTGCTGTCGTAGATGGCGACGTCATGGCCTTTCACCGCAAGACGGTGAGCGGCGGCAAGGCCGGCCGGGCCGGCGCCGACAACGGCGATCTTCTTAACGGTCGAGGCGGCTCGTTCATAAAACTGCCTGCCTGCATGAATGGCCGTATCAGTCGCGTAACGCTGAAGGCGGCCGATCTCCACGGGCTTCTCCTCTGCGATATTGCGCACGCAGGCCTGTTCGCAGAGCTCTTCGGTGGGACAGACGCGGGCGCACATGCCGCCCAGGATGTTCTGGTCGAAGATCGTCTTGGCCGAACCGATCGGGTTGCCGGTTGCGATCTGACGGATGAAGAGCGGGATGTCGATGGAGGTGGGACAGGCCGTCATGCACGGCGCGTCATAGCAGAAATAGCA
Organism: Rhizobium gallicum bv. gallicum R602sp; assembly: GCF_000816845.1. Taxonomy (NCBI): domain Bacteria; kingdom Pseudomonadati; phylum Pseudomonadota; class Alphaproteobacteria; order Hyphomicrobiales; family Rhizobiaceae; genus Rhizobium; species Rhizobium gallicum. The sequence goes on along the minus strand of NZ_CP006877.1, from coordinate 2,876,856 downwards.
GCGGTCGGCGGCCACCAGCGCCTCATGCTTGTCAAGGCGCGGATGCAGATCGGAAAAATTAGTTTCATACTCGGCGGTCGAAAGTCGGCCGGAATGAATCCCAGTTTCCAGTCGTTCCATTGAAGTTCCCTCATTATTGGTAAACGGCTAGTGAGGGAAAGCGTAACTCAGGATAAAAAATTTATCAAACGGTAAAATTTTGAAACCGATATTCGCATAAGTGTCTGTTTTTGTTATTTTAGGTCGCAGCGTGGAGGGCGTATGCCCATCATCGACGAACGCAGGGATTCGCCACCTTGCAAAAAAGATTCATAAAAATTCAATTTTTTTCGGATCCGACGGAACCAAAGGCCAACGCGGTCGTTATTGCGGCATCCGGATGATGATCGCATCGACCCAACATGCGCGCCCCCAACCCATCATCCGGATTACTCACGGTCCCCTCCCGATGAGTGAAAACAGCCAGTGCGCCGCCCTCGCACTGGCTGTTTTTTGCTGTGAGCCGGCACTGCGAAATTCAGGGGCGCTTGAGGATTTCGAATTCAGTCTCGGGAATCTGCAGGTAATATTCGATGCGGCCAGGAACGAGCCGGAGCTCCGCCTTGCCGCTCATGGATGAGGGAACGACGCGTTCCAGCACGGTCTTGCCGAAGCTGTTTTCACTGAACTCGTGAATCTCCGTCCGGTTCGGCAGGATTTCCACCCACGCGATCTCGATCGCCTTCCTGCCGTTGTGCTTCGCTTCCTTACAGTTCAGGGTGATCGAAGGCGCGCCCCCTGCAATTGCGCCATAGGATGCCGAATTGACGATGAGCTCATGAAGCGCCAATCCGAGATGTACGGCGGCATTAGGTGTCAGATGCGCATTGATGCCGAAGATAGGCATGGAGCCTGCCGTTTCCGGCCAATAGGGTGCGAACTGCTTTTCCGCAAGGTCGAAGAGATAGGCGCCGCGCCAGCTGGAATCGGTAATCAGATCCTGCGAGTTGGAAAGCGATTGAAGACGACCGCGGAACTTTGCAAGGAAGCTGTCGAGCGACAGCGTATTGCGGGCCGTTTGCGTCGCGATGCCCTGAATGATCGCGAGCAGGTTCTTCGAGCGGTGCGACAGTTCGCGCAGCAGCGATTTCAGCACTTTTTCACGGTGTCGCAGCTCGGTGACCTCGGAGATCACAGAAAGAATGCCGAGCGAGCCCTCGTTATTGATGCGCTGCACTTTGAGTTCGTAGGTCCGAACCTCGCCATCGACGTCCATATCGATCTCGGCATTCGTCGCCGTCCCGGTTTCGAGCACCTTGAACTTGAGTGTCCTCAGATAATCGCCGTGTGCCTGGCCGAAGAGGTCGCTGTCGCTGCCGCCGGCGAAAAACAGTTCGGCGAAATGGCGGGGAAGATTTTCGGCGTAGGAAAGTGTCAGCGTGGAATCCTGGAAGAGAATCGAAATTCCGGCGCTGCTTAGCGCCCGCTCCATCATCGCGGACTTGCCCTCCAGCGCGAAAGGCTTGCCGGTTAATGGTTCTGTCGTATTCACCAGGCCGCCTTTCCTTCTATCCTTATTGCGCAGCTGGAAAGAGGTTGCCATTTCAGGAACCCCGCTGGTCATATTATGACCAAGCGTTGGAGAAACCGTTAAAGCTGTTGCCGGAGCGGCCCAGCTAGCTGGGAACGCCTCGCTATTGGCTTTGTTCCGTCGCTTTGACGGTTCAGCTTCATGCCGCAACCTTGGTGGATTCATTGAAGAATAGCGCCTGGCTGATCAAAGCCTTGACCATGTCTGGATTGAAGGGCTTGGTGACCAGGAACGTCGGTTCCGGCCGCTCACCTGTCAAAAGGCGCTCTGGAAAAGCGGTGATGAAAATCACCGGCACGCTCGATGTCTTCAGGATGTCGTTCACGGCGTCGATGCCGGAACTGCCGTCGGCAAGCTGAATATCCGCAAGGACCATCTTCGGCTTGGTCTTGTTGTAAAGAGCCACGGCCTCGGAATGCGTCCGGGCGATTCCGGTCACCTTGTGGCCCAGGCTTTCGACCATCTGCTCGATATCCATTGCGATCAGCGGTTCGTCTTCGATGATCATGATATCGGTTGCCACCTGGCGCGAGATCTCCTGCGAGGCCTTGTCGAGCAGGCTCATCACTTCCTGGTCGTCGCTCTCGAGGATGTCGGCGATTTCGCCGACGCGGAAATTCTCGACCGACGCGAGGATGAAGGCCTGGCGGGCAAGCGGCGAGACCTTGCCGAGGTTTACGGTCGCACGCTGCTCCCAGGCGTAGGGCGACGCCGGTTCGGGAATCTGGATGGCAGTGGAACCAAACAGTTTCGTGAACAGTTTGTAGAGTGCGACGCGGTCGTTCTCGGTATCCGGGAAAATGGATATGTCGGCGATGATCGCTTCCAAAACTGCGGCAACGTAAGCATCACCCGAAGTCTGGGTGCCTGTAAGCGCGCGGGAATAGCGACGCAAATAAGGAAGATGCGGCGCAATTCGAGTAGAAAGTGTCATTAAAAACTCCCGTCCGTAGGCCATAACTGGCTCTAATGTAGTGGAAACGTCGCGCTATTAAAAAAGTTCCAGTATATGCGGGAACTTTTTTCACAGCCTTGCATTATGGTGGCGACGAATGAAGGGCGTACCGCGATTTTGAGCCTCGATAAACGGCAAGTATCTGAGCACCATCCACCTCGAGCGGCGGAGGGTGCTGTTGGCATATCAAGCCGCAGCGCAAACGTATCGTCCATTCAGACAAAGACAACGGCGAGAAGCGACGAGTTTATGAAAAAGCAGCAGAACGAAGAAAAGAATCAGCGGCGGCTGGAAATGCGCGCAAGCGATATCCTCGATCCAAACAACCAGATCGGCGTCAAACTGCGGTCCCTTTATGCAGCCGCACAGGACGAGGCGATCCCCGATCGTTTTCTCGATCTGCTCGAAAAGCTGGACCAGGCTGAGATGATGGCTTCGGCCAAACTGGCCGAGTAAGGGCGCGCTGATGGATAAGGCTAAACCAAGCTTCAAACGCGAACTGCTGGCGGCGTTGCCGAGTCTGCGTGCATTCGCGATTTCGCTGATCGGCCGGCACGATCGCGCCGACGACTTGGTGCAGGACACCATCATGAAGGCCTGGGCAAAGCAGGATCACTTCGAGATGGGCACCAACATGAAGGCCTGGCTTTTCACAATCCTGCGCAACGAACTCTATAGCCAGATGCGTAAGAGCGGCCGCGAGATCCAGGACAGCGACGGCCTTTTCACCGAATCCATGGCGATGCATCCGGCGCAATACGGCGCTCTCGACCTGCAGGATTTCAAAAAGGCACTTGACCAACTGCCGCCGGATCAGCGCGAGGCGATCATTCTCGTCGGCGCATCAGGCTTCTCCTACGAAGAAGCCGCGGAGATCTGCGGATGCGCCGTCGGCACCATCAAGAGCCGAGTCAATCGTGCCCGCCAGCGGCTCCAGGAACTGCTGCAGATCTCCGGCGAAGCGGATTTCGGCCCGGATTCGACGTCCGCGCCGCTGACGTCGAAGGCTTTCGCCTTCTGATCCACGCGTTGAATCGGAGGAAAAAGCCGGTTGCCTCAGGCGCCGGCTTTTTGTTGTGCAAGAGATGAAGACTAGCCCTGAAAACTCGGCAGCAAACATGCCGGTCGCCGCTGCGCGGAATGCTTGACGATTGAGGTGCGGTCGCTAGCTCATGACCGGTGCTCGTTGCGGATTTGAGCGTGGCTTGCGGGCATGGGCTACACGAGGATCGACTGATGAACAGCAACGAACGTCCAACATTTATCACCCACTGGCGCAATATCGAGCGACCCGATGAGCCGCATTATTCAGGACGCGATGAACGCATGAGCATTGGCGCGCCTTTTGGCCGGGCGTTCAGCCTTTCGAAACTCGGCATTCATCATGAGCGGTTGCCGGCCGGCCGGCGCACATCGCTTCCACATGCCGAAAGCGCGGAGGAGGAATTCGTCTTCGTTATCGAAGGATCTCCCGACGTGTGGATCGATGGCCATCTGCATCGGCTCGCACCCGGCGACGGCGTGGGGTTCCCGGCTGGCACCGGCATAGCCCATAGTTTCATCAATAACACTGAGGAGGAGGTCCGGCTGCTCGTGGTCGGAGAGAGACACAAGCCGGAGAACCGTATTCACTATCCTCTCAACCCGGAAAGGAAGACGCTCATTGACGATTGGTGGGACGATTGGCCGAAGCGGCCACTTGGCCCCCATGATGGACTTCCGGACCGCATTCGCAAATGTACGAGCTAAACTGGCTAGAGGTCAGGATCCCTAGTCGCGGTGTTTGGAGCCCATCAAGTTTGTTGCAACGAGCGCGGCAAGCACGCCGGCCGTCAAAAGCGGCTGTGAACGGACAAGGCCGATGCCGGCGGCTGCCAGTGACTCGATCGCCAGGCGGCGCTCCTGTGCACGACGCGCTTCCTGTGCATTCATGACCTTCATGACGATCAGCACGGCGATTCCGATCAGCAGCGCGCATGCCGCAAGAAAGAGGGCAGCACCGACTGCGCCGTAGACGCCCGCGAGCCAGATTGTCCCGGCTGTCACCGCAAGCGCATAGGCACTCAGAAGGAAGATTGCGGCGAGCGCGATGAAAATACCGTTGCGCTTGGTTCGCGCAACGGTCCTGTGAAAACTGTTTCCTAACAAAAGGCTGAGGATCGGAAAGAGCATCGATCCTCCTTAACGGCGTGCGAGGAGCGCGAGCACGAGGCCGAAGGCGGCCGCCGCACCGATCGTTGCGATCGGATGCCTGCGTACCGTATGGCGAACTTCATTTGCGCCGCGCAGATAGCCCTCCTGCAGATCGTGGAGGAGGTCTTCGCTGCGGCCAAGGAGTTCGTCATAGCCAGCAGCCGCCTGATAGCGGAGCTTTTCGCCGCGCCGTCGCGAATTCTTCGCAACCAACTTCGTCAGGGACGCAATATCGTCGCGCAGGCTTTCGATCTGGTCCTCGATCGTGGATTCGATGTCGTGAAGCGTACCGTTGCCATGGCGCCGGCCGCGAATGGACGGGAGGATGGAAGCCATGATGCTCTCCTTGGAATGGGCGCGCGCAAAGTCGCGGGCCGGTTTTAAACGAGGTCAGCACCGATCGTTGCAATAAGTCGTATCGCCCGGCATTGATCCAAATCATCGACACGACAACGCGCTGGCCAATCAAAAGTTCCGGCGGTTTAGCGGCCCGCAAGCGCGCTGTGAGCCAGGACAAAGGGTGTTCCGTCCATCGGAACCTGACTGATGCGCAGCGGGCATCCGAATACAGATTGCATGCGCTCGTCGGTGAGCACGTCGCTGACGCTGCCGGCAGCGGCTAGTCCCCCGGCTTTCATGAGGACGATCTGGTCCGCGAAAAGAGCGGTCAAGTTGAGATCGTGCATGACTGCGATCACGCCGCCGCCTGCGTCGCAGAACTTCCGCGCAAGGCTCATGATCGTCAGCTGATGGCTTATGTCGAGGCTGGAAACCGGCTCATCGAGTAACAGCCAGCAGGGTTTTCCATCCACGACCGGCTCGCAGATCTGGCACAGCACGCGCGCGAGCTGGACGCGCTGCTGCTCGCCGCCCGAAAGCTCCTGGTAGAAACGCCCTTCGAAGCCCCCGAGGTCGACGGCGGCGAGCGCCCGTGCCGCGATCTGCTCTGCCTGCTCGGGGTGCAGGTTCAGCCCTGTCGTCAGTCCCATGCGCACGACCTCGCGCACTGTGAAGGGAAAGGAGATGGCGCTTGCCTGCGGCAGCACACCGCGAAGGGCAGCCAGCTGCCAGGGTTGCATCGTCTTGACCTCTTCGCCGTTGATGCGCACGGAGCCGTCGCAGGAAAGCTCGCCGGAGATCGCCTTCATTGTGGTCGTCTTGCCGGAGCCGTTCGGCCCGGCAATCGCCGTCAATTGGCCCGCCTTCGCCGTAAGGCTGACGTCATGCACGATTGTCTTGCCCGACAGGCGGACCGAGATTCCGGAAAGTTCGATCATCGAAATTCACTTTTAGAGCGCAAGCCGCGAGCGCTGCCGCAACAATATCCAGAGGAAGAAGGGTCCGCCGACTGCAGCCGTGATGATGCCGATCGGCAATTCGGCGGGCGCGACGATGGTGCGCGCCAGAACGTCGGCGAAGATCAAGAGCGAGCCACCGAGGAGAGCGGAGGCTGGCAGCAAATAGCGATGGTCGGGGCCGATGATCATACGCAGCAGATGTGGCACGACAATGCCGACAAAACCGATACCACCGCTGACGGCAACCGATGCGCCGGTTGCGGCGGCAACGGCTACGATTGCGGTATTCTTCAGCCGCTGAACCGGGACGCCCATATGAAACGCCGCCGCTTCACCAAGTGTTATGGCATTCAGTCCGCGCGCCATGAAGGGCAGGACTGCGAAGGATGCCAGAATGATCGGCGCGGCGGCGGCGATCTTCATCCAGGTTGCGCCTGCGAGAGAGCCCATGGACCAGAAAGTGAGATCGCGAAGCTGCTGGTCGTTGGCGATATAGGTCAGCAGACCTGTCATCGCGCCCGTCAGAGCTCCGAGCGCGATCCCTGCCAGCAGCATCGTGGCGACCGAGGTCTGGCCATTGGTCGTTGCGATCCGATAAAGCAGCACCGTCGTAACAAGGCCACCGCCGAAAGCTGCAACCGGCAGGGCATAGATGCCGAGCAGCGCAAGGAACGGCATGGCGATCGTTCCGCCGAGCACGATCATCACGACGGCGCCGAAGCTTGCTCCGGACGACACGCCGACGAGGCCGGGATCGGCGAGCGGATTGCGGAACAGTCCCTGCATCACAGCGCCGGAGACGGCGAGCGAGCCGCCGACGAGAAAGCCGAGGATGGCGCGCGGCATCCGGATGTCGAAGATGATGATCCGGTCGCGCATGTTGAGCGCCGCCTCCGAACCCGCCACGTTTGCAATCACGTCGACAATCGAGGCATCCGAGGCGCCGGTCGTCACCGAAAATAGCAGCGAGAAGACGGAACCCACCACGAGCAGGCCGATCACGAGGAGCGCCAGCCGCCCCCGATCGCCTGCCTCGCGGTGCTCACGAAGCGCGGCCATCGAAAAAAGTGATCGTTTCTGTCCCGTCATGGCGTCCAGCAGAGCCATCTTAGCCCCCGTAGATGGCCGCGTTCAATTCGCGGACGGCGCCTGCGGTGCGCGGGCCGAAGCCGAGCAGGTGCAGGCCATCCATGCGGATGACCGCCTTCTTCTGGGCCGCGGGGGTCAGTGCGAGCGCCGGCTGCCTGAAGAGGTCGTCGTTGGCGGCCGCGTGACTGCCCTGACGGTTCATCATCAGGATCACATCGGGCTTTGCCTCGACGATCGCCTCATCGGTCACCGGCTTGTAGCCTGAGAAGCTGCCGACGGCATTGATGGCGCCTGCGAGCTTGATGATGCCATCAGCCGCCGTGCCCGTGCCAGAGGCCATGATCTTGCCGCCCTGCGTGCTGAGGATGAAAAGCACGCGCTTGCGCCCCGCTTCGGACCGCTTGCCGGCATCGGCGATCGCGGCATCCAGATCGGCGCCGACCTTGGTTTCCAGCGCCCTGGCCTTGTCGGGTACGGCAAGCAGTGTGCCGATCTTATCGATCTTTGTCAGGATCCCTGCGCGATCGTAGGTATTCGGGACCGTCTCGAACGGCACGCTGGCGTTCTTGAGGACGGTCAGCGCTTCGGGCGGACCCGATCCTTCGACAGCGATGATCGCGGTCGGGTTGACGGCAAGGATGCCTTCCGGCGAGAGCGCCCGCATATAGCCTACATCCGGGAGCTTCATGGCCGCTTCGGGATAGGTGCTGGTGGAATCACGGGCGATGAGGCGGCTTTCTTCGCCGAGCGCATAGACGATTTCCGTCACGTCGCCGCCGACGGCGACGAGGCGCGAGGTGTCGATCTTTTTCGGTTCCTCGGCCTGCGCCGCCCGGATGAAGCTATTCTTTGCCGTTGCAGCGGGCAGCAAAGGCAGCGCCGTGACGGCCGCCGTCAGCGCCAGTCCGCAAAGCCGGAGGCGGCGCAAGTTCGAAGGTATTTTCATCGTTCCGCTCCTTTATGCTGCGATGCTCGTTCCCGCCTTCGGCAGGCTTTCGATGATCTCGCGCCAATCGGTACGCTCGTCGAACCCTTCCTTCCGCTTGCCGAAGAACTGGATGATCATTTCGCCCTTGGCGTCATAGGCTTCCAGCGAAGTGACATCGCCGTCCTTTGTGGGCTTGCGCACGGCCCAGGTCTCGGCGATGTGGTCCTGGCGGAGATGCAGGTGGAAGGTCGGATCCATGATGTTGATCCAGGGTCCCATCGCCTGAACGTTGAAGATCGGGCCGGAATGGATCTGCACGATGCCGTTGTTCGCGACAAAGCACATGATCGGCAGACCGGCTTTGACGGAGGCGTGCATCATTTCGGCCGTCGCCGTGTCTTCGAGCTTCCAGGCGTAATCGTCGCCGACCGTGCGCAGCGCGGCCTGGCGGCCGATTTTCAGGCGCTTCAGCATGCTGAAGAATTCATGTGTGTCCGTGAGCTTGCTCCAGTTGTCGCGCAGCTCGTCGCGGCCGACGTCGCCGCTCTCATCCTCTGAAGCGGAGATTTCGGCTTCGACGAATTCCTGCGACTGGTCGTCGAGCTTCAGATCAGCGACGATCGAGCGGTAGGCCTCGACGTTCGAATTTGGACGCAGATGCACCTTGTGGACCGCGTTGCCCGTCTTGTCGAAATACTGCAGGCTGAGGCGTTCCTCGTCGCCATTCTTCTTCGTGACGGCAAAGCCATGGGCCCAGCGGCTCGGGAAGATGCGAAGGTCGATGTTTTCGCCGAGCACGATTGCGCTCTGCATGCCCATTTTGATGTTTTCGAAGGCGCCGATCTTTTCGTGGACGGCACTTTCATTGCGCGACAGCGCCATGACTTCGCCGAGTTCGGCCACGCGCTCCAGAAGCTTCAGCGCGCTGGCATCGATGCGGGTCGCGGAAATGCCGACTTCGGCGGCGACGAGGGCTGCTTCGGAAATGTTCAGCCGCGCTGCGATATCGCGCTCGCGCATCTGCGGATTTTCGGCCCGGAACGCGCGAATCTCGGCCGGTGCCGGTCTGCTCTCATCAGTCATCTGCTACCCTTACTTATTGAGAATGAGTTTGCCCTGCCGGGTAATTTTCATGCGGTAGACCACGCCGTCATGCCGGATCATGATCTCGTTCGCGCCGCGGAAAATGTCCGCGCTTTCGATGGTGCGAATTTCGGCTGCCTCCCGCGGGAGAGGTGCATGCTTAAAGGTGTCTGGCTTCTCAACCATCATTTCGGTTGGCAATTTCCGCTGGAGCCGGGGGCTTGTTTTCCTCCGGCCTTGATACAATTATCTTGACTTTCATAGTCATCATTTTTTAAAGACGCAATAGAAGACTTATAGACTCAAGTTTTAGAAATTACATGGAGAAGAGGTATGGTGGCGGGCAGATTTGCGGCACTTGTGGCAGGCGGATTGATGGCGGCCGGAAGTCTTTGCCCCACTTATGCGCAGGATGCCCCCGCGGCCGCCCCCGTCAATGCCCTCGAAGTCGAGTTGAATGCCCTGGCGCCCTCGCAAAAGGGCTGCATGATGACCTTCGTGGCCCTCAACAAGCTTGCCGCACCCGTCAACAAGATCTCTTTCGAGCTTGCCTTCTTCAACGACAAAAACGCCGTCGACAAGATCACCGTGCTCGACTTCCGCGATCTGCCGCAGGGCAAGAAGCGGGTGCGGCAGTTCGACATGCCGAATGTCAAGTGCGAGGCCGTGACCCGCATTCTCATCAACGATACGCCGGTCTGCGACGGCCCGGCAGCGGGCGAATGCATGAAAGGTCTCATTACCCGTTCGCAGATTTCCGTTCCCTTCGAGGGGTGAGCAATTCGCGCCGGAGATGATCTCCGGCGGGCTTCAGTTTCAAACCGACCGGGGCAGGGCATATGGCACTTTCAGCAAAATCCAGGTCGCGACGCGATTTCATCGTGGAGCAGGATGCTGACGGTTTGAACGACAATATTCCGGGCATCCATCCCGGTCATGAAATGCCCGAGCTGCGCAATGCGCAGCGCCAGCCCGCCGCAGAAGCCGTGATCCACTATGCGCGCCTCTCGCTGATCGAATCTTTTCCGGAACATCCGCAGGCCCAAAAGACACCCGCGGCAGACGCGCCGCCGATGGACCATGGTGCCCTTGAAAAGCAGGCAAGCGAGGCGAAGCCGAGCAAGCGAAGCGTCGCCGCTGCCTGCCTGACGTCCTTCGCCTTTCACGCCATTGTCTTCACGGCCCTGGCAATCGGCTTCGTCGTGACGCCGCACGACCCGGAGGAGGAAGCAGGCGAGGCTGTGAGCGTCGTCATCCTTGGCGATTCAGAAGCCGACCAGGCCTCTGCGGGCGATCCGGATCTTGAGGTCGAGCCCCAGCCGGACCAAGTGGTTGCCGAAACGGTGCCCCCGGAACCTGTTCAGCCCACGGACCAGCCGACGGAGGTTCCACCGGAAACGGTGCAGCCGACCCAGGCGGAGGCCGTGCCGCCAACGCAGGAGGTCACGCGCGTCTCTCCCGAGACGGTGACGGCGGCAGAGCCTGAGGTGCTGACGTCGAATGTTCCTGCCGAGACCTCGGTCGTGCAGCCTGTGGCCACGGCGGCACCGGAGGAACTGAAGCCTGTCGAGCCGGTCGAGACCGCCGAAGCGCTGCCGGAGCCGGTGCGGCCGCAAGAGGCACCAACGCCGACAACCAAGCCGAGGGCTGAAAGACCGAAGCCGGTGGAAAAGAACCGGCCGCCGAAGAAGATGGAAAAAAAGCTTGCTGGCTCCCAAGGCGAGAACAAGCAGGATTCCAGGCGAGGGGCCAGCGATGGATACGAGACGGCAAATTCCGACCAGAACTCGCGCAGCGCCGGGAGCGCCGGCGGAGCCGGAAGCGCAGCCGTTGCCAACTATCCCGGCAAGGTGCAGTCGCGCATTCGCCGCGCAGTCAAGGTGCCTGCAGAATATAAACGAATGAGCGCTTCGATGAGTGTCCGCGTGCGCCTAACGATCGGCGGCGACGGTTCGCTGGCAGCTCTTTCCGTCGCGCGCAGCTCCGGAATTCCCGAGCTGGATCAGGCGGTTGTGGCCGGCGTGCGCCGTGCCTCGCCTTTCCCGCCGCTGCCTTCAGAGTGGGGAAAGCCGAGCTGGACCTTCACGCAGGACGTGCAGATCTCGGGCCGGCGCTAAATATGACAAGAAAAGTCAACTTTATACTTTACTCTAAAAATCAAGTTTAATAAGGTCCGTTCGCACATGTTAGAATCGTGTGACGATCAACGAGCGAACGGGTGATAAATGGCTCGGAAGGCGAAGAAGGGATCTAACCGGGAAATCCGCGTCAGCGCGGATGTGGCAGCGCAGACGGCGCAGCAATCTTCCGGCGGATCGAAACTGGATGGCCGCAGTTTCCTCTATGTCGGCGGCCGCGATTGCCAGGTGGCGCATCTTCGCCAGATCGCGAGCAGCTTCGGTGCCGAACTGATCCATCATGACGGCGGGCTGCGCGAGGCGGTCTCGCGGATCGATACGGTTCTTCCCTCCGTCGACTGCGTGTTCTGCCCGATCGACTGTATCAGCCACGATGCCTGCCTGCGGGTGAAGACGGGCTGCAAGAAGTTCGGCAAGGCGTTCATTCCGCTGCGCAATGGCAGCAAATCGAGCCTCGAGCGTGCGCTGCAGACCATGAACGAACGAGACAATTCCCGATGAAAGACCAGCGCCCTGACGGGTTCATGATGATCGGCCTGCATAAGCTCGCCGCGCAAAATGGCGACGGCCTCGTGCCCGAGCTCTACGATCTCTTGGTGAAACATGCCGAGCGCCAGCAGCTTTATGCGAACGTGACGGAGTTTCCCGTCTGGGAAGCGCGCATGCCGGGAGAAAAGACCGATGCAGCTCTTGGCCGCGAGGCGGCAAACGGCAATAATGTCGTTTTCTTCCCGCAGGCCCGCGTGGACGGCACGAAGGTGTGAGGAGCTCCCGATGTATATTGCGATGAACCGCTTCAAGGTCGCAACCGGCGCCGAGGCAGATTTCGAAAATGTCTGGCGCAACCGCGACTCCAGTCTGGCGCAGGTGCCCGGCTTCGTCGAGTTCCGTCTGCTGCGCGGCAAGACGGATGCGGAGGAGGGCTATACACTGTTCTCGTCGCACACGGTCTGGCAGAGCGAAGAGGATTTCCAGAACTGGACGAAATCCGAGAACTTCCGCGCGGCGCACCGCAATGCGGGTGACCATAAGATCATGTACAAGGGGCCGCCGGTATTCGAAGGTTTCAACGTCGTGGAAGGCATATGAGCGGCGATCCGGACCGTACCGAAGTTCTGCCGGTCCTGCCGTCGCTCGATATCGCCGCGACGCTTGCCTTTTATCGCGACGAACTCGGCTTTGCGCAGATCGTGCACCAAACGCCTGACTATCTGATCGTCAGGCGCGATGAGATGGAGCTGCATTTCTGGCGCACCGACGATGCCAGCCTGCCGGAGAAGACGTCGATCTACCTGCGTGGCGGGGGCATTGGGGCGCTCCATGCGGAATATCGCGCGAAGGGCGTCAGGCGTCTGACGGATATGCAAGTGCGGCCCTGGAACATGGAGGAATTCTACATCCATGATCCGCACGGCAACCTGCTGCGCTTCGGCCGGGTGCCGCAGCGCTAAGCTTATCGCTTGGTGTGCATCAAGCCGCCGGCTGCGATCGCCAGCCAGCCGAGCATCATCGCCCAGCCGCCAGTCGGTGCGGCAAAGGGAAAGAGCCCGATCCCCGCAAGGCGCAGCATCACGAGATCGCCGCAAAGAGCAGTGTGCCAACAATGATCAGAAAACCGGCCAGCCGGGCGGTTTGAATCTCCTTAATGCCAACTGCAAGACCTAATAGGGCAGGGGCATGTGCCAGGCACATCGCAGAGGCGGAGGCAGCGAGCGCGGCTTCACCACCACCGTGGGCCGCGAGGGCGGCAAGTGCCACGCCTGCCGTGCCGAAGAGACCGGCAAAGACGAAGAAAAGCGGTGCGGCACGCGTGTTCGAGATCATGGCTGATCTTGCTCCCTGTTCTGCATATGAAACGCCAGCCGTTCGATCGGCGGCCAGATGATCTCACGCAGCTTCTCGTTGGCGATCGTCTCGTCCATTGCGCGCCGGAAGCAGAACAGCCATTCGTCACGCTCGACCGGGCCGATCGCGGCGACGAAATGGCGGCTGCGAAGCCGTGGATGGCCGCGTTTGTCAGTATAGAGCGGCGGGCCGCCGAGGTAGCCGGTCAGATATTCGTAGAATTTCTCCTCGCTACCTTTAAGACTCGGCGGATGGACCGCGCGGACACGCCGTGCCTCCGGCAGCGTGTCCATTAGTTCGTAGAAACGCTGCGTCAGCGCCCGCACCGTGAGGTCGCCGCCGATCGCCCGATAAAGCGTGATAACCTCTTCCGTCAAAATCCAATCCCCCTGAAATGCACTCTTAATGCACTGCTGCTGCGCTATTCGCAACCGGTTGCGAGGCGCCGCGGCATTTCGCCCAGGGATGCCTGAGGCAGAGCGTGGCTGCAGATTCTGATTGACAAAACCGTCCAGACGGTATTTTTATGGAACATGTCAACCGCTCATCATCGCAAGAAACAGCCTGTTCTCGTGCGCCGGCAATTGCTGGATGTCGCCGCACGCCTTGCGACGGAGCAGGGCATGGCGTCGGTGACGCTTGATGCCGTCTCCGGCGCATCCGGCATCAGCAAGGGCGGTTTGCTGCACCATTTCCCGACCAAGAACGCGCTGCTGGATGCGTTGTTCGACAGTCTGCTCGAGCGCTTCGATCAGGAACTCGATGAACTGATGCGCGCCGATCCGGTACCGCAAGGGCGCTTCACGCGCGCCTATCTTTTCGTTTGCGCCGACATCAGCAAAAGGACGGATGACTCCCGTCACTGGACGCAGGTGACGATTGCAATGCTGGCTGAGCCGCGACTGCGCCAGCGTTGGCGGGAATGGGTGCGGGAGCGGGCGGATGAATACGTCGGCACCGATTCGTCGATCGACGCTCAGATCGTGCGCTTTGCTGCGGACGGTCTCTGGCTTGCCGACGCGACGGAAAGCAACCTGATCAGTCCTGCCGAACGCAGCGCGCTGGTTGCCCGACTTACCGAACTCACAGCGCGCTAATTATTTTCGAAGGACAGAACCATGAGCCCGGCTGCCGTCTACGCGCTGCTTTTTGCCGCAATCATCCTGGAAGTGATCGGCACGACCGCCCTGCAGCTCTCGCAGCAGCTCACGCGTTTCTGGCCGAGCGTACTTCTCGTCGTCTGTTACACGGCTGCCTTCTACGTCCTGTCGCTCACTTTGAAGGTGATCCCGGTCGGCATTGCCTATGCGATCTGGAGCGCTTTGGGAATAGTGCTGATTTCGGTCGTGGGGTTTGTCTATTTTAAGCAGCGCCTCGATCTTCCCGCGGTGATCGGGCTCGGGTTGATCATTACCGGCGTTCTGGTCGTCAACCTCTTTTCGAAATCCATTTCTCATTGATTTTTCTCGGTTTTCTCCGTTAGTTGCCGCGCTTTGCAAGTGCAGCGCCAAGCGGTTTGCGTGCCGCCTGCGTTGACGAGCATCGCGGATGCCCCAAATGAGCCGGTAGGAAGGCACTGGAGCCGATTGAAGAGCGCGGCACGAAACTATACCGGACGGCCAGCCGCTCACTGCTGAGGAGTATCCATGCGACTACTCGTTCTTGGTACGGGCGTGATGGCGAAGAACCAGTTGCGCCATTTCGCGCATATGGATGGTGTCGAGGTCGTCGGCGCGGTCGATACCGATCGCGATCGCCTGAAGCTCTTCGCCGATGAATTCGGCATCGAAAAACGTTTCCTGACGTTGGACGATGCCATAGCCTGGGGTGATTTCGACGCCGCGACAAACGTCACGCCGGACCGCATCCATCACCCGACGACCATGGCGCTGATTGCTGCCGGCAAGCATGTGCTCTGCGAGAAGCCGCTGGCGGAAAACTATCCGAAGGCTCTGGAGATGACGGAAGCAGCTGAAACGGCAGGCGTCGTCAACATGGTGAACCTCACCTACCGCAACGTCGCGCCGCTGCAGCGCGCCCGCGAGATGGTGCTCGCCGGCGAGCTCGGCACCATCAAGCATGTGGAAGCATCCTATTTGCAGAGCTGGCTCGTGTCGCGCGCCTGGGGCGACTGGCGCACGGAATCGACTTGGCTCTGGCGTCTTTCGACCGGCCACGGGTCGACCGGTGTGCTCGGCGACGTCGGCATCCACATCCTCGATTTTGCCGCTTATGGTGCAGCGACCGATATCGATCACGTCTTTGCCCGGCTGAAGACCTTCAATAAGGTACCGGGCGGCCAGATCGGCGAATATCTTCTGGATGCGAACGACAGCTTCACGATGTCGCTCGATTTCGCCAACGGCGCGCTCGGCGTGGTGCATGCCAGCCGCTGGGCCACGGGCCACTTGAACGAGCTGAAGCTTCGCATCTACGGCGAGAGGGGAAGTCTTGAGGTCAGCCATCGCCCTTCAGGCTCGGATTTGCGCGGCTGCCTCGGCGAGAATGTCGAGAGTGCGACCTGGAGGGAGATCGAGGCCGCTCCAGTTTCGACTAACTACCAACGCTTTGCCGATGCGGTGATGAGCGGCCTGCAGCCAGACCCCAACTTCCGCCACGCCGCCAACCTGCAGAAGGTGATCGATCTTGCCATGATCACCGAGCGCGAACGGCGCGAACTGAAGGTGTGATTTCGGCGTGAAGCACGAAAAAAGCGCTGCGCGCCCTGCCAGCGCGGACGCTCCGTCAGTGGACGATATCCGTTCCAGGCGGGGGGACGGGGAAAACGCTGTCCAGAGGAAACCGGCGGGTCTCCGCATGGGAGGTCGCAGCAAGCGCGCTCGTTTTTCTCGCCCGAAGTTCCTCCTGGATGATCGAGTCCATGCCGAACCTGAAATTCCTGGTGCTGAACCGCGCTGCGTGCGTGCGAATGGTTTCTGGATCGAAATCCTCGGCGTGTTCTTCGAACGACCGCACTGCGTCGACGATGGCTTCAACGTTCTGCTCATAAAAGAGAAGGCCGGTTTCTCCCGGCACGACCGTTTCAAGTGCTCCGCCACTGCCGAAAGCGATGACCGGCCGGCCGCTCGCCATGGCTTCCACCGGGACAAGGCCGAAATCCTCCTCTCCGGGGAAGATCAAGGCTCGGCATCGGGCCAATTTTTCCTTCAGAACCGGAAAGGGCACCCGCCCCAGGAATTTCACGGTCGGCCCCGCGATCGACTTCAGCATGGCAAGCTCTTTGCCTTCGCCGATGACGACGAGGTTGCGTCCCATCTTGGAAAAGGCCCTCACGGCGAGATCGACCCTTTTGTAGGAGACGAGCTGCCCGGCGCAAAGATAAAAGTCCTCGATGGTATCCGACGGCGCGTAGTCCTCGACTGCTACCGGCGGATAGACGACCGTGGCGGAGCGTCCGTAATACTTGCCGATGCGCGCTTTCACATGGTGCGAATTCGCGACGAAACGGTCGACGCGCATGCTGGTGCTGACATCCCAGGACCGCAAAAGCGGGGCGATCACCGGAAGCATCATTCTGGAAGCGAGGCCGGCATGCGAACGATAGACGTGATAGTGGTCCCAGATATAGCGCATCGGCGAATGGCAGTAGCAGACATGTGTCGAATGCGGCGGAGCAATAATGCCTTTGGCGGGGCCGGATTCGCTTGAGATGATCAGGTCGTATCCGCTGAGATCGAGGCTTTCGAGCGCGAAGGGCATCAGTGGAAGCAGCGACTGATAATGCCTGACGGCACCCGGCAGGCGCTGCAGAAACGACGTCTTGACGACATGCCCCCTTATTTTCTCCGAGACACGGCTTTCATCGTAAACGAGGGTGAAGATGTCGGCGTCTGGGAACATGTCGCAGAGGGCCTCGACGACCTTCTCGCCGCCGCGCATCGAAACCAGCCAGTAATGAACAATCGCGACACGCATGATGTCTCCTTCGCCAACCAGTCGGACCATCATCGTTGAAGCGGGGGACATTCCACAGAGCCTAGATTGGCCTGCAACGGCCCTAAAACGGTGTAGAGCCACGGCCGAAAGACCTATGTGGAGCGGACACTTGGCCGGAGATACCGCAACTGGAGGAAGCGGCCGGTGGTTTTCTACTCCGTCTTCCTCAGATTGGACTAAAGCAGGCTGCGTCGCGGTGGATTTACTCGAATTGCATTAGGCGCATCATCGGAATTCGGCGGTTTGCCCGCTGGAGAATCACGAGGAGAACAAGTCGCGCCATGCCCATTGCTGCCGTACGCAATTCAAGAACCGCATTGCCCGGCGCCCGTCGTGTCCTCCGCTTCATCATGGCGGCAGGGCTCATTGGCACCGCTTTCACCGGACAAGCCGTCAATGCAGCAGACGACAGCTACCGCATCAGATCGCAGACGAGGATGAAGGTCTCGGTCGTGGAATGGGTGTCTTCAACGGGCGAGTACAAGGAATGGACCGCTCTCAACGGCGAATTTGCCGTGTCTCAGCGCGGCGATATCTCGATGCCGATGGTCGGCGAGATTGCCGTTCTCGGCAAGACGACGGAAGAAACGGCACTCCTGATCGGTGAGAGGATCAAGAAACTGACGGGGCTTGCGACCGCTCCCATCGCCTCGGTTGAGATCGCCAAATATCCGATGGTCTATGTCACCGGTGCGGTCGAGCGGCCGAACGAGTTCGAATTCCGGCCAGGACTGACCGTCAAACAAGCGCTTGCCATGGCTGGCGGACGGGAACGCCGCGCCGACCGCTCCGGCGAATATGCCGACGCCGAGCAGATTCGTTACGCCGGGGAGTTCAGCCGCCTCGAGCTTCAGGCAAAACAGCTCATGGCCCGCCGCGCCAGGCTGATTGCCGAGCTGAACGACAAGCCTTCCGTGGATTTTCCTCCGGAACTGACCGGGGCCCCCGAAGGTTCAGTCGTGGGCCAGATACTGAAGAGCGAAAGCGCTCTCTTCACGGCAAGAGCCGACGCCTTGCGGCACCAGCTGGAATCCGCAGCAGATCTCATGAAGCTCTTGCGAAGCGAGATCACTGTGCTTGACGAGAAGATGGTGGCGCAGGAAAGGCAAGTGCAGATCGCCCAGGATGAGCTTGTCGACATCGCAAAACTCGTAGACACCAAGATCCTGACCACCTCCCGCAAGACATCCCTCGAACGCATCGTCGCCGATATGCAGAGCGACAAGCTCGATCTGGTCGTCGCGTCCATGCAGGCCAAGCAGAAGCTGAACGAGACCGAACGCGAAGCACTGAACCTGAAGGGTCAGCGCAAGACAGAGGTGGGCCAGGAACTGCAGGTAACAGAAGCGGAGTTGGAAGACGTGCGGTTGAAGCGCACAACGACGGTTCAGCTGCTGCAGGCCGCAGGCGCATCCGTCGCACGCTACGAAAGCCTCCAGGCCGTCGACGTGCAACCGCTTGAATATTGGCTGACCCGCGGCGGTGACTCGGGCGCTGCTGCTCCGGTTCCGGATAGTGCCGAGCTTGAGCCGGGGGATGTGCTGGACGTTCGCTACAATGTCTCCAAAAACCTGGACGGCTCGATGCTTTCGTCCGCCAATCCTCCTCCGCAGGTGCAGTAAATCACATGAATTCGAGGATCGGGCAAAACAATATGGTTGTTCACGACATCGGCAAGCTTGTCCCCGGCGATCAGTTCGGCAAGAAACAATCAGCTGACACGGAAAATATATCATTCGGCGACATATGGCGCTTTCTGCGGCGCCACACTTTGATACTTGCCGTCTTCACGGCGATAGGCGCTGCCGCAGGCGGTGCTTATGTCGCCACCCAGCCGCCGCTCTTCTTCGCGGCTGCCCGCCTCGTCATGGATCCCGAGCAGGGCCGGATCGCATCCCAGGATGCTTTCACTGGAACGATCATCATCGAGGCGGCTGAAATCGCCAGTCAGGTGGAGATCATCCAGTCGGAGCCGATCGCGAAAGCGGTCATCAACAAACTTAATCTCGCCGAGGATCCGGAAATCCAGGACAATGCGTCGTGGCGGTCGATCGTCAAGGACTGGCTGCAGTCGATGATCGGGGAAGCGGCTGCACCCGCCGCACCCGGCCAGGAGGCGTCGGACGAGGAGATTCGCATGCGCAGGACGATGGCGTCGTTCCTGTCGCGGGTCTCCGTCGTCCGGGTAGGGCAATCCTATATCCTCGAAATCGGCTACAAATCTACCGACCCGCAAAAGGCGGCTCGCGTCGCGAACGCCCTTGCGCAAGCATATATGGATTCGGCCGTCTCCGCGCGCGCCACAGCAGCGCAAAGCGGGGCGAACTGGCTGGAAACCCGGTTGATCGACGTGGAGAAGCAAGCCCGGCAGGCGGCGTTGGATGCAGAAGAATTCCGGGCCATGAACGGCATCATGGAACTCGGCACCACATCGTCCCTGGACCAGCAGCAATTGTCCGAAATCAGCAGCCAAGCCATTTCCGCCAGCGCCGACACCGCTGCCGCGTCCGCCAAGCTCGATACCCTCAATCGGCTGATGGCGGGGGAAGCGGTTGGCGGCAGCGTTCAGGAGACGATCGACAACCCCCGCATACAGAAACTCCAGGAGGACGTCAGCCTTGCTACGTCGAGGCTGAACAATCTGATAAGCCGCTACGATCCCGGCAATCCCGCGATCGCGGCCGCCAAAGAGGAAGTTGCACGGCTAACCGGCGATATCAGGAACGAACTCGTTCGCATCCAGGAAGTATACAAAACGAACCTGCAGGTCGCGCAAACTCGCGAACGCCTCCTCAATGACCAGATGGCGGCGCTGACTGCGACCGGCACGGACAAAAACCTGGCGCGTGTGAAACTCACCGAAATGGAAAGCCGTGCGACGACCTATCGCCGTATCTATGAAGGAATTCTCCAACAACTGACGGGCACGTTGCAGAAGCAGTCTTTCCCGCTCGGCGATGCCCGTATCGTGACGGCCGCGTCCGCGCCACTGACGAAGAGCTCGCCGAAACCCTCCATCATCCTGCCCTTCACCACACTGATGGGCCTGGCTGGTGGTCTCCTGCTCGCGCTGCTTTTTGATGGAAGGGGCAAGGGGATTCACCTGAACTCCAGACTGCGGCAGGAACTCGGTATAGCGTCGCTCGGAAGCCTGCCTCTGCAGGGCGCAACGGCAGTTTTGCCCGCCGGGGCGAAGGCGGCAAACCTGCAGGCCGCGATGCCGCTGCGAGGTGTGCTCGATGCGCCCTATTCCGATTTCACCGAAGCCTTGCGAGGCGTGAAGAACTCTATCGGTTCGGCATTCCGCCCCAATTCGCCAATGGTCATCGGCATCACGTCGGTCGGCAGCGGCGAGGGAAAGACGACGGTTGCGGCGAACCTCGCGCAGCTCTACCAGAACGAAGGCACGCCGGTCGTCCTCGTCGATGCCGATTTCCAAAAAGGCTTCCTGAGCAAAGTGGTGGGTGCCGCCGGAGAGGACTTCGGGCTCGGCTTGCTGCGGATGGATCATGTTGGCACGCATGAGCCGCAAGCGGCCGAACATGTCGTGGCGGGTCACGATGAGCACGGCCGCAGGAGCAGGAGAAACAGGGACGACGAGCATGCTGAAGCCTGCGCGCTGGTTCCCGTGCTGACCGTCGAGGGGACAAGGCGGTCTGCCGCGTGCCACCAGATATTCGGTCATCTAGCCGCACTCAAGACGGAAATTGAGCTGCTCCGCCAGAACTACGGCGTGGTCATCGTCGATCTTGCGGCATTCGAGGACTCGGCGGATACCCGGCATATCGTCAACTATCTGGATGGCGTCGCCATTGTCGTCGGCAAGCCGAAGAAAATGACCATCGAGCGGCTGTCGGCTGCGCTTGCGAGCTTCGGCACGTCGCGGGTGAACCTGCTCGGGATCATCGCCAATCGCAGCGGCGGCACGAAGCGTTCACCAGGAAAGCCTGCTTCGTCGCGGCCGAGCGAACCTGCCGTAAAGCCGACCGCTCCCCATCTGGCCTTCAATGACAAGCCGCGCGGGCGCCCGCTCAAGGTTGCCGTCGGCATCGCGAGTTCGGGCAGGCGCGAAATCCTTTCTGCCGTGCTTCCCCATATATCGCACCAGACGCGTCAGCCCGAGGAGGTCGTCATCTGCGTGCCCTCGCTTGAAGATGTCGAGCGAACGAGCCTTTCCTCGCTCGCATGCCCGGTCAGGGTATTGGTTTCAGAGCGTGGACTTTGCCTTCAGCGCAATACAATTCTTGACAGCATCGTCGATGCGGATGTGGTGCTCTTCCTCGACGACGATTTCCTGATGACGCCCACTTATATCGAGGACACTGAGCTGCTGTTTCGCAGCCGACGCGATATCGTCATGTCGACGGGCACGGTCATCGCCGACGGGATTACCGGGGCGGGTATCTCGGTCTGCGACGGCTTGAAACTCGTGCAGAAGGTTCGCCGCCCGCAGAAACGGGAGAAATCCTTCAAGCCGATCTATAACGCCTACGGCTGCAACATGGCTGTCCGTGTTTCGGCGATCGTGGCTTCAGGCGTCCGGTTTGACGAGAATCTGCCGTTTTATGGCTGGCTTGAAGATGTCGACTTCAGCCGCATGATGGCGCGATATGGCGAAGTCATTTGCGCCGACCATCTGCAGGGCGTGCATCTCGGCACGAAGGCCGGTCGCACAACCGGCATCAAGTTCGGATATTCGCAGATCGCCAATCCCATCTATCTCGTGCGCAAGAACACCCTGAGTTCGGGACGGGCAGCTGCGCAAATGGGCCGGAACCTGGCCGCCAATCTTGTCAAAGCCTGGCGCCCCGAACCCTGGGTCGACCGGAAAGGGCGTCTGAAGGGCAATGCGATCGCAATTTTCGATCTTCTGATGGGCAGGCTTGCCCCGCAGAATATCAGGACGATGGGGTAGGATCGTGATTCAGCGCTATCCCGATCGCGTTGTCATCATCAATGACCGTTCGACAAAGGTCGGGGGAGCCTCCAACCTTGCCATTTTGTCGGCGCATTTGCTCAAACGCGCCGGTATTCCCGTAACCTACCTGGCGGGCGACGCGGCCGGAAGCGAGCTGCCGGCGGACGACACCATCAATCTCGGCGGCGCACCGCTGACCGTCCAGGGGCGGATCGCAGCCTCGATCAACGGGCTTTACAACAGGCAGGCGCTCGATGCCGTGCGAGAGGTCATCGATAGTGCCGACACGGCCTCGACCATCTATCACGTTCATGGCTGGTCGAAGATCCTTTCGCCTTCCATCTTCCAGGCCCTGTGGCCCGTGCGCCAGCGCGTGGTTCTGCATGCACACGATTATTTCCTGTGCTGCCCAAACGGCGGCTTTGCGAACTACCGGAAAGACACCGTCTGTACGCTCACGCCGATGTCGGTGCCGTGCATGATGACGCAATGCGACAAACGCGGCTATCACGAGAAGATCTGGCGTTCTGCACGCCACTTGCTGCGTGAGCGGCTCTATCCGACGGACGAGCTCCCGGCCAATATCGTCATCGTGCATCAGCGGATGCGGGAATATTTCGAGCGCGCCGGAATCTGTACCGATCATATCGAGACCATTCGCAATCCGGTGGAGCCGTTTCTGCCCAGAGGGGCTGAACCCTGGACGATGCGGGATTTCTTCTTCGTGGGAAGGCTCGAGCCGGAAAAAGGGTTCGAGGATGCCGCGCGGGCGGCGCGCCTTGCCAATGTGCGGCTCCAGATCATTGGCGATGGCGCAGGGCGGTCGATATTGGAACGCGACTATCCCGAAGTCGTCATCCACGGCTGGAAAGCGAAAGGGGAGATGCACGAACTCCTGCGCAATGCGCGCACCATCGTCGTGTCGTCGCGCGTGCCGGAACCTTTCGCGCTTGCAGCCGTCGAAGCGATCGGAAGCGGAATTCCCGTCATTGTGCCGGACGCCGCCTTGTTGGGAAACGAGCTTGAGGAATTCGGGTGCGCGCTGACCTTCAGGACGGGGAACATCGGATCGCTGGCGACGGCGATGCGACGGCTCGCAGCCGATGATGCTCTGGTACGCTCCATGAGCTTGAACGGCCTCAGCAAGGCCCCCGGGCTTGCTCATTCGCCGGAAACCTGGGGCGAAGCGCTGATCGCTCTCTACAGCCGGATCTTGGCGCGAACGAGCTTGGCTGGTGTTGCCGGCCGGCTACCTGAAGGAACCGGCATTCGACCCGCCGCCTATCGCCATCGGTTCATTTAATTGAACGGCATCAAGCAGATACCCTTATTGAAAGCGGTTGTGCCCTCTCGTGTATCGACAGTTTTAAGAGGTGAGTAAATCAATGGTCCCGCCATCGGTATTCGGGCCTACTTCTATCTGACTAAGGCTTAGCCGTTCTGGTCAATTGTCTATTCTGGCCGACACTGCCAACCTTAACTGTGGGTTGAGATACAAACGGGGTTTCAAAAAATGCTATCGTTCTTTGATGGCGTTGCTCAGGACGGGCAATCGGCTCGGCTACGACGGCCGACGTCGAGAGATTATCGCCTGAAGCGTGCCGGGGACATCCTGATTTCCGGATCGGCGCTGGTTTTCTTTCTGCCGTTTTTCGCGCTTATCGCGGTGGCCCTGCTGCTGGTTGATGGGCGGCCGCTCATATTCCGACACGAGCGTGTCGGCCGCTACGGCCGTTCATTCCCATGCCTGAAATTCCGCTCGATGCGGAAGGACGCCAATGCGCGGCTGGCCAGCATTCTTGCCAACGATCCCGTGCGGCGCGCTGAATGGAATGAAACCCAGAAGCTGGTCAACGACCCACGCGTCCATTGGCTTGGAAAATATCTCCGGATGACGAGCCTCGACGAGCTGCCGCAGCTCTGGAACGTCTTTTGCGGTGATATGAGCCTTGTCGGCCCGCGGCCGATCGTGGCCGATGAAATGGAGCGTTACGGCCGTCGGATTCATTACTATCTCGCCATGACGCCGGGCCTTACCGGTCTATGGCAGGTGCACCGGAACAAGGACACGACCTATGATGAACGGGTGCAGTTCGACGTGGACTATTATCACAGCTGCTCGATATCGGCCGACTTGAAGATTATCTGGAAGACGATCGGCATCGTTCTTTTCGCGCGCAACGAATCTACCAGATGAAAAAGGCCATCGCGGCGCCCCATATCACCAGGCAAAAGAGAATGGCCGCCCACCGCAGAACGAATTTCGCGGTGGGAGAACGCCTGCGTTCGAAAAGGACTTTTGAATGCATCCGTCCGGCCTCCTGCCGACGTTTCAACGCCAAGACCCTTGGCTCCGAAACTGGTTGGGCTTAGACGCCTTGCTTCGCGCAACTTCGAACTGAACTGCCCGCAAAACGTTCTTCGCTTCGACGAAGACAACAGCAAGCATGAATGTCAATCGACATGCCAGTTATGCGTCCGGTTGTGCTCTTTTTATGGCGATTCTCCCGTATCTCGCAAGTCTACTTGGCTTTCCCATCGGTTTTACAGCCTGAAACATACGGGCAGCAGAGGCTCTATTTGACAGCGGCTTGCGCCTTTCGAGCGGGCAAATCAATAGATTAGGCCGAGCTGCATCCATTAAATGGCCGGCCTGAACCTCTTTCTCAGATATTGCATGACGAAGTCGTATTCATGCAGCCCTTCGGACGAAGACATGCGGGCCATGAAAAACATGCTGCCAAGGTAGACAAGTGCTGCAGCGGCGGCCGTTGCAATCGATAGCCACAACTGCTGCAGAGGATGGTCAACGTCGCCGAGATAGATTCCCGGCACCAGGCAGAGCGCCATCAGCAAGATCGGAGCGAAATATTTGACCCCTTCCTTGGCTTGCCGGGCAAGGCTCAGGCCGATTGATGCACGAACGATGGCAAGCGAAGTGGTGAGGCTGATCGCGGCGGCGATCGCCTGTCCGGCCA
The DNA here is from genome assembly GCF_000816845.1 of Rhizobium gallicum bv. gallicum R602sp. Taxonomy (NCBI): domain Bacteria; kingdom Pseudomonadati; phylum Pseudomonadota; class Alphaproteobacteria; order Hyphomicrobiales; family Rhizobiaceae; genus Rhizobium; species Rhizobium gallicum. The sequence continues at coordinate 2,851,904 of NZ_CP006877.1, read as the reverse complement.
GGATGCCATACAGCCCGTAAGCATATCCGAGCGAGCAGATCAGCATCAATTTGGAGCAAAGCTCGATGACGTTCTTGACGACGATCAGATGCATCTTGTCGGCCAGGAAGCAAATGGAATTCACGAGTGCCGTGGGAAGGCTGATGATGGCGATCAGCGGCAGGCATGTGAGGATGAAGGCGGCGCCATGCCAGGAAGGTCCAAGCAATATCGTGACGACCACATCCGCGAGGATCGACAGAAGCACGAGCGCCGGCGCGACCAGGAAGACGATCGTGCTTGTGGCGCGCAGATAGGCTTCACCAAGCTTCTCATGCGACGGAATCTGCGAGAACGCGACGAGAAACGGCCTGAAGAGCGGTTGGACCACCGACTGATAGGGAACGGCGGTAATGTCGCTTGCAACGGAATAGCGGCCGAAGGAAACCAGGTCCATAAAGCGCGGCAGGAGGAGCTTTTCGAGCTGCCAGTTCACCGATTGGAGAATTTGCGACAGCATGTACCATCCGACAATGGGCGCAAACATCGACCAGTCCTTGAGTGACAGAACTGGCCGCTGTGGCGCGTAGATATAGGAGACGATTATCATCAGCATCGGGCCGACAACCGTGCCAACCGCGATCGCCCAATAGCTTCCGGTATACAAGGCCATGGCTACGGCAGCACACAAGGAGGCTATCTTGCCCGCAGCCTCCAGGATGAAGTCCGGGCGAAAATCGAAGCGCTGTGTAAAAAGTATCAGCTTCGGACTCTTAAGTCCGCGCATGACAGGCGCCAGCGAAAGTACGCAGATCAGGGTGGTCAGCCGCGGCTCGTCATAGAACAATGCGAGCGGATAGGCGAGCGCACAGAGCAGCATGCCAACGATCAGACCTCTTGTCAGGCCGATCGTCAGAGCCGTGTCGAACATATCCTTGGTTGGTGACGGCTCTCTGATGAGCGCGGCAGCAACCGGCATCTCGAAAATCGCCTCGGCTATGAGAACCGAAGACATCGCCATAGCCACCAGTCCAAAATCCGATGGGCCGAGCAGCCGGGCGAGACAAAGGAGCGTTACGAAATCCAGTGCCTTCGAAGCCAACTTGCTGCCGACCGTCCAGGTTCCGGCTTTTGCCGTCTGGCTGGATAGCGACGATGGCTCACGCAAACTCATTAATACTGCTCCATCGGTGCCGGCGCTTTGAAGATTACCAAAATACGGCGAAGGCCGGAGCATGGCCAAGGTGCCTATAAGCGTAACTCTCTACCGACTTTGGATAGCTTGCCTGTCGGGCCGCAGACCAGACAAACTGGTGCTCCGTGCAGGTGACGCTAGCTGCCATTCTGAGCTTGGCTGGCAGACAAATGGCGGTCCTGATCGCTCTCTATGAACTGTCGGCAGGGGGTGGGGTAATGCGTGACGGCTTGAGCGCTGATATCATCGATATCTGGATATGGAACCTGGAGGAGGCGAGCACTTCGCAGGCACCATATCTCGCAACGCCATTGACGGCCCGCGAGCTCGATGCGGCAGCGCGCTTTGTTCACGAGCGTGATCGCCGCAGGTACATTGCAGGCCGGTCGGGGCTGCGCCGAATTGTCGGCAGCTACCTCGGGATTGAGCCCAATCGCCTCAGCCTGAGCTACAATGCCTATGGCAAGCCGCGCATCGCAGCGTCGAACGGCAGGATGTTGCATTTCAACCTCAGCCATTGCGGCGGGATGGCGGCCCTTGCGGTGTCAAGCTGCTACCAGGTCGGGATAGACATAGAAGAGGTTCGGCCTCTGAAGGAAGACAATGTCAGCCGCTTCCTGTCGCCGAAGGAGGAAACGGCCCTCGCTGCACTTCCGGCCGCACAGTATCGTCGGGCGTTTTATTCCGTCTGGACACGCAAAGAAGCCTTCGTCAAGGCGATCGGCGTTGGTCTTTCGTTTCCCCTGGATGCATTCGACGTCACCGTTGGCGATGGTCTTCCGCCGCGCCTTGAGCGCCTGGATGCAGACGGAAACACGCCGGCGGATTGGAGTCTGTTCGACCTCGAAATGCCACATCCATTTGTCGGGACGCTTGCGGCGCTGACCGCCGGAAAGCATGTCACCTTGAACTATCGAGATGAAAACGCCCTGCTCTTCATGTCAAACGGGCATCCAGAACGTAACGATTGGCCGCCTCATCAAAATGATGGCAGCCAAGCAGGCCTTTCTTGAAGTCCGGCGTAATCGTTCGTATGCACCGCTCGCTGTAGCTTTCGAGGCTCAGCTCGTCGATTTCCATGATGTTCAGTCCATATCCGTAGATGCCATAGGCATTGCGCTGCGACGGCCTATAGAGGCGGCCGCCGCGTTCGAACATGCGTCCGGCATTTCGCGCGAGCGTGCTGTCTATGACGACCGGATTGTGCCGGTGCGGCGTCACGCGCTCGAGCTTTGGACCGTCGACCTCGAAAACATAGAGTTCGCAGCAGTGATCTTCATAGTCGTGGAAATCCGACAGATTGGTGAAAAGCCACCATTTTCCGCCATGACGCATCAGCACGCTGTCGGCGGCCGACCGGCCTTCGAGCGCCGTCGAGTACAATTCCCACTTCAGCGGAAATTCGACGCAGCGCCAGATCTGGATCTGGCGCGATTGGTGCCGCTCGGGCATCATGAAAATATCCTCACCATCCCTGAAAACAAAAGGATAGGAAAGGTGGTGCTCGCAACGCAAGGCTATCCCGAGGTGTTCAAGCTTGTCTCCGCGGAAGCGCCCGACGGCAATGTGGGCATTCTTCTGGCCATCCGCGTAGGCTTCGCAGAAGAGGTAACATTCGTTCCCGTGTTCGAAAAGGAAGGGATCCGCCTTGATCTCGTTCATCGTTGGCGGAATTTCAACGGATTGCTGTGGGTCGAAATCCTCGATGTGACCCCCGCCGGTATAGAGGGCCCAAACGGACGAACCGGAATGAAGCTTCTTTCTCAGCATTTTGATGCAACGGGCGGCGAGGTCGCCAGCAAGCGTAGCAACGTAGCGGCCAAGGTCTGAAGTGGAGGGCGGGGGGATTGCCGGAATGGGCCGGCGGGCGATCACATGCAGTTGCCGTGTCTCGGCAAGGCGTCTCAATTCGCGCATAAGCAAGGTCACGCCACGCTCCTTTATGGAGGCGGCAACGCGCGCAGCACTTGTCTTGGTATTGAAGAAGGACGACGCAATGACGTCAACGCTTCCGCCTGGTCCTGCGGACTTATAAAGCAAGAGCTCGACCGATGCCGCCTTCGAAATAGTACCACGATAGGCAAACCAGTCGACATTGTCCGAGACCTGATCGCTGCAACTCAACGCCCATTCTCCGAACGGCAAGGCGTCACTCACGCCTGATGGCAGGCCCGACGGCGTCATACGAACGACGATGTCCACTTCCAGGTCCTGCATGAGGCGTCGAAGGATGTCCTGGCTCTCCGCCGTTTCTAAATCGCGCGATCCCATGTCGTCGAACCGTTGGGATTCGGACGAAAAGGATTTCGGCAGATAGGGGGTCTCATGGGTAAGGAGCCTGCGTTCCAGACGGGCCTCGAGTGCGAAGAGCTTCGGCACCCGAACCTTAGGTGCCGCCTGATGCACGATGATGCTTGCAAGATCAAAAAGAGGCTCGGAAGCAAGCCGGTCAAGCACCATCAATTGCCATGCTTCGAGCCGATCCCTCGACTTTGCCAGGACCGCAACTTTCAAAGGTCTGTGTGCTGCCATTCCCATCCGCGCGTGCTCCCGAAATTGACGAACGTCTGACGAATTGCGCTCAGTGAGCTATTCCGCCTGATGACACGTCCGAGGAGGCTCCAAGGCGCGCGGATATGAGATTTGCCAGGGCCTTGCCGGAATCTATCAGCGAGTCCTCATGCCATCCTTCCAGGTCGAGCACCGGCGTGTCCTCGGCGACGGCGTTCCTCCAGCCGAACCTCAACTTTCGTGCCCGGCTATTGTGCGCCTGACTGCGCACCAGGACAATTGATGAATCTCTGATTGCCGGGTCATTGTGATGCGCGGCTGCGGAATTCATGAACGCAGTGACCATCGCATTGGCACGATCTGACTCCAAAGGTTCGGCACTTTTCACGTGAAGAAGCTGCATCAGCTTCCATGAGATGTTGAAGTGCCTGAAGTAATCCTGGGCGGTAATGTCCCCCTTCACCAGCTTGCTGGTGAAGTGCAAGACCCGCTTCGCGCGCCTTTCGGTCTGCCACCACATTAGGCGGCTCTTGGGCAGCGATGATACGTACGTGGGGCACCAGCTATCGATGGCAGCGGTACAGCGTACGTCTATGCCGATTTCGCGCAACTGCCGGCTGATCTCCATGACCAAAATGCCGTTCACACACAGACCGACAAGGGCCAAACGACGGGTTCCCGCCGGTATTTTCATCGCTTCGATCGCTTGTCTGGCTATATCTTCCACCGACATATCCGCCGGTGCGCTCGTCAAATCAGCGCTGAACATGTTCAGGTTGTGAACCGAAATGCTGTCGTCGATCTCGGTAGCGAGCGCGTAGTACAGGAAAGGATGATTGAACGTATAGACAACAGCATCGCTGCTGCCTGTCTTGCATGTCACCAATTCCCAAAGAGACGAATCCGTTTCAACGCCTTCCAGTGTCTTGGCGATTTTTGCCGTGAATTCCTGGAATGTCCGAAATTTGGAAATCATTTCCGGATTTGGAACGATCTTGTAGGTCGCCTCTACGTCTTGCAGGAGTTTGGCTGCGAGAACGGAGTTGCCGCCGAGGGCAAAGAAATCGTCATCAGGCTGCAATTGGTCAACGTTCAAGACGCTGCACCACATTGAGGACAGGCCTTTGGACAGCTTCTCTCGCCGCCGGATCTGCTGTTCGGCAAACCTGGCCAATTGCGCGATGGACGGGTAGCGCAAGAGGTGCTTGGCTTCCAGCGGGAGATTGGCGTCCAGCATGCGCGCTGCCATGCGGAAAATCGTGAGGGAGTCGGCTCCAAGCGCATAGAGATTGTCGTCCACGCCGATATCCTGGCTGCCGAGTATGTCCTGCCAAATAGCCGCAAGTTGCACTTCCATTGGAGTGCGCGGTTTGGTCTTTTTAGCCTCGGTGCTGTGGGCAGGAATTCCTCGCTGCTGCAACGTCTTGCGATCAAGCTTGCCGTTGCCTGTCTGCGGCAATTCGCTGACGGTCACCCAGTAGGTCGGCACCATGTAGCGGGGCAGCTTCGCCGTGACGAAGTCCGAGAGCTCGGCTGCGCTCGGCTCGGCGCCTGCTTCCGGTACGATGTATCCAACGAGCAATTTGCCGTCACTCTTTTTCTCCGCAGCGACGACCGCGCAATGGCGCACGCCGGGAGCCTTCGAAACGACGGCTTCGATATCGCCGAGTTCGATGCGGAAGCCGCGGAGCTTGATCTGCTGGTCTCGGCGTCCGAGCAGTTGCAGCGAACCGTTCGCAAGGCGGCGTCCGACATCGCCGGTCCGATAGAGCCGCGTTGACCGGTTCGAGCCGAAGGAGATCGGAACGAAGGCCTTCTCGGTCAGATCCAGCCGGTCGAAGTAGCCGTTCGCCAGGCCGTCACCGCCTATGCACAGCTCGCCGGTGACGCCGATCGGCGCGATGTCGTTGTTGCCGCCGACGATGTGAAGCTGGGTATTGGCAATCGGATGGCCGATGGTGATCGGTGCCTCCGCGTCGGTAATGCGCGCGACGGACGACCAGACCGTTGTCTCCGTCGGGCCATACATGTTCCAGAGCTCGCCGCCGATTTTCAGCAGGGATTTGGCGAGTTCTTTCGGCATAGGCTCTCCGCCGCACAGCATCTTGAGGTGCGGTTTGTCCTCCAGGCCGGCCTCGACAAGCATCTGCCAGAGCGTTGGGGTTGCCTGAAGCACGGTCGCACCGCTCTTTTCCACGAGATCGACAATGGCGAAGCCATCCTGCACCTGCTGCCGGTCGGCAATCACCATCTTCCCACCGGTAACGAGCGGCAGGTAGAGCTCGAGCCCCGCGATGTCGAACGAGATCGTCGTCACCGCAAGGATCGTATCCCGATCGGTGAAGCCGGGCTCCTTCGCCATGGAGAGGAGGAAGTTCGTCAATGCCTGATGGGACACTTCGACGCCCTTGGGTGCCCCGGTCGAGCCGGAGGTAAAGATGACATATGCAGGGGCAGCGGAATTAGGCGGCAGAGCGTCAAGCGCAGTGCTGGTCATTCGGCCTATCGCCTTTGCTTCCTCGTCGATGCGAATAACGGGAATGTCTGCGGGGGCTAGCGACGCCATGGCATCGCTGTCGCATATCAGGCCGCCGACGCGCGCGACGTCGAGGGTCTGGCAAAGGCGCTCTTCAGGATGGGAAAGATCCATGGGCACGTAGGTGTGTCCGGCCTTCATGATCGCCAGCAGCGCCACGACCATGTCTAGCGACCGGTCGACGAGCAGTGCGATGCGCTGGCCGGGCTCGGGTATCGCCTCTTGAATATATCGGGCAAACTGATTGGAGCGGGCTTCCAGCCTGCCGTAAGTGATGGAGCGGCCGCCATGTTCGGCTGCAACCGCATCGGGCTGCTTCGACGCCTTGCGGGCGAAGAGGGAGGCCACGTGCTCATCGCGCGGATAGTTTGCCGCCGTGTCGTTCAATCCGTCGATCAGCCAGCCGCGTTCGTCGTCGCTCAATAACGGCAGCCTTGAGATCTCGACGTCGATGTTCCTGGACAGGGCTTCGGCGAGCGTTGCGAAATGCTGGATCCAGCGCTCGATTGTCGATCGGTCGAAGACCTCCGCATTGTATTCGACATCGATGCGGACGCCGTTTTCTTCTTCGAACGCGCAGAAGAACATGTCGAAATTCGAAAAGCCCTTCACGTTGTTGGCCATGTTTGCCGTCAGGTTCCCGAAGGGCTGATCTGCCGCGGTGTGGTCCAGATTGAACTGGATTTCTGTCAATGGCAGGCGGCGCGAATCCCGCTTTACGCCGAGTTTGCGCACGAGCGTGCCATAGGTGCAGGACTGATGCTCCACCGCCTGCAGAACAAGCCGCTGCGTTGCTCTCAGATGCTCGCCGAAGCACGTCTGGGATGTGACGGTCTGGCGGATTGGCAGGAGATTGACGCAATGGCCGAAAAGGATCGCTTCTCCGATCAGGTTCTGACCGGCTGCAGGAACCGCAATCACGATGTCCTCCTGCCCGGAAAGCCGGGAGACGACGACCTGCAGCATTGCCAGCAAGGTTGAAAACAGGGTTGCGCCAGAGTGCGCTCCAGCTTTTTTCAGCGCCTTGTAGACATCGCCCTCGATGTAGCCCGTGCAGGTACCACTGGCGAAGTTGCGATGTTCGGGCCGCGTCCGGTCCAGCGGCAGTTCCGGCAGTTCCGGAATCTCCTTGAACTGGTCGAGCCAGAACTGCTCGTCCTTCTCGGATTTTTCGGGTGTGGGCGCAAGCTCCGTCGCATACGTGGCAAAGGAGAGCGCCGGCTCGAATTGCGGTGTCTCGCCGTTGCGGAAAGCCGCATAGGCCATCGCTAGCTCGTCGAGAAGCACGCTGATCGACCAGCCGTCGCAGATGATGTGGTGTCCGCTGAAGACGAAGACATGCTTGTCGACTGCCAGACGCGCGATGAAGGCGCGGACAAGCGGGCCGTCGACGAGGTCGAAAGGCGTCCTTGCATCCTCGTCGAGCATTTCCCGAAGCTGCGCTTCGCCGTCGGGCTGGCCGGCGAGATCCACCAGCGGCGCCTTCAGCGCGAAATCGTCGGCGAAGCGGAAGGAATCGCCAGCGCGACTGAAGCGGATTCGAAGCGCATCATGGCGATCCGTCACAAGGCTCAGTGCCTTTGAAAAGGCAGCTTCGTCGAACTCGCCGTCCAGCGTCAGCGAAATGGACAGGTTAAAGGAGCAGGACGCTTCATCGCCGGTCTGGGCTGCCAGCCAGATCTCCGTCTGAGCTTCCGTGAGCGGGACGGAACCCAGCCTTTGTGCGAGCGTAACTGGCGCACCTGCCGTTCCGGGCGGGACAGCAGCAGCTGGAGCCGGAGCAATTGCCAGTACCGCCTGCGCCAGGCTTACGGCTGCAGCGCCTTCTGCCACCGCCGCCGGTGGAGAGGTTGCCGAGGATTGCAGCAACTGGAGCTGCTGGGCGAAGAGTGATTGGAGCAGTTGAATCTGCGATTGAATGAGGGCCTGCACTTCGCCCATCGATGCAGACGGCGAAGGGGTAGGCGCAAGAGGCATCTCCGGAGCGGCAGAAACCGCCGCTGGTGCAAGAAGATGCGCCGCAGGCGGCGGAGATGCTGCCGGCGCCTTCTCCGGCATTTTCTCATCGAGATGTTTCGCCAGGTTGGCGATCGACGGAATGGTGCTCAGAAGATCGCGGAACGAAATCTTGACCCGGTAGTCCTTCTCGATCCTCTGCGCGAATTGCCCGATGAAGAGGGAATCGAAGCCCAGCTCGATAAATGTCGCGGCGACGTCGGCCGGCCTCAATGCATTGCCCGACATCTCGGCGAGAGTGGCCAGCAATTCGCACTCAAGCGCAGGGATACGGTCGGCGGAAGAGGAGGCGATCGCTGGAGCGACGCTGACAGTTGCCGGCATTTGGATCGCAGCCGAAGGTTCGGCCACGATTTGCAGCTCGGAGCGGGACAGCGCGTAAGAGCCTGCATTGCGGCGCACCGATGGAGGCGCATCGATCCAGTGACGCTGGCGCTGGAACGGGTAGACCGGCAGATCAAGGTGTGCCGTTGCGCCGTTGGGCAGTTCCGGCCATTCGAGCACGCAGCCAGCCATCCACAATCTGCCTTGGGCGCCGGCGAAGACATCGGCAGCTTCCGGCGCGCGATCATGTTCGGGCAGAGACTGGATCACGGTATTCAGATTGTCCCGTGCAACGGTCTGCGAAGCAAATACGGAGAGCGTCCGCCCTGGACCAACCTCCAGGAGTATTGGTTTCCTCCCGTCGCAAAGCTTTGCAAGGCCATCGGCGAAATGAACGGCGTCGCGGCAGTGCCTTGCCCAGTAATGCGGCGAAGTGCCCTGTTGCGCCGTCTGCCAGTCTCCGGTCACGCAAGAGATATAGGGAACCGTTGCGGTTCCGTAGGTTACCTTGGCTGTCTCCTCGTAAAGCGCGGCTGCCGCCTCGTCCATCATCGGCGAATGGAAGGCATGCGACGTGTGCAGGCGGCTGAAGGCAATGCCGCCAACTTCGAATGCTGAACAAACCTCGTCGATCTCCGCGAACGGGCCGGAGATAACCGACAGCTTCGGAGCATTGACGGCGGCGATCTCGACATCGCCTTTCAGGTAAGCGGAGACGGTTTGCGCGTCGGCCCGAACCGAAACCATCGCGCCTTGCGGCTGGCTTTGCATGAGACGCCCGCGGCTTGCGACAAGCCGGAGTCCATCTTCGAAAGAAATTGCGTTGGCAAGCGTTGCTGCTACGAATTCGCCGACGCTATGGCCGATCATCGCGTAGGGCCTGAGGCCTCGGCTCATCCACAGCCGTGCCAGCGCATATTCGACGAGATAGAGGCAGGGTTGAGCGATGCGCGTGTTGCGCTGTTCGTCAGCCATTGACTCCGGCACCGGTCCGCAATGGCAGATGAAAATCCGAAGATCAAGGCCGAGCATAGGCTTCAGCAGTTCGGCGCCCCTGTCGATCCAGCGTGCGAATTCCGGTTCGCTGTCATAGAGTCCAGCACCCATGCCGACATATTGCGCGCCTTGTCCCGGAAACATGAACGCAACCGGAGGGGCGTCCGATGCGACGGAATCCGCAGTTCGTTCTGCGCCGAGCTTTTCCCGCGCCTCTTCGACGGTCCGGGCCGATATCGCAAAGCGATGGCTGAACTCGCATCTGCCGTTCTGCAGCGTTGCGGCGACGTCTGCGAGCGAAATCTCCGGGTGCTCGGTCAGGTGAGCGCTGAGATTGGCGCGCATAGCCGACAAGGCTGCCTGATTGCGTGCCGACAGCGGCAGGATGTACGGCTTGATGACGTCCGAGCATGCCTCGCGCTCTTCGCCAATCGCTTCTTCGAGAATGACGTGGACATTCGTGCCGCCGACGCCGAAGGCGCTGACGCCTGCGCGGCGCGGATGTCCCTGTGCCGGCCAGTCCGTCATTTCGGTGGGAATATAAAAGGGGCTCTCCTCGATATTGAGCCGAGGATTGGGGCGGCTGTAGTTGGGCATCGGCGGAATCTTGCCGCGATGAAGCATCAGCGCTGTCTTGATGAGACCGGATACGCCCGCAGCACAATCCATATGCCCGACATTGCCCTTCACTGAACCGAGCGCACAGCTCTCCCGCGCGTCCGCAATGTCGAGATAGGCCTCCTTCAGGCCGCCGAACTCGATGGGATCGCCCAGGGGCGTCGCGGTCCCGTGGCATTCGACGTATCCGATCGATGCGGCTGGCACTCCTGCATTTGCCAGTGCGGCGGAGATCGCCTCGGCCTGTCCCCGGACGCTCGGTGCGGTGAAACCGACTTTGTCGGAGCCATCATTGTTGATGCCGTAGCCGCGGATGACTGCGAAGATGCGATCGCGGTCCCTTCGCGCGTCTTCCAGCCTCTTCAGGAGTACGACGCCTGCGCCGCTTGCAAAGACAGTTCCATCCGCGTTCGCATCGAACGGCCGGCAGGTGCCGTCAGCCGAAGCCATGCCGCCTTCCTGGTAGAGATATCCCCGTTTTTGCGGCAGCGTGATGGACACGCCGCCAGCAAGCGCCATGTCGCAAGCATAGGTCTGTAGGTTCTGGCAAGCCTGCGACACGGCAAGTAGCGAGGTCGAACAGGCCGATTGCAGCGTGAAGGCGGGGCCGCGCAGATCGAACTTGTAGGCAATACGAGTCGCGAGCGCGTCGTTGAGCGCTCCTACGAGCTGCTGAAAACAGCCGATCTGATAATTGGAGGCGAATTCCTCCGCCTTGGCACGATCGCCAAGGACGTTGTTGATCAGATAGGTCGGCATGGACGAGCCGGCAAATACGCCGATCATGCCCGCAAAGCGATGCGGATCGTAGCCGCCGTTTTCGAGCGCTTCCCAGCAGATTTCCAGGAAGACGCGATGCTGCGGATCGGTGAGTGCTGCCTCGCGTGCGAACATGCCGAAGAATTCGGCGTCGAACATGTCCACGTCCGGAAGATGCGGGCGGGCAGCGACATAATTTGCGGCGGCGCGTTCTTCGTCGGTGAAGCAATCTTCGATTTCGTCCGGCGCGAATATCGAAAAGGCATTCCGGCCGTCACGGACGAGCTCCCAAAGCGCTTCTACGGAGGGTGCGCCCGGGAAGCGCCCGGACATGCCGATGATCGCGATGCCGCCCGGACCCTGATCGTCCTCGATATCAATTCGATCGAGATCGGCGTGGGCGGTTTCGTGAGTTGCCGTCATGAAGCGCTCCTTCGGAACTGGGACATGGTTTTCCTCTGAAGTGCCGCCCGCTGGGCAGCGGCGATGGATCGCGCGGTGTTCTGGGATTTGCCCTCGATATGGCGGGCAAGCTCGCGGATGGTCGAATGCTTGAACAGTGCGACGACATCCACGGAGCGCCCGAGCCTTGTTTCCAGTCCCGCATGCACCTGCAGAAGCTGGAGAGAGGTGCCGCCGAGATCGAAGAAGTTCCTGTCGAGATCGATCCTTTCGGCACCCAGCGCCTCGCTCCAGAGCTGCGTCAGTAGCGTTTCCGCTTGCGTGCTTGCCACGGCTTCCGCATCGGGCCGGGCGGCCTCGACCGGCGGCGGGAGGAGGCTCGCGCGGTCGACCTTGCCGGCCGGGGTGAGCGGGAATGCCTCGACCATGACGGTCGCACTCGGAATCATGTAGACCGGAAGTGTGGCGCGCAGCCTCGACATGACCTCTTGTGCGAAAGCCGGATCGCCAAGCGCAGTTTCCGCGCGCGGGCGCAGATAGGCGACGATACGTTTCAGGGCGGGACCCTGGAGGTGGCAGAGAACGATGGCGTCGGAGAGTGCCGGGTCGTTCCTCAGTGCGGTCTCGATCTCGTCAAGCTCGATGCGCTTGCCGTTGATCTTGACCTGCCGGTCGCGGCGTCCCTTGAAGCTCACCGTGCCGTCGGGCTGGAGAAGGGCGATATCGCCGGTCAGATAGCAGCGTTTCGGGCCGGCCTGCGTGGCGACAAAGACGAATTTCTCCGCGGTGCGCTCCGGACAACGGAAATAGTCGATCGCCAAGCCGTCGCCCGATATCGCAAGCTGCCCCTCGCGGCCGGGCGGAAGTTCCCGCAATTCCTCGTCCAAAATGCAGATCCCGGTATGGGCGATCGCCTTTCCAATCGGCAGATCGGCCTCCGCAAAGCCTGGCGGTACGGTGAAGACCGCTGCAAACACCGTAGTTTCGGTCGGGCCGTAGGCGTTGCTCAGCCGGCAGCCGGGATAGCGCTGGATGAATCGCCGGGCATGCACTGGAGAGCCCACGTCGCCGCCGAAAAGCACATGGCGCAGCCTCGGCAGATCGCCCCCTGCATAGTCCGCGAAGAGATTGAACAGCCCCGTGGTGAGAAAGGTCATGCTGACACCGGTGTCACGCATGACGCCTGTAAGGCGCGCCAGGGAGAAATCGGCATCGGGCATGACGGCGACCGTGCATCCGTTCAGCAGCGCCCCCCAGATTTCGAAGGTCGTCGCGTCAAAGGCGATTGTAGCGGCGTGAAGGATGACGTCGTCACGTCTGAAATCGATATAGTTCTGATCGAGGACGACCCGCGCGATGCTTCGGTGGGCAATCGTAACGCCCTTCGGCCGGCCCGTGGAACCGGACGTGTACATGATGTAAGCCGGGTCACTGCCAGTGACCTCGACGGCCGGCCGTTTGGCGACGGCGCTGTGGGCGAGCCTTCCAATCACAACTTCTGCATCGATGATTGTGCCGCGCAGGTCGGGGACGGAGCTAGCCCTTCCAGCGGATGCCGCATCGACGAAGACAACCTTGGGGGCGCACTCGGCGGCGACATAGGCGAGATGCTCTTCGGGATAGGCCGGATCGAGCGGTACATAGACGCCGCCGGCCTTCAGGATCGAAAGCATGCAAATGACGGTATTGAGCGCGCGCGGAAGCAGCATGCCCACGACATCGCCCTTCCGGATTCCAAGCTCCGCGAGGTGTCCCGCCAGGGCGTCGGACAATCTGTCGAGCTCATCGTAGGTGAGACGCTCGTCGCCGAAGACAATCGCCGTCGCCTGCGGAGCGATGCGAGCCTGCTGACGTACGATGTCCTGGAGAGAGCGGTCCCGGTCATAAGACACAACAACATCGGCTTCGTTCGTTTCAAGAAACGCCGGATCAGTCACTGATTTGCCCCCAATCATTGCCCTGCAGGAGATCATCCAATCGAAAGAATGAGGAGACAGGATTTCATGATCGAGGAAAATCGCCAGTTGATCATTGGGATGACTGCAAGTGCACGAAAGTCTTAGAGGGCCGGTTTTCCCATACCCTGTTCCATGTGGCAGGCGTCAGCGTACCTCCGATAACGCCTTGTGAAACATGCGTTTTTTAAGAGTGCGAACGGAGAATTGGTCGATGCGGGGGGTGAGCCTGCGGTCAATGCGGAGCGTCACCTGACACTGTAAGCCCGGACGTAATCCACGAACATATGCGACGGATCGGGAACGTCCATTTCGCCAGCGTCCTTCGCCAGTCCCAGATTGACAAGGATATACATCGGCTGGCGGTGCTCCGGCTGGGTTTTGGTTTTCCAGACCAGCTTCTCGTCGAAATACATCCGGATGAATTCGGAATCTATTTTCACGCCATACGTATGAAAGTCGGTGGGCCTTGCGTCGCGGAACACCTCGATGCGCGAGAAATCCGAATAATGCCCCCCACCGCGGTGCCAGACATGGACGGTCGAAGAATATCCTTCCGGTTTGTCTCCGTAGAATTCAAGAACATCGATCTCGGCGGTCGATTTCGACCTGTCCTTGCCAATCAGCCAGAAAGCCGGCCACACGCCAGGCCCTAAGGGCAGCTGGGCGCGCGTCTCGAAATATCCGTAGCACTGTGAAAACCCATTTCCCTTGGGGTCAACGGAGGCAAGCAGCCCGGAACGCCAATCGCCCTGGGCGTTGCGGGCCGCCTCGATGCGCAGAACGCCGTCGGTGACGACAAACGGAAAACCGAGTTCGGGATTGGCAAAACGGGCGCCGCCGAAATCGCCGGACCACGGCGTATGAGCGATCCAGCGGGTTCCAGGCCCCCAGGCCGACACGCTGAGATCGTCGAAGTTGTCTTCGAAAGTGACCTTCATCTCCTCGGTATCGATTTGATCGCCGGTGTCACCGGGCACGCAGTCTTCGGCATGTGCCAGGCCGGCGCACAGAAGCGCGGCAGCGATCACGATGCCCAGCCGGCGGCCAGACGATCGCGGCCAGCCTGTACGACGAAGACAGGTTTTGGGCGTAAACGTTCTCATCTCGCGGACCGTACCGACGCGCACTTTGGCGGAAAAGGGCCCAATTCGACCGAAGGACTACCGCAAAGGACTTAAGGCGGACGTAAATACAAGCCGCTTCGGCGCATGATAGCTTTCCTGTTGAGGAAAACTGGGTGCGGTGGATGCGGGTCGAATTCATTGGACTGATGACCATTCTGCTGGGGGCAATTCTGGTGTTCGCCCCGGTCAGGCATTCTTTCACATGGATGATGCTGTCGACTGCATTCGGCGCGGCGGCTGCCATTGCGCTGCCCGGAATGGGCGGAGCGTCAATCCTGGTGCCAAACCTCTTTCTGCTGTTTTTCGTTCTACGCGTCTTTATGGCATTCGGCGAGGGACAGATCTTCGCTGCAGTCTCTCCCTCGCGCGCTGGATTCATCCTGTTGGTGTTGACGGTCTTCGGACTGATTACAGCATTGTTCTTTCCGCGGTTGTTTCAGGGAATGACGGAAACCATGATCGTCGAACGCTCGGTCGGCCTGCGAAACATAATCTCGCTCGTGCCGCTGCGTGCCTCGTCGAGCAATATAACGCAGACGGTCTATGCCGTGGGCGGCCTGGTGGCGTTCGCCAGTACCTTTGCGTTCTTCAGGCGCGCAGGCGCGCATGAGGATCTCATCAAGGCCGTGTTGGTCACCGCGACGGTGACATTGAGCTTCGCACTGGCCGATATCGTAACCTATTTCACGCGAACCGAATATCTGCTCGGCTTCGTCAGGACGGCAAACTACGCGCTGCTGACCGCCGCCGAAAAAGGCGGGCTGAAGAGGATTTCAGGGACTTTTCCGGAAGCATCGGCATTTGCTGGCTATACGCTGGTGCTGTTTGCCATCATCGCCAGCCTCTGGCTCGAAGGCGTCCGTGGCCGGGCAATCGGCCCTTTGACGTGGCTTTTGTTCATCGCATTGCTCTTTTCGACATCGGCTACGGGGCTTATCGGTCTTGCGATTATTGTTCCGATTCTTTTCTTGCGGTCCCTTTTTTGGTCGCCCGCCGACCGATCTCGCCAGCCGGCGCTCTTTATTGCCGGCTCGGTCGCGGCGGCCCCGCTCATCGTGTTTCTTGTCCTGGCGACGCTGCCGGGGTTTTCGGCAGGCGTTGCCGGCTTTTTCGACGAGATGCTGTTTTCCAAAGTCGACAGCCAGTCGGGACAAGAGCGTGCGGAATGGAACGCCGTTGCCTACAAGACGTTCCTCGACACGTTCGGTTTCGGTGCAGGACTGGGCAGTGCACGGGCCTCCAGCTTCGTGCTGGTGCTGCTGTCCAATATCGGAGTGCTCGGCGCGTTATTGTTCGCGCTGTTCATATGGTCCGTACTGTCGTTGAAGCCGGCTGTTGGATCGTCGCAGCCGAATGAATGCGGTGCGGCAATACGCGCCGCGAAAATGGGTATTCTGGCGGTTCTGGTCACGGCTTCCACATCCGGAACCGTCTACGATCTCGGGTTGATGATCTACATTCTCGCCGGCGCCACGACCGCCCTGACTGCGCCTGATCCGCGCCGCGCGAGGGCCTCTGCCTCCAATACCATGAGCTTACACGAGAGGCGGACATGAGCAGGATGCCCTTCAAGATCGTCGTCTTCAACGTCAAATACAGCGAGAACCTTGGCGACGGCATATTGGCTTTTTGCATCGAGCACGGCCTTTCGCAAACGGGCGGCGGTATCGAGGTGGAGACTGTCGATCTTGCCGGCCGTCGCGGGTTCGGCGGTGCAAGCAGCAGCCGGCGCCGGCATCTGCTCAAGCTGCTTCAAAGGTTGCCAAAGCCTGCGCGGCGGCTGGCTGTCGGGTTCGTCGTCCGGCGAGCGCTCCGCAGGCAGCGTGGGGAATGGGAACGCAAGATTGCCGCGGCGGATGCAGTCGTCATCGGGGGCGGCAATCTTTTCCAGGACGACGACCTGAATTTCCCGTTAAAGATCGGAGCAGTTCTGGATTGCGTTCGGCGCTTCGACCGCCCGCTTGCGATTTATGCCGTCGGCGTAAGCTCCGATTGGTCGGAGCCAGCCAGGCGACTGTTCGCCCGCATCGGCGGCGTGCGGCTGCTGCACGTCTCAGTGCGCGACAGGTTTGCTTACGAGAGCTGGCGCCGTCATTTTCCGGCCGGTCCAGTTCCGGACATCATCCCTGATCCCGGGCTCCTGATCGCCCAGATAGCCGATACGACGCGCGGACCGAGCGCGGGAAAGACGGTCGCCATCTGCATCACGGAACCGGTCGTACTTACGCGCCATGCCAGCCAGACAGGCCCGATACCGCTTGGGGATGCGGCTGGGTACCGCAAGCTCGTAAACGCGTTGATCGAGGACGGATTCAGCGTCATGCTGTTTTGCAACGGCGCCACGGAAGATCACATTTTCGCGAGGACGATCGTGAACGACGGCTCGATGGTCCGTCATCTTACCTCGGGCGTACTCCATCTTGCCGATCGGCCTGCGGATGTTGCGGAGTTGCTGCGGCTGCTGAATGCCGCGGATGCCATCGTTTCCCATCGCCTCCACGCCTGCATTGCCGCCTATTCCCTGCGTATTGCGCATGTCGGACTTGGGTGGGATAAAAAGGTCGAGGGCTTCTTCCGCTCCGTCGGGCGCGAAGCCTATTTTGTGGACGAAGAGCATGTGCTGGTGAGCGAAATTCCCGCCCTTGTAAAAGCCGCGCTCGCCCAAGGTATTGATCAGGAAAGATATAAGCTGACGATGGACTGTGCGGAAACGGGAATGCGGCGCTTGCGATTTGCGCTGCGGCCAGGCCTTATCAGCGAATATCCGATGTCGGAAGACGTGCGAGGCATTGCGGCTGCCCCTTGTTCAATCCCATATTGAAATACCAGATGTTCCCCAGGCTTGCCAATCGCCGCGCAGCGTTGTTTCCCGTCGCCTGCAAAAGATTCAATGTATGCGCGTAAAGTCCTGCGGCAGGCTGCAACACCGCACTCCCAAGCAACTTAAGCAATATGGAGTAAGCGACACGGCAAAAGACGCATGATATTGTGTATTTTCCAACCTTAAGATTATACTTTTGTTCAATCAAAGCGGATGTTCGCTTACGGGGTTTGGGGAATGGTAACACTGACCACCGCGGAATATGAGCTTTCGGCAAGTCGTCATCTCAAGCGTCGCGAATTTGCGGGGGGAGCGTACCGCGGTTACCAAGCTGGCGAAACGATCTTCGAGGTCGGAAATCGGCGGGCCCGCATCTTCTATCTGGTCAGCGGCTGGATAATATCCTGGAAGCTGCTTCCAAACGGCACACGCATGGTGTCCGATTTTTCGCTTCCCGGCGATATCGTCTGGACTGCTTCGGCGGAATTGTCGCGCGAGACGATGCAGGCGCTTTCCAACATCCGCATTTACGAACTGCCGGCGCTCGGCGATCGAAAGCCCGAGAACGCTTCGAACGACCTGCACCGCGCGCTGCTCCTGGAGATGGTGCGCCGTCAAGCCCGGCTGACCGAAAGGATGGCGAATATCGGGCGCCGCGATGCTCTTGCCCGGACCGCGCATCTTCTTCTGGAGCTGGCCGTTCGGCTGGGTGTCTTCCAGCACGAGTCGGCGGATGGTTTTGAATGTCCGCTGACACAGGCCGAAATCGGTGATGCCGTCGGTCTTTCGACCGTCCATATCAATCGCGTCCTGAAAGATATGCGGCTCAGCGGCCTGCTTGTATTCAAAAGTGGCGTCGTCGAATTCCTCGACAGGAAGAAACTCGAGGAACTGGTCGATTTCGACCCCAGCTACCTGGCGCCCCCGGCGGAGCGCCGGCTTTAAATTCCTGAAATACTTCGAGGTGTTTTGGGGGCTATTCGAAAGAAGAGCCGGCAGGCCTCTCTGTGGATAATTCTATAAAATATGAGGATTATTCACATATTCGTAGCTCTTTGTGGCTAAAGTGATTAGTGGCAATGTTACTGTGCCGTAAGAAATAAGTTTTAGATGTGATCTTTTATGAGTAGTGGTTAACATATGTTAATGCCGACATTTATAATTAATGCAAGTTTAATGTTGGGCGTTTGGATTTCATACGACTGTAAAAGTACTTTAGATCGAGCCCCAAAGTTTGATCTAATCGTATGATTTGCAAGTAAAGCGTATGTATTTCAAATTGGTCTCTAGTTTTGGCTGCCAATTTTGTTGAGAGTAGGAGTCGGCTATGAACGGGCAACAAATAACCAACGAAAATACTGGTATCGCAAGGACAACCCGCCTCATTTCCTTGAAGGCGAGGGATCCGGTACGGGGTCTGTCGTCGGCGAATTTCGTCGCGACGGAAGAGCATGCGGAGTATCTGCTGCTGATCGATTCGCGGGCGCTTGACCGGGAGTGCCTGTCACGCAGCCTTCGCGAGTATCAACCGGCCTTGAACATCATTTCCGCCAATTCGCTGGAGGACTGGCAGAACCAGCATATCCAGCACGATCCGGCCGTCATCCTTTTGATGATCGGCGCAAAGAAGATCACGGATGCCGATGTGGGCCAAGCAATCGCGAAATTGACCGAGAAGTTCAAATCCAGCCCTGTCGTCGTTGGGGCGGAAAGCGACGAACTTTCGCAAATCCTCAAAGCGCTGGAATACGGCGCCCGAGGCTACATACCCACCACTGTCAGTATTGGCGTTGCTGCAGAAGCGATCGGCCTGGCCCAGGCCGGGGGAATTTTCATTCCCGCAAGCAGCATTCTTGCTGCGAGGCACGTAATCAGTGCTGTCAGCAACGGCATGAACTGCACCGATGAACTCTTCACGCCGCGTGAAGCGGTCGTGGCAGAAGCCTTGCTGCGCGGCAAGGCCAACAAGATCATCGCGTATGAAATGAAGCTTTGCGAAAGTACGGTAAAGGTTCACATCCGCAACATCATGAAAAAGCTGAATGCCACCAACCGCACGGAGGTCGCCTACAAGATCAGGGATTTCATGCATTGATCATGTGTGGTTGCTGCTGAACTCCCCGAATTTGCTGTGAAGGCTTCGCATGCTTTCGCGGGCAAGGCCGTCTCGAGTGCCACGTAGGTAAGGGGTGGAATGCGCGGTTCGCCCCGAAGGCGCCGAGTTTTGATGCTTGATGGCTGAGAAGGAAGAGGATCTGGGCGGCGCCCCTACAAGCGGGGACGCTGTTATTCTGTATAAGACTGAAGACTGCTCGATATTCTTGGGGCCGAGAAAGCCGGGCTCGCTTCAGCAATGAAGCGAGCCCTTCCGCAAGGAGCTTTTCGCGGTCATTAGCCCGCGAGTATTAGCTGCCGCATTTGGAATTGGTTCTACTCGGTACTGCCCCCGATCCCGACGCAAGGATGCCATACTACAGCGCGAAATCAACTAATCCCTTTGGGTGATAGCCGGGCGGGCCGGCTTCTGTCTTCTTACGGTACAGGAAGCGCGTTTGCGCGATCGTCATAGAGCGTATCGGGCGTAGGGCCGGCTCATCCTTTTGTAGAAATGTTCAACACCGGGAATTCGTGGTCTGATGCTTAAGAGCGGTATCATCCTTGCGAGACCGTCTCGCTACTCCTCCGATGAAGGAGAAGGACTCGTCAATAGGCAGGACGGGTCCTTTTTCCTTGGCCGCGCACGGTCGCGCCACATTTCTTTTCATCGTGCTTCGGCTTTATCAGCTCTTTGTGGGGCCTTTTGCCACTGTTGCGGAGACAGAGTTGACCTTGCCGCCCGGGGCATAGCCGCCGCCGATGGCGACGTTGAGGGAGACGTAGTCCCTGGCCATCTGCTGCACGGCGGCTGCCAGGCTCGCCTGGGCCAGCGACACCTGGCGCTGGGCGTCGAGCACGTCGAGCAGCGAGGAGGCGCCGTCCTTGTAGCTTGCCGTCGACAGTTCAAGCGATTCCTGCGTCGTCTTGACCTGGGCGCGCAGCGCTTCCACCGTCTGGGCGTCGCGGCGCACCGCCGACAGCGCGTTCTCCACCTCCTCGACGGCGTTGAGCACCGCGGCCTTCCAGGCGAGATAGGCGGTCTTGGCGTCCGACTTGGCAATGTCGACATTGGCGCGCAGGCGGCCGCCGTCGAAGATCGGCAGGTTGAGCGTCGGGCCGAAGGACCATGTGGTCAGGCCGCCGCCGCTGCCACCGGCCGGGTTGACCCAGGTCGGCGAGATCGAGCCGGACAGCGCGATCGACGGATAAAGCTGCGATTGGGCGACGCCGATATTGGCGGTCGCCGCTGCCAGATTGCGCTCGGCCACGCGGATGTCGGGACGGTTGCGGATCAGGTCGGCCGGGACGCCGGAGATGATGCCGGCACGGTAGACCGGCTGGGCGGCCCCTTTCTGCAGTTCGGCCATCAGCGAGGAGGCCGGCAGGCCGAGCAGCGTGGCGATGTGATGCGCCGAGACGCGGAAGTTGGTTTCCAGACCGGGGATTTCGGCCTGCGTCGACTGCACCAGGCCCTCGGCCTGGACGACGTCGAGCCTGGAGGCGGCACCGGCTTCCAGCTGGAACTTGGTGAGGTCGAAGGTCTCCCGGCGCGATTGCAGGTTGGCCTTCGACAGCGCAATGCGCTCCTGGTAGAAGCGGGCGTCGATATAGGTCGAGACGAGATCCTGCAGGAAGGCAAGCCGGGCCACGTCGGCGCTGGCATAGGCCGAATCGAGCGAGGCAAGCGCGCTTTCCTTGGAGCGGCGGTACTGGCCGAAGAGATCGAGCAGCCAGGAGACATTGGCCTCGCCGCCAGTGGTGTTGGTAGCACCTATCCGGGTGCGCTCCGAGCCCATCTGGCCCGACACCGTGTGCGAGGCGCCGACCACCAGGCTCGGCAGCGAGCCGGCCCCGGCGACCGTCACATTCGAGGACGCCGAATTGATGCGCTCCATCGCCTGCAGCACGTCGAGGTTCTGATCGATACCGCGCGCCACCAGGCTGTCGAGCTGCCTGTCGCGAAAGGCCGACCACCAGGCCACCGTCGCAACATCACCGATATTCTTGGTGCTGCCCTCACCGAATTTCGCCGGCAGCGGCATCTCCGGAGGCGTGTGGTCCGGTCCGCTTACGCAGCCCGCCAGCAAAGACGCGATTACGAAATACGCTGCGCTACGAGCTAGTGCTGTTCGCCCCCTCAACCTGCCGACCTCCTTGGTTTTGCCAAAAGTACGCTGGACGTGGTTAATGAAGCGTTGCATTCGCGCATTGGGTCGACCGGCTGTCGGAATGCGACGATGCGGAAGGATTGGTCTGGGGCCGGGGCAACCATCTAAAGCTCACGTCTCGCGGGCACACCCGGCGACGGGGTGCGGGGAGAGGCCGGCACAAAAACCGGTGGACGGAAACGAAAAGCGTCGTTCGGATCAGCGCTCGTTGGCGCCTGGAGGCAGGACGAGGCATTGGTGCAAGGCATCAGGCGAGAGGTCTTGCCCGCCTTCCTGGCTGCTTGAGGACGGAAGCTTTGCAGCGAAGAACCCTGCGTCGGCCCAGGTGGCGGTTCAAAGATCGGATATATGGCGACGCCCACAGCAAGGCTGACGGAAACGCACGTTACAATGTAAAACAGCACAAACCTCATGGCACGTATAACGTCAGTGTCCCGGCGACATATCAACCTGCCCAATATGATTAGGAAGGGCGGAGATAACGTCGCCGATGTGGGCCGTTGGCTTTTCAATGCGTTCTAGGCGCAGCAGACATCTTTGCCATGCGTGGGCCTGCAGCAGGCTTCAGTCTTTCGTGCTTCCTCTTTGAGCCAGCGTTCGCGCGGCTTGCAGCTTGCCGGGCGAGGCGCAAGCTCGACGTGCACCATGCCACCCACAAGGGCCGGCATGGCCGCGCAATAAAGCTGCATTGGTCGCACGCCGTCGCTGACTTCGAATGTCAGCCTCGCAGAACCGTCGAGCTTCACATGCTCGGTCACCTTGCAAATGATTGCATGGAATTTTCCAGCCGGCATATGCGTGCGGTCGTCCTCGTCAATGTCCCATAGCTGGATGAAAATCTCTCGCCATGCTTCCGGGTTGGCGCCGCAGTCGAGCGCTGCGAACTCTCCGGCCTTGACTTCGGTGACGTGGTAGCCCGGTTTCACCGGCCGGCCGTCGTAATGGAAAACCAAGGGCAAATCCTTGGCGCCTGCCAGAAAGTCGAGAAGCAGGCCGAGGCTGATGTCGCGGTCCTGCATTTTGCTGTTGTCGATCGCGTTCATATGCATTAATCCTAATTTCAACAATTCAAGGATTATTGAAATATGGATCAACGTCAAGCCCTGAGCGCCTTCGCCGCGCTCTCCCAGGAAACCCGCCTGCATATCGTCCGCGTGCTGGTGGTCGCGGGTCCAGACGGCATGGCCGCCGGCATGGTTGCGGAGAAGACGGCCGTCTCGCCGTCGAATGTCTCCTTCCACCTCAAGGAGCTCGAACGATCCGGCCTCATCAGCCAGAAGCGTGAATCCCGCTCGATCATCTACACGGCGAACTATAATGCGCTGGGCGGTCTGATCCGCTTCCTGATGGAAGACTGCTGCGCCGGGAACCCTGAAATCTGCGCACCTGTGGCGGCGGTCGCCGCATGCTGCGGGCCTAAGGTGGAGGAGAAACTTCAATGACTGCCGAGCGTGTCTACCACGTGCTGTTCCTGTGCACCGGCAATTCCGCCCGCTCTATCCTGGCGGAGTCCATTCTCAACGCCGACGGCAAGGGCCGCTTCCGGGCGTTTTCGGCAGGGAGCCAACCCAAGGGTAGGGTCAATCCCTATGCGCTGAAGGAGCTGCAGGCCCTTGGCTATCCTTCGACCGGCTTCAGCTCGAAGAGCTGGGACGTGTTTGCCGAGGCGGACGCGCCGGAAATGGATTTCATCTTCACGGTCTGCGACAGCACCGCGGGCGAAGCCTGCCCGGTCTGGATCGGCCATCCGATGACTGCCCACTGGGGCGTCGAGGATCCGGCCGCTGTCGAGGGCAGCGAAGTCGAGAAGGACCGGGCTTTCGCGCAGGCCGCACGGTTCCTGAATAACCGGATCATGGCTTTCCTGAGCCTGCCTTTGTCGTCGATCGACAAGCTCGCTCTGGAGCAGCACCTGCGCCAGATCGGCGCCATGGAAGGTTCGGCGAGCAATCCGGTGAAGGCAGGATAACGATGACGTTCGATCTGCCGCGCCGCCTGGTGTCCGAGGGCCTCGGCACAGCACTTCTCGTCGCGACCGTGGTCGGGTCGGGCATCATGGCGACATCGCTGACGCAGGATGTAGGACTGGCCCTGCTCGGCAACACGCTGGCGACCGGCGCGATTCTTGTGGTGTTGATCACTATCCTGGCGCCGGTTTCCGGAGCTCATTTCAATCCGGCGGTCTCGCTGGTCTTCGCGATATCGCGGTCGCTGCCGAAGCGCGATTTCCTCTTTTACGTCTTGGCGCAGGTTGCTGGCGGCGCCATCGGGACGATTGCAGCCCATCTCATGTTCGATCTTCCGCTCGTCCAGCTGTCGACAAAGGTCCGCACCGGCGGGGCGCAATGGTTTTCCGAAGGTGTCGCGACCTTCGGCCTCATTGCGGTGATCCTCGCCGGGATCCGCTTCGAGCAGAAGGCGGTGCCATGGTTGGTGGGGCTTTATATCACGGCCGCCTACTGGTTCACCGCTTCGACTTCCTTCGCCAATCCGGCCGTTGCCTTCGCCCGCTCGCTGACCGACACCTTTTCCGGCATCCGTCCGGTCGATCTTCCGGGCTTCTGGGTTGCCGAAATCGCCGGTGCGGTCGCGGCGCTCTTTCTGTTCACCTGGTTGCTGCATCCGGGAGCATCGTCAACCCTTTCACCTGAGGCAAAGCTATGAAAGCCACCATCTATCACAATCCAAATTGCGGCACGTCGCGCAATACGCTGGCGATGATCCGAAATGCCGGGATCGAGCCGACGATCATCGAGTATCTGCAAACTCCGCCGTCGCGCGCGGAGCTAGTCAAGATGATCGCCGACGCCGGCCTTACGGTGCGCCAGGCCATCCGCGAGAAGGGTACGCCCTATGCGGAGTTTGGGCTCGATCACGCGGCCCTGACCGACGATCAGCTTCTCGACGCGATGCTGAAAGATCCGATCCTCATCAACCGGCCCTTCGTCGTGACGCCGCTCGGCACGCGGCTCGCGCGGCCATCCGAGGCGGTTCTCGATATCCTGCCGGACACCCATAAGGGCGCCTTCGCCAAGGAAGACGGCGAACAGGTTCTCGATGCGAAGGGTAGGCGCATTGTCTGATCTGGCGGCAGCCTCACGCGAACATCTGCGGCTGCTCGATCTGGCGGCGCTGCGGCCGCCATTCTCGAAGCATAAGCCCCGTATCCTGATCCTCTACGGTTCGCTGCGCACGGTCTCCTATAGTAGGCTGCTCGCCCATGAGGCGACGCGCCTGCTCGAGCACTTCGGCTGCGAGGTGCGGATATTCAATCCGGAGGGATTGCCGCTTCCTGATGCGGAGCCGGCAAGCCATCCGAAGGTCCAGGAACTGCGCGATCTTTCGCAGTGGTCGGAAGGGCAGGTATGGGTTTCGCCGGAACGCCATGGCGCCATGACCGGCATCATGAAGGCGCAGATCGACTGGATTCCGCTTTCGGTTGGCTCGGTGCGGCCAACGCAGGGCAAGACGCTCGCCGTCATGCAGGTGTCGGGCGGCTCGCAGTCTTTCAACGCCGTTGGGCAGATGCGCATGCTCGGCCGCTGGATGCGCATGATCACTATTCCGAACCAGTCGTCAGTCGCCAAGGCTTTTCAGGAGTTCGACGCGGATGGCCGCATGAGATCCTCGTCTTATTACGACCGGGTGGTTGACGTCTGCGAGGAATTGGTGAAATTCACGTGGCTTACCCGCGACGCCTCCGCCTATCTCACCGATCGCTACAGCGAGCGCAAGGAAGAGGCCGATAAGCTCGAACAGCGCGTGAGCCTGAAATCCATATGACCGAATCTCCGCCGATTGCTGCCATTATCGCCCTTGGCATCACGCAGATCATCGGCTACGGCACGCTCTATTACAGCTTCAGCATCCTCGCCCCCGATATGTCGCGGGATCTCGGATGGCCGTCCGAGGCTATCTTCGGCGCTTTGTCCGCGGCTCTCCTGATCGGCGGTCTTATGGCACCTGCGCTCGGCAAATGGATCGACCGCTTCGGCGCCGGACGGATCATGACGGCGGGATCGGCGATCGCGGCGGCGGCACTTGTCGCCTGCGCGCTGGCGCCCGGCAGGATTTCCTTCGTAGCGGCGCTGATCGGCATCGAGGCGGCGTCGAACCTCGTTCAATATGGCGCGGCCTTCGCGCTGCTCGTGCAGATCCGGCCGCAGGCGGCACAACGGAGCATCACCTACCTGACGCTCATCGGCGGCTTTGCCTCGACAATCTTCTGGCCGATCACGACAATGCTGCACGCTGAAATATCGTGGCAGCAGGTCTATCTGGTATTCGCGGGCCTAAACTTCGTCATCTGCCTGCCTATCCATGCCGTGCTCTCGCGCCAGATGCGCCGAAACCGGGTGCGAAGCGGCAAGGCCTCGCCGGCGAGACGCGTGGAAGGAACGCTTGCCGCATCGGCGCGCAGGATGGGTTTCGTTCTGATGGCGTTTTCCTTCTCCCTGCAGTCGCTGGTGAGCTCGGCCATCCTCGTCCATATGGTGCCGCTGCTTTCCGGCCTCGGGCTCGGCGCGACAGCGGCGCTGGTCGGGACGTTCTTCGGTCCCTCGCAGGTGCTCAGCAGGTTGACGAACATGCTCTTCGGCGTGAACCTGCCGCCGCTTAAGCTTGCCATCA
This sequence comes from Rhizobium gallicum bv. gallicum R602sp, assembly GCF_000816845.1. Lineage (NCBI taxonomy): Bacteria > Pseudomonadati > Pseudomonadota > Alphaproteobacteria > Hyphomicrobiales > Rhizobiaceae > Rhizobium > Rhizobium gallicum. The sequence continues at coordinate 2,825,771 of NZ_CP006877.1, read as the reverse complement.
TCGCGGCCACGCTTATGTCGGCAGCGGTATTCCTGCTCATCCCGACCGCGCCTTCCGTTGCCGGCGCCATCGCATTCGCAGTTGTCTTCGGCCTGGGAAACGGTCTCTTCAGCATCGTCACGGGAACGCTTCCGCTGTTGCTCTTCGGAAGCGACGGCTATGGAAAGATGCAGGGCCGGGTGATGGCGGCGCGGCTGATCGTGTCGGCGGTCGCACCCTTTGCGCTGGCCTACCTGATCGGGAGCATCGGCGTCGTCTGGTCGCTGGCGTTGACATTGGCGGCAGGCGTGCTTGCCGTGCTGGTTCTGGTGGTCATCGGGCAACTCGCCAGGAACGGATCGGCCTCGGAAGCGGCCGCGACGCAGACGAGCAACTGACGAAACCGGTTGGACAGACCTGCGCAAATTCACTGACGCATAAGATCGATGTTACTGGTAACGACCGACCCTCCGGTCGCATGGTCGCGATCGACCGTGCGCAGGCGCAAGCCATCCGCCCCGACCTTCTCGATGGTCATGGTGGCGTTCCGGTCTCCGTTCACGGGGCGGGCCCAGCGTACGGAAAGATTGATGGCATTTCCGCGGCGGCTTCCAGAAAGCGCAGACGGCAGGCCCATCGGTCCGACATAGGTTCCGGTATAGCGCCCGCCGCTGACCCTCAGATTTGCCGAAACGGCCCGGCGCACGACGACAAAGCCCCGGCAGCTGCCGTTCATGGAGAAGTTGGCTCGGCCCGCCGTCGTTGCGAAGCTGCACCGCACGTTGACCGGATCGCTGCCGATCCGCATCAGCACCTGGCCTGCGCCTTGCCAGTTTCCAGCAAGCGACTGGAGGAAATTGGCTTCCTGAGCGGCTGCCGCAAGCGGCTGGGAGCCGGCGAGTGCGAGGGAGAGCAAATAAACGGCGCGGCGCATGGCGGTGACCTCGTGAACGGATACTGCCGAACGTCTTTGAGGCAATTCAGTTCCCGGATTTGGGGCTGCCGGAAGCGCGTTCATCGCCTGGCCGTTGCCGAAAAGATGCGCGGGCAAGCTCGACAGGTGTCTTCATGATGATTTCGCGATGCGGGAACGGGATCGAAATGCCGGCTGCCTTGAATGCATCCCATAATGCCATGAGTACTTCACCGCGCACGTTGGTAAGGCCGTTGCTCGGGTCGGAGATCCAGAATCTCAGCTTGAAATCGACCGATGAAGCCCCGAAGGCCGTCATCCAGCAGACCGGCTGGGCGTAGGTGCCCGCAACCCGCGGAATGGTCTTGGCCGCTTCGATCGCGATGCGGGCAACCTCGTGCGGATCGCTGTCATACGAGGTTCCGAAATCCACCTCGATGCGGACATAATCGCTGGAGAACGACCAGTTGACGACTTGCTGGGAAATGAAGTCTTCGTTTGGAATGAGGTACTCCTTTCCATCTCTGGTTATGACGGAGACGAAGCGGGAGCGCAGGTCGCGGATGGAGCCGAAGGTCTCTCCCAGCGTAATCGTGTCGCCCGGTTTGATGGATTTATCGAGCAGGATGATGATTCCGGATATGAAATTGGAGACGACCTTCTGCAGGCCGAAACCAATGCCGACGCCGACAGCACCTGAAAAAACCGTGAGCGCCGTCAGGTCAATGCCTGTCGCAGACAAGGCAATCGTGCCCGCAAAGACAATGAGCCCGATCTTGATCAGTTTGCTGATGAGAACCTTCAAGGAGGGCGTGAGATCCGCGGACTTCTGGATCCAGTTCGACGACATGTTGCCGATCAGAACCGCAAGCCAGATCAACGCGACGGAAAGGACGATGGCCTTCAAGACGAGCAGCATTGAAAGGCGAACGGCGCCGAGATTGACGGCTATACCATCGAGTGCTGCCAGAAGCGCGCGATCCAGCCCAAGCGCGTAAAGTGCAAAGTAGAGCCAGCCGGCGGCGGCAACGACACGCGCCAGCATCTGGTTGCGGATGATGCGCGTGAGTACCGAGATGACGAACCACGCCACCACGAGAGTGAGGGCTGTTGCTACCAGCCACCGGTGCGATGGCCACGCAAATCGCAACAGCACCACATCCGCAACCGCCAGCAGTACAATCAGAAAGAGCCAGCGTGTTCGCCGCATGAATGCGATGATGACGCGAAGTAGATCCGGATTTCCCTTGATGGTGCGGGCGCGCGATTCCAATGCCGGCTCGATCCGTTTTGCCAGCAAGCCGGAAAGCAGGTAACCGGCGACAATCAGGGCGGACTGATAGACCGTCCACTCATTGAAAAGGAAAGCCTGCAGCCAAGATCCGGCAGCGTTGACCGCCTCTAGGAAATCCATCGTCGTTCTCTCGCGATTTTGCAGAATAACCAGCGGGAGCGCGGTTTTGTTCAAATGCGGGTGTCGAGGCAGTTTATCCGACCTGAAGCGGGCACGCGAGTAGACGTCCTCTCGGCCGAACTCAGCAGGTCAAATCGACGGGCCGCGGAAGTGCGATCGCTTGATCGGGTGCATCCTTGGGTCGGTTTCAAGCAATTGTGCCTCACGCCGTCGCGATGGGCAAACCTCCTGCTCCGTCCTCCCTCCAATCGCAGCACTATCCCGGGTCTCGACAGACGGCCACCGGAGGTGAACGGTTTTCCTCGGTTGCCTGCTTTATCAATGAGAATCGATAGAGCGCAGCCCATGAGCCTGCACGCTTTTATGTGGAAAGGGTGTCGCTCCTGGCGCGGGCATCCCATCCCAGTATCGAGACCTCAGCCACGGCCTCAAGCTCGGCACGGCTGGCCCCGTCGCGAGCCAGGATTGACATGCCAAACTGCACAGTCTGCACGAAACGCGAAAGACCTTGAGACGAGGTTTTTCTATCTAGGGTGAGAAAATCGACGGAGAAAAGATGCTAGAGGTCTTCGGTAAGAAGGCCTAGGCTTACCTAAGAGGGCTTCTGAGAAACTGGAGGAGCCTTCGCCGTCGATTGGAGCCGCTCGCGGGTGACGAATGCCGGCGCGAACATTGCGCGGACGGACAGCGCCTTGGACGCGCTTGGATGATTGTCGTCGACGAAAGCCGGAATTCCCTGGTCTTGGACGGGGCAGGTTTCATCATTGCAAAAGAATGGCGTGGCATCGATCAGCGTCACCTTCGCGAAGTTGGGCCTCGAAAACAGCCGCCTGACGATTTTCTGCCGCTCTTCGAACACATCCCTCGACACACCCGAAGGCAGGGGCTGGCCCAGCCGATGCCGGACCAAGACGGTCTGCGGCACGTATAACGGCTGCTCCGGAACGAAGCCGACAACGACGATCCGCTTCTGGTCGAGGTGAGCGAACTGATCTGAAAGAGCCGCGGCAAGCCTGGAAAGCTTCGCTTCGTCGTCGGGATGCGTCATCGACGGCGGTACCAGGATGGGAGCGCCATAGCGATAGCCGCTGGCGATGTTTGTCCAGCGCGCGATGATGACGACGGTATGAATGGTTTCCGTTCGCTTCAACAGTTGTTCGGCCTCCACCAGAAACCGCTGGCAGCTGCCGGAATCGCTTCTCGACCAGATGATCGGTCTGCAGCCTTCTTTCGTCAGGATCATGACACTCTGCCCGGCCTGCTCGGCGGCCGCGACGACACCCGGTGCGAGCGCATCTGCGATGCTGTCGCCCATCAGCGCCACGCCGGGCACCTTGTCGGCGCCGAGAACGCAGGGCGTGCCAGCCCTCAAGCGTTCGAGCGAAGGCGTGTCACATGCACGACGGTCGGGATTGGTGTCGCGCGCACCCGACGCCATGCGTCGTTCGACGCCGGAAAACCGCCCGGGCATGCCGCCCAATTGTTCCGTGACGACCCATAGGCTGATGCAGGTTGCAACGGTCGCTGCGACCAACTTTGCGGCAGTACGGAAGCTGGCATCGGATCGTCGAGCAGGGTTCTCGATGAACCGCCAGGCGGCGTAGCTGACAGCAAAGGTGAGAGGCAAGAGGGCGAGCCCTTCACCGGCCGTGAGCGCTTGTCCTTTTATGATTCTGGCAAAATAGAGAACAGGCCAATGCCATAGATAGAGTGAATAGGACAGTTTTCCGATGAACGCGAGAGGGGTAGAAGCAAGGGCCGTTGAGACAAAACTTCGTCCGGACCGCGCCGAATGCAGGATCAGGAAAGCTCCGAGACAGGGAAGAAGTGCCGTCTCCCCCGGGAATGTCGTGTTTTCTCCATAGAAGAGAACAGGAATGGCGATGAGAGCAAGCCCGGCGGCCGACGCTGCTTGACGCCTACGGTCGTCCCGAATGGCGCCAAACGTTCCTGTCGCCAGCAGGCTTCCGACGAGCAGTTCCCAGAAGCGGCCGAACGGAAGGTAATAGGCGGCCGTCGGCCAATGCCGCACCATGACGACGGCAATTGCGAACGAGATGATCATCGGGAGGGTGACGATCCGCTGCCATGACCAGCTTGTTCGGGAGCGGGCAATGAACAAATAGAGCGGCAGGAAAAGATAGAACTGTTCCTCGACACCGAGAGACCAAGTGTGAAGCATCGGCCGCCAGGCGGTGCCCTCGTCAAAATACCCAGCCGCCCTGGCGAAACTGAAATTGGAGATCGACAGGCTGGCCTCGCCGATGCTCCGCATCAGCCGCTCGAAGGCTGGAGGCGTGAGAAGTGCGGCACCGACCAAGGCCGTTACGAACATCATCGCGAAAAGAGCAGGCAAAATCCGCTTTGCTCGGCGAAGGTAGAAATCGGCCGCGGAGAACGTCTGTTCCGTCATCTGGCCGATGATGATCGCCGTGATCAGATATCCCGAGATGACGAAGAAGACATCGACGCCGACGAAGCCGCCCGGCAGGAAGGAAACTCCTGAATGAAAAAGGATCACCGATAGGACGGCGATGGCTCTGAGGCCATCAATTTCTGCGCGGTATTTCATCGGTCAATCCTGCAAAACTCAGCCGACATAACTGAAAAGTCGCCGCAATCAATCATGCCAATCCCCTGAAAATTGTGGAAAAGGCGCCGGAGAGTTTTCTTGTTTCCGGCGAAGACGCAAGATTTTCCGGCGCAGGCGTACTACGCCGGACGCTGATGAAGTTTCCATCCGAGCTAGTCGAGATGCCCACATCGACAGTGCTGGTCAGAGAGATCAGGCTGCCTGCCGCGTTCGCCAGATACCAGACTGTGGGCGCAAAATGACTGACGATAACCGGAATTCTCAAGAGTGGCGCATACCCTGAAACACGTTGCCGAATGGCCTAATTTGGCGGGGGCACGTGATCGCATATAAATGTGGAATGCATGCGGCTAACAAGAATTTCTTTGGGAGGGAGAGGAAACGCAGGCATTATTGGGTTCACGACGACAGCGATTTCGTCGCTGTCGTACTCCGCCGGATTGAATTTCCTTCTCGGTGCCGATGATGTGTTTTGCGAGATCGAGCATTTCGACCTCCATCTTCAGCTTTGGTATCTCGTCGAAAGCCGTCGGGGACGACCTGACGTCGTAGTCGAAGTTCAATGCGATGGCGATGAGGCCATTTTTTTTGAGCGCGGAACACGACCGTGCGCATCTGCAGGACAGCACCGCCCGCGCGATTGCTGCTACGTTTGATTTGCGCATGGCGTCGCGCAGGAGGATAAACGCATCCTGAAGTGCACAGTCTTCCGCTATCGGCCCTAGAGCGGACGTTCGCGCCGCTCGTCGGACATGCCGCACTTGCTCTTTAAGCCTCCCGCGCTGCAAAGGATTGCGGTTGAGGGTCCGTTGGCTAAGGTTAGCGGTGACAAAAGCTCACAACGCTTCCGCCGGGGGATGCATGACCAAGCATCGAATCTATTCAGTCAGTATCGCGAGCGTCTATCCGCACTATGTCGCCAAAGCGGAGAAGAAGGGGCGCACGAAAGCTGACGTCGATGAGATCATCTGTTGGCTGACGGGACATACCCAAGAGACGCTAGATGATCAGTTGGCGAACGACACAAAATTTGAGGACTTCTTTGCGCAAGCGCCTCAAATGAATCCCTCGCGATCGCTGATTACCGGTGTGATCTGTGGCGTTCGCGTGGAAGACATCCAAGAACCTACGATGCGTGAAATCCGCTACTTGGACAAATTGATCGACGAACTCGCCAAAGGGAAAGCGATGGAGAAGATCCTGCGAAAATAGCCAGGCGGGTAGTTCGAACCGGCAAGGCTTGATGTCCTGAGCTTGAGCATCGGACCGCTTCGACCAAACTAGGCTTGCCGTTGCTGAATACCCAATCGATCCTTATCCGAGGGCGGCCTGGAGGGCGACCTAGGCAGGATGCGCATTCATCGTAGGCCCCCAGTCCTGCGAGATCACCATTATCTTGGAGAGTGGCACCTTGCCGCTCGGCCCAGTGCAGCGATCATTTGCTAAGTCCTATCTGCGCCCTACCTCCCTGAGTCTGGGACCAATTGGCATATCGACGCCTTCACGTCACGACCACAGCAAGGAGGCGGAATTGAAAAACGACCCCGGGGGTTCTCGTCGTATATACTCAATTCCGCCCTCATCACCTTCACGCATGCCTGCCTTTGCGAGCGTGCTCGCGGTCATTGCCATTCTCTACTTTGCAAAGGAAGTCCTTCTTCCTCTGGCAATCGCTGTTCTGCTGACGTTCGCACTGGCACCAATTTCCTCACGTCTTCGTAAGCTGGGGCTTCCTCGCATTCTGGCGGTCATAACTACCGTCATGCTCGCCTTCCTTATTCTCCTCCTATTCGGCCTTGTGGTAGCGGGACAGGTTACTGAAGTCGCGCAAAACCTCCCTGCCTATCAAACCAACATTGTGGGAAAGATCCGGGCGCTCCAGGAGAGCGGGAGCGATAAGGGTATCCTTCAGCGTCTGACTTCTGTCGTCGAAAGTGTCGGACGGGAACTCAACAGTGTGGAGAAGAACCCGACTGCTCCCGTGGGCGAGCCTCCATCTAGGGAGCCCCTGCTCGTAGAGATATTCGCGCCAAGCCGTCCCATTGCTACGCTGACAAATTTGATCAGCCCCTTGGTCGGTCCGATCGCGTCATTGGGACTAATCATAGTCGTCGTCATATTCATGCTCCTGGAGCGGGAGGAGCTTCGCGACCGCTTTATCCGGCTCGTCGGCTACGGAGACCTCCATCGCACCACCGAAGCCCTGCAGGAGGCGGGAAGCCGCGTTGCGCAATATCTTCTCATGCAGTTGGTCGTGAACTGCGCTTACGGCATCCCCTTGGCGCTTGGGCTTTGGGCGGTGGGAATACCCAATGCAGTGCTCTGGGGGATGCTCGCCATCGTTCTGCGGTTCGTCCCATATATCGGGCCGGTAATAGCTGCCGTACTGCCGCTCTTCCTGGCGTTCGCGGTCGATCCGGGCTGGAGCCTTGTTCTTTGGGTCGCCACGATCTTTCTCGCGCTGGAGCTGACGAGCAACAACATCGTCGAACCGTGGCTGTATGGTTCCCGAACAGGCCTCTCTCCCCTTGCCATCATCGTTGCGGCTATTTTCTGGGCATGGTTATGGGGACCGGTCGGCCTTATCCTGTCGACGCCGCTGACCGTGTGCCTGGCAGTTCTAGGGCGTTATGTCCCGCAGTTTGAATTCTTGGAAGTCCTGTTTGGCAGCGAACCGGTGCTTGATCCCAAGGAACGCCTTTATCAAAGACTTTTAGCTGGGGATCCCGACGAGGCCACCGATCTCGCTGAGGAGATCCTCGAGGAAGATTATCTGGAGGAATACTATGGCAAGGTTGCTATTCCAGCCCTCCTGCTCGCCGAGCAGGACCGCCGCAGAGGCGTCCTGACAGCGGAGCAGATGGATCAATTGTTCGGTACCGCCATCACGCTGGTCTCGAATCTGGAAGAGATCGCCCGGGAGGAGGAGGAAGAAGAGCAGGAGGACAAAACCGCCGACGAGACACCCTTGACGGCCACGAAGGACGAGGGAGAAGGCGACGAGGAACTGCCGGACGGGACCGGGAAAACGGTCTTCTGCATTGGTGGCAGGGGGCCTCTTGATGATGCATCAGCGGTGATGCTGGCCCAGGTTCTCCAAGTGCAAGGAGCGGAAGTGGTGGCAGCAAGGCACTCCGACATCGCCAACCGCCGCAGCCGCGATCTCGTTCCGAATGGAGCAAATGCCATCGTCGTTTGCTTCCTGAACTTTGACTCCGTCAGGCATGCCGGCATACTTGTACGCCGATTCAAGCGCATGTATCCCACCACGCGCGTAGGCGCAGTGCTCTGGTCTGAAAATGATGATGACACGCACCTGCACAAGCTTCCAGAGGCTGATTTCATCGCTTCCACCTTGACCACCGCCGCGCGTGAGATGCTCTCCGATGCGCCGCCGTCTCTGGTAAGCCCTCGGAGGCTCCGTATCAGACGACCCAAAACCGGGACTGGCACTGCTCTACAGCCGCCCTCTGGTCCTGCCGATCGGCCGCAAGGGCCTGAATAGCCAATCGTTCAACTACGTGCAAAGGATTGGGGTAGCGGGTCCATCCCCCAGACATAGCCGATCAACGCAGCGAGACCCACCGCTGCTATGGACGGTTCCTGATCCGGCACGTTCGGAATTCACCGGGAAGGCACCTGGCGCACCCGAAGAGATGAGAAACTGGCATCACTATGTCGTTGTTGCCTGCCAAAGCCTCGCTTTGCATCGCTTCGCCGATCGCCCTCTAATGATGAAGGAGATCAAAGCCAATGAATGCTGCAACCAACGCCACCACCACCGTAACTCCGGTCACTGGCATCACATCAGCTCTTCGATCTGTCGGGCGACCTGTCAGGGCTTGCCGACCGGCACGGCGTTCAAGCTACCGACGGCAGGGGAGACGCGTTTGCCCATGGCGGCGGGCCGGACCCAAGGGACAAGCCGCAGCCTGCGATTGAGCGCGGGACTTCTTCGATATTGTTCCGAGCTTGCTTTCCGGGTTTACCGGAAGTCGCGGGCTTTGAGGGACGGACTCGGCATAGTATCCGGCTCGGGACAAATCCCGGATCTCCATATCGACACCTTGAAGGTGAAGGCGCGAAATTTCCACTAGCTTCGTGTGTCGGTGTCGGATTGTCGTTGCCTCGTTCGTCCTCTGCTTGAACAGCACAGGAGAACGGCCAATGAGCAACGAAACCAAAGTCAAAATCGAAGACGAGGCGATTATCGCCATGCTAACGATGCGCGCTTCCGCGCTCGGCGAAAAAGATGCCAAGGGTGCACTTTCCTACGAAACCGAGGATTCTGTCGAGTTTTCGCTAGCACCGCCGCTCGTCTACCACGGCAAGGATGAGGCAGGCCTACAGGCGTGGTTCAATACCTGGGAAGGTCCGATCGGTGGCGATGTTTGCGACGCCAAGCTAACAGTCGGCGGAGACGTTGCTTTCTGGAGTGGTCTGACGCGCATGACAGGAACTAAAACTGATGGCACTGAGGTCGATCTTTGGTTTCGTCAAACACTTGGCCTGGTGAAGCGCGATGGCCGCTGGATGGTGTCCCACCAACATGCATCCGTGCCATTCGCCATGGATGGAAGCGGTCGCGCTCTGCTCGATCTAAAACCTTAGCGGCTGGCCCTGGGGGAATCGATGTCCCGCCCGGAGAACCGCCGAATGAGTGGCCGGGCGCTCTGCCCTGATAACCAGGCAATAAAAAAGGCCGGGGCGAAACCGCACCGACCTTCTCGACATCGCTTTTCACACCATTGCCAGTACATCCGTGGTCAAAAGCAGATAAGCGACTTCGGCAGTCGCGAACGCTCGCGTGGAGTGCTCACCAGCAACGCCGATTACCTGCAGATAATCGATGATTGTGTTGGTTTCAAGGGCGCGTAGGCGATGCGACGTCGATCTTCTAGCTGGCAACCGCGAAACGGGGCCGGGATCGCTATTATAGTGTCTACTGGAACCTTCGCTAGGAACGGAGGTTAATTGCGTGAGGTCGCGTGAGGTCGCGGTGTGTCAATCGGACACGACGGAGATGATGAACGCACCGGTTTTTCCGATTTCTCGGTGCGGGCAACGAAACGCCAGGCGAGCATCTAACCCGTCCGCCGTGACCATATCTCTCTGAAAGGCAACCTCGCCATGATCAATCCACCGAGTGCCCAGCCAGATAGTCCGGAACGAAAGGTCGAGCTCGATCAAACTGTCGCCTACGCCGTCACGATTTTCGTGGAGAAGGCCCACCTCGTCGGTTGGACCCGCTGCCCGAGCACGCTGGCGAGATAGCCCTCAGAGGTTGCTCATCCCGCCGTCGATAATCAGCTCGCTGCCTACGATGTAGGAAGCTTCGTCCGAAGCGAGGAAGATGATCGTCTTCGCAACCTCGGCTGCGTCGCCGAAGCGGCCGGCGGGGATCTGGCTCTGGATCTGGCTGGCCATGGCCTTCGAGTCTGCCTCCGACGTTCCCAGCTTGCCGTATAGCGGCGTTGCGATCGGGCCGGGGCTCACGGCGTTGACGCGGATGCCGCGGCCGATCAGCTCTCCCGAGAGCGTCGTGGCGAAGGTGAGAAGCGCACCCTTGGTAAGGGCGTAGACGCTGGAGTTGGGCATTCCGATGTGCGCGTTGATCGAGATGTTCAGCACGATGGCCGCACCCTTGGCGAAGATCGGCAGCAGCGCCTGGATCAGGAAATACGGACCCTTGACGTTCGTCGCGACCGACTTGTCGAAGTCGGCCTCCGTCCAGCCTTCTACCGGACCGAACTGGGCGACGCCGGCATTTACGAAGAGGATGTCCAGATGACCGAACGCCTGCTCGATCTGCCGCGCGACGTCCTTCTGTCCTTCGACACTTCCGGCGTCGGACTGGATGACCAGCGCCTTGTCGCCGAATTCCTTCCGGGTGTTCTCAACGCTGGCCGCGCTGCTGCCCGTGATGGCGACGCGAGCCCCTTCCGCGATGAACTGGCGGGCGGTCTCAAGGCCGATGCCGCTGGTGCCGCCGGTGATGAGGGCGGTCTTGTTTGCAAGTCTGGACATGACGAATTCCTTTCGTTGATCGGTTGCTCGCCCCATGCCGGGGTGATGACAATGATTTAAACCGAAATGCCCGTCCGGATTAGTCGGCAGATCGCCAATCTGCGGTTCGGAAGAGCCGAACGATCCGAGGAGCGCATGTCGTATAGGCCTGTACGCAAGGATGCAGCGACAGGCTGCGCGCCGTTCTCCAAAGGTTGCAATGTTTGTGTTCTCGATAGAGACAATGGCGAAGACTTTCTCGCGACCAGTATCGAGCTCGGCGTCGGCGTCGTGTCCGCTGACATCTGCGGTGGGCGGAAAATCTTCGACAGTTGGGAGATCATTGACATCGTTTCGGTCGATACGATGGACAGGTCCTCAGGTGGGACGAGCGCGGCCCATCCCAGCGACGGCGCCTTCTCTAACCGGCATGTCGAGGCCAAGCGCTTTTCGAGCTTTTCCCTGGGCGGGATGAGATGACATCGTCGTCGGCAGTCAGGCCCATTCCGGTCTTAGACCATCAAGCCCGCACCTTTCCGAAAGCTGCCGGTCCCGCGTGCTTCCATAAGAAACTCCAGGTTCAAGCTTCCATCAGCCTAGAGGATAGGAACTCGATGAAGCGCTGGGTCTTGGCTGGAATAAGGCGAGTTTCGGTGACGGCGTAGATGCTGACCGCCGAGCCCTGCCACTCGGGCAGTATGCGTCGGAGCCGGCCGAAGGCCAAGTCCTCAGCAACGATCTTCTCGGGAAGCAGGGCGATGCCCTGGTGGTTGACCGCCAGGGCTCGGATCATCCCGACGCTGTTGAGCGTGAAGCGGCCGCTAACGGCGACATCGACCTTGTTCATCTCCCGGTGCAAAGTCCAGGTAGGGCTCCGCAGCATGCCGATGCATTCATGCTTCGCCAGTTCCGCCGGTGTGGCGGGCTCGCCTGACGCTTCGATATAGCCAGGAGACGCATAGAGGTGCAGCGAATGCCGCCCGATCAGGCGAGTTATCAGAGTGGAATCTGCCATTTTGCCTATGCGGATCGCCACATCGAACGGCTCGGTGACCAGATCGACACGGCGCGGGGTCAGGTCGAATTCGAACGAGATGCCGGGATAATGCCGCGCGAAATCGCCGATGATCGGCGTGAGGTAAAAAGTAGCGAGGTCGACCGGAAGCGAAACCCGGAGGACGCCGCTTGGCTGCTCAAGCATCGCGCCGAGCTGTTCGTGTGCGAGCCGTGCCTCGTCGACGATCCGCTTGCTCCGCTCAAAATAGAGCTGACCGGCCTCGGTGAGCTCGATCTTGCGCGTCGTGCGGTGTAGGAGCCTCAGCCCGATAGCCTTCTCCAATTCGCTGACACGTCGCGACAGAGTGGAGTTTGGCATGCCGAGAGCCTCCGCAGCCTTCCGAAAGCTCCTGGCTCTAGCGACCTCCACGAATAGTGCCATATCGTTCAAATGACTCATGTGATTGCGCCATAGATGGAAAACTGATTTCAGTTTTGCCCGATTATCCTTAGATTGGAATAGTGGATAAGGGCTCCAGCCAATGGAGAGCCCACAATGAACCCCATCTTCACCTCTGTCCGCGTCGGCCGCTACGCTCTGCCGAACCGCCTCGTGATGGCCCCGATGACTCGCAGCCGCGCCGGCTTCGACGGTACGCCGGGCGAGCTGGCCATGGAATATTATGCTCAGCGCGCCGAGCTCGGCCTGATCGTCACTGAAGGCACCCAGCCCTCGGATGACGGCCAGGGCTATCTCACCACACCCGGCATCTATACGCCCGCCCATGTCGCCGGCTGGCGCAAGATCACGTCCGCCGTGCACGATAAAGGCGGCCACATCTTCATCCAGCTCATGCACGCTGGGCGTATGTCGCATCCCGACAACACGCCGCATCATCGCCAAGGCGTCGCACCGTCCGCGATCGCGCCGGGGACGGCCATGTTCACGGCGACCGGGATGCAGGACATTCCCGCGCCGCGCGCGCTGACGACCGAAGAAGTGCGCCGAACCGTCGCCGATTTCCGTCACGCGGCCCGCTCAGCGATCGAGGCCGGCGCCGACGGCATCGAGATTCACGGCGCAAACGCCTACCTCGTCCAGCAGTTCTTCGCGCCGAGTGCCAACACGCGCACGGACGAATATGGCGGCTCCATCGAGAACCGTGCCCGCTTCGCCATCGAGGTCGCCACGGCGATCGCCGAGGAGATCGGTGCGGACAGAACTGCAATCCGACTGTCCCCCGGCACGACGATGTGGGGAATTGACGAAGGCGCTGAAGGGGCGGATCTTTATCGCCATCTCGTCGCCGAACTCGACAACCTCGGGCTCGCCTATATGCACATCATGCACCAAGGCGACGAGCCGCTACTCGCCAACATCCGCAAGCTCTGGCACCAACCGCTGATCCTCAACCGGCCGGGTCGCCCGCACGATCAGATCGGCGTCGACGTGACTTCGGGACTGGCCGATCTCGAAGCCTATGGCCAGATGGTCTTGGCCAATCCGGACTTCGTCGTGCGGCTGAAGGCTAATGCAGCGATGAACGAGGCAGACCACAACACCTTCTTCGGCGGCACCGCACAGGGCTACATCGATTACCCCGTCCTGAGCGCCCGGACCGATATTAGTTCATGACAGGAGACTAGATTGCCTCTATCAGCAAATCCCTTGACTGCCTCGGATAAGAAGGCACTCGCCGAGATCGAAGGCTCAAGCGCGACGGCGAAAAAGAAGGTCCTGGTCGTCGGCGCAACAGGGTTCCTCGGAGCGAAGATTCTTCGCAACTTGACGCTTGATGCGAGCGTTGCCGTCGTCGCGATGTCGCGAAAGGGCGCGCCCTCAAATGAAAGCGCCGACGTCGAATGGGTGCGCGGCGACATGATGGATCCAGCTTCATTGGATCGTGCTTTGCGGGGCGTGGACGTCGTCGTCAGTTCAGCTAACAGTTACATGAAGGGAAGCCTCGACACGGATTTCCAGGGCAACAAGAACCTTATAGAGGCGGCGGCAAGAGCCAAAGTTGGCCGATTTGTCTTTCTCAGCATCGTTAGCTGCGAGGCTGCGTCTGCAGTGCCGCATTTCCACGCCAAGAAAGTGGCCGAGGATCTGATCAAGGCCTCCGGGGTGCCGTATGTATTTGTCCGCGCGCCTACATTTCTCGATCAGAGTACGGACTTTATTGCGAAGGGTGTGAAAGCTGGCCGGTTCCTGGCGATGGGCGATAAGACCACGAGGTGGTCCTATGTTCTAACAGATGATCTGGCCTCATATCTTGCCAAAGCCGCGACGTTTCCTGGCAGTGAAATCAACAACCAAACCATCGATGTCGGCTGGCGCGATGGCCCCAAGAGTCAGCAAGAGATCGCCGATATCGTCTCCGAAATTACGAAGAGACGTCTTAGGGTTCGGGTCGTGCCATGGTTGGTTTTCCGCTTGCTCGCTCGGCCCGTGAAGCTGTTTTCCGAGCTTGGGTACGATCTGATCGAGATGTTCCTGTTCTTCAAGAAGGGCGTCTACGTTTCGAATATTTCGAAACAAGAACATTTCTTCGGACCCGCGCCTACACCCCAAGATGCGATCACGCGGTGGGCAAGAAGTCATCAGCTAATTTCGTGAAGCATAGTGTGCCGGCATTTCAAGAGCGAGATGGGCACCTGTCTTTCAGCTAAATCAGAAAACCACCGAAGAAGGACATATGTGAGCGATCCGACAGCGTTTAAAAGGCCAGGTGATTCCGTGCCGACGACTCTAGGTCCTCAAGCCCAAGCCTATTTGGCGCAGAGGGCCGCTCTGTTGGCTGTGTCCGGCCAGACGAGAGTGGGGCCGCAAGCGCTCTCGGAATTTCTGGATCCCCTGGTCGACATGATGCGGCCGCTCGCAGCCGAGTTTCGAGGATCCACGGCCACGATTGCCTTGCCGAGCGGCGGAGAGAGCAAAAGCAGCTTTGTGTTTGTCAGGCCCGTCTGAGGCATCCTTTGCACATGATAGAAAGGGGCAGGATTGTGCGGGAAATCAAGTTATCGTCGGCGTTCAGCGTCTTCTACGAGACCCGTTTCACGCCGGGCGGCTGCCATGTCCCTTTCCCCGCCGGCAGGATCGAAGGCGCTTCCGTCTTCGGCCAGTACAGGCGCATCACGAGATAGATTGTGCCATCCGGGGCCGGAAGCCAGTTGGCTTCCTTGTCCGCACCAGGGCTGTCTTTCTGGATGTACAGCGTCAGCGAACCGTCAGCGTCCTTTTTCATCCCCGGCAACATCGGAGAGTTGATGAGGTAGCGATTGATCGGATTCTTGACCAGGAACTGGCTCTTGCCGTCGTACATCGTCACGGACCAAAACGAATGCACAGGCGGCAACTGGCCAGGCGGAAAGGTGATGGTGTACTTGTGCTTGCTGCCGTCGAGCGGTTCACCGGTCGCATCCGTTCGGGTGAAGGGGTACATGGCCTCTGCGGCATCGTTGCCATAGAGACCGGCCTTGGCGGCCCCAGCCCGCATCAACCAATCGCCGTTGAAGAAGGCCTCATCGCCAAGCAGCGAACTGACGTTCCAGCCGTTGATGGGTTCGTTTCCGCTGGCCAGCCATTTGTTGATTTTATCGTCACCTTGCTTCATGCCGGCCAGCATTTCTGCCTTATGTTCGAGCGACAGATCCTTGAACTCGAAGGTCTTACCGGAACCGATGCCAATCCTTGCAAGCTTGGCTCGGATTGCTTCGTCCCTTGACGTCTCAGGGACGTATTGCAGGGCCACGTCGAGATATAGGAAGAAGTTTTTCTTGATCCCGGCAGTGGTGGCAGGAACGAACTCGATCGTCGGTGCGGCGGGCGGGGCGGGCTGTTTGAGGAAGGCTGAAAGCGGTTGCGCCTTGTAGCCCGCCTGCACCTTTTCCACGTTCGGCATGTCTTCGGCGTTGATAAGTTGGGTCCGGAAGTTGGCGAACACGAACGGGGTGGTCGAGGAGAAGACCTGCTTGATGCCGTTGGGCTTCTCGCCTTTCCAGTCGGGTCCGACAACGAGATAGGAGCCCGGCTCGGTCCCTGTGGCGCGCGAGCCGATATAGCCGAAATTGTAGGTGTTTCCGTCGATGAACTGGACCGAATAATAGCGGTCCTTCTCGACCGCTGGCACCGAGATGACCATCGGTTCGGCGCGCAAATCCAGCCAGAGGATCGAGTAAGGCGTGTCGCTGTTCGGTGTGATGATTGCGGTGTCCGCCGGGGTGGCGACTTGATGCATGTTGTTGATTTCGTTGAACGGTGCCTTGAACTGTCCGGAATTCCTGTCCACGGCGAACTCCTGCATGACTGCGTAGTTCATCACGAGCGGCAAGCCGTAGATGAAGCCCTCTTCGGCAATGTCTTTGGCCTCCAGCAGGCTGGGCGATTCGGCCTTATTCTGCGCAAATACCTGGGTGGATTTCGCCGTCGTGGCGGCGAATGCGGCCATCGCAGCAGAGCGGAGCAGATCGCGTTTCGTAAGCATGTGAACGTCCTTTTGGTTCGCAGCGTGCGGTCGGGCATGCAGAGGTAGCAGGAGAAGGTTATCCGACTGCGGACATGCGCCGAACGAGCTCCAGTTATGAGTACGATGTCTCTTCGGGGCTCTTTGCGCCTACTTCGGAAATAGGAACGTCAGCCCGACCCCCGCCCAGCCCTTCGGAGCCGTTGTCCGGAGCCGCCGCCCAGTATCGGAGCCCGGCCGTCAGGCTGATCGGCTGCTCGTTCACCTTGACCAGCCTGGAGACGGTCGGATTGATCGGCACCGACCATTCATTCGCCTTCCAGTCGTATGTGGGTTCCGTGTTCAGCGCGAACGTCCATGCATTCGGTGTCGTGTAAGAAAGAAAGGGCTGCAGGAACGTGTTGCTGATGTCGTTGCGGTCCTCATTGCCAGCGAACGACCAGATGTGGTTGGCCAGCACGCCATAGGTCCAGGGGCCGCCCTGCTTCAGCGCAACAATCGTCGCTCCTGCGCCCAATTTCTCGCCGCCGAGCAGGTCGTCAGTCGCGGTCGGGATCAGGAAGACAGGTCCCGCGCCCCAGATGAGGCCGCCATCGGTTGGCTTGGCAGGCGACAGGAAGAAGCTCTGGACGACGTCGCCGAGACCGAACTGCGATCCGGATGGCCCGGCGATGTCGTCCTGGAAGGTCACGGGCAGGATCGTGCGGGAGATCAGGTTCCAGTCGGCGTTCAGCGAGATGGGGATCACGGGCTGGATGTTCAGCGACGTCTTGTCGCCATCGAGCGGGCCGTAGCCGTGGTCATAGTTCAACTGGAAGGGGACGCTGATGAGCGAGGCGATCGGATTCGAAGGTTTCTTGGCGAGATCGGCGCTGGAATTCTGTCCGTAGGCGGTCGACCCCATGCCGAGCGTCGCTGAGACTGCAAGCGTCAGGGATGTCCTTCGCAGCAAGATGCGGGTCGATGCGGTCGTGGCCATTGCACTATTCTCCGTCTGATGCCGAGGCTGGCGGTGAGCCAGACTGAGGTCATGCGCCGGAAGAATGACGGAACACGCCGGAAAAGAAACGTATGCTACCGTAGCATACGGCCCTAACGGCCGTATGCGGCGTCGGAAACCCTGAACTCAGCTTCGACATCCGTCGCGCTGGGCACTGGCAGTCCAGCCCGTCGAAGCGCTGCGATCATGCGCGTGCTGTCCTTCGGTGGCAGGTTTCTCTTCCGGTTCTCGGCCACGATGTTGGGCAGATAGTCGGGGCGCATTTTCATGAACACCTCGCCCTCGCGCCTCGCTTCTGCTAACAGCCCGGCCTCGGAGTAGATGACCGCCGCAACGCCATGGAAGAGCGGAAATTTCTGCAGGTCGGCTTTGCGGATCAGCCGCACCGCCATCTCATGCTCGTCGAGCATGCAGGCGATCAGGGCGCGCGTCCCGAAGTAATATCCGGCTCCGCCTGGATTGAGCTTGATCGCACGATCCAGCAGTTCCGCGCCACGCTTCCATTGCCCCGAGAACGCGACGCGCGTTCCGAGCTCCCCGAGGAACTCCGTGTCGTTCGGGTTGGCGGCGAGCGCCTCCTCGCCGACATCGAACGCCTCTTTCGTCTCGTTGTTGAAGAACAGTGCCGTCATGAGCGCCTGCAGGGCGCGCGTGTTGTCGGGTTCGAGCGAGACCGCCCGCCGCGCCGAACCGAGCGCGCGCTCCATCGCGGGACCCTTGTCACTCTGCGGATTGAACTCGAACCGGCCCTCGTCGAGATGGATGATCGAGAGCATTGACCAAGCCGTCGCGTAGGCGGGGAAACGCGCCACGGCGTTCTGCAGGCAGTCGCGCGCGATCAGATGCGCTTCCGAGTTCAGCTCCTCGCGGTAGGCGTAGTAGCGCAGCGTGCAGTCATGGACGCCAACATCGTCCGGCGGCGGGTTGGCCGCCATCGATTTTGCGATGATGCCGTAAGGCTGGGCGATCGCCGTTGCCACCTTGCTCGCGACATCCGTCTGAATGAAGAAGAGCTCGTGCGTGTCCAGATTCTCGTCGTAGTCTTGCGACCACAGGATGGATCCGTTGGAGGTGTCGACGAGGCGCACGGTCACACGGACCTTGTCGCCCGCGACGCGGACCCCGCCTGCGAGAAGGTAACGGGCGCCAAGTCCCTCGCGCACCTGCGATGCCTCGACACCGGGAGGCAGTGCCTTCGATGTCTCGCGGCCGAAGACGGTGATCTCCTTGAAGCGGGGAAGGGCGGTTAGAAGCTCCTCGGTCAGCCCGGCGGTATAGCGAGCAGCCTGCGGGCCATCGCCCAGGTCCGCGAAGGGTGCGATGACGAGGGTCGGCTCGCCCGGAACCTGCCCGGCGGAACGACCGGTGGCCGGCCCCGTCAGAACGCCCGCGTAATAGCCAAGCCCCGCGCAGACGAATGCCACGAGCACGGCCAGCACGGGCCAGGCGAGACGCCGCCACGCGAAAGCAGGGGCCTCGGTGACGTCTTCGTTCAGCGCATCCCCGGCCGCTTCTATCGGCGCGTCATTCCGCGTAAAGGTCGGCACGTAGCCGCCCTTGGGGATGTCGATGCGGATCGGATCGCGCTGGCCCGCAATGAGATAGTAGCGTTCGATGACCCGGCGCAGACGTCCGGCCTCGATCCGAACGACGGGATCTTCCTGAGAGAAGCTCGCGCTTCGGTGGAACACTTCGATGGCGATCGAATACGCCTTGAGACGCTGTGCCCGGCCTGCAAGCGTCTCCTCGGTAACATATTTCAGGAAGGCAGCGCCACGTCCGGCGCTGGGAAACTCGCGGCTGGACAGAATCCGTTTAAGCTGCGCCCTGACCTCCTCATGGGTCGGACAGGGGCGCTCGGCCCGATTGTCAGGCGTAGGCACCGAGGGCTGCATTGCATCCTCCTCACCGGTCACAGCATATGCGCGACAGTTACAGCTTGTATTGGAATCCCCTGATGCAACCTAGCTCCCGAAGAGCGTTTCGTCTACCTGAAAGAGGTTTCGCTGCCGGCAAATGTGGCACTGTCGGGAAGGATTCTCGGGGTGAACCATACGGAGGCGCTCGGTCCGCCCGCGCAGTTACCGAGAGTCAATGTGTTCAAGCGCAGCCCGCAGCGGCCCGTCCGAGACATAGATGACGCCAAGATACGGATGCGCCATGTCGACGACGAGGAAGATCGCTGCTGCGACTGACAGCGAACAGACCAGCATGACCCCGATCACGGTCGAATTGGCCGGGGCCTGGAGGCCAAAGGTCAGGAACAGCCACGCCAGCCAAAAGACGAGGATAACGAGAAACGCAGTCGGCAGCCCTTCCGAACTGCTTTCGACGAACATCCAGTGGGCTTCGGCCAGAAGGCCGCTGATCTCGAGCGCTCGAGCCTGAAGCAAGCGCTGTGGTTCGGTCGCCGGAACCAGGTTGCGAAGTTCGCCCTGCACAGGCTCGATGCCTTGGTTTTCATCGTATGGTTCGATGCCCGCCCGCTCGGCCGCGGTTCCCCATCCCTGAACAAGTTTGTTCTCGACGAGAAGCCGCAGCCGGCTACGCGCATCCGCCGTCTCCGGGCCGTAGTGCGCCAGCACCCGGTCAAGCAGCAGCAAACGGGCAACGGAAGTCCGCAGTTCGGCTTCGGCGTTGTTGTAGACGTTGTTCGCCGAGGCGATCAGCAGCCCGAGGGCAAGGGCAGACAAGGTGCCGACAACCGCCGTCGACAGGCGGATCACGTCCTTGGATTCGGAATCGAGGTGATGGGCTGGCAGCCGGTTACGGATGAGGATGCCGATCAGCGAGGCCCCGAACAGGCAGATGAAAACGAGTGCGCCCAGGGCGATCGAGCTCAAGCGGACGTCTCCTGTTATCTCGGCTTCCGGCACGCCGGGTCGGTCGGAATCGCCGCGCAGTTCTTGACCGCAATCTTCTGCCTTCCGCCGTCTTGTCCGGTCAGGCCGCCGACATGATTGGCGTAGTTGCCGCGCGTATCGGCGTCAAGCACCGCGACGGGGGCGGTCAGTACGAGACCCGCGGCACTTCCGGCCGCCGCCGCCACATTCGTCGTCCCCGCAAGGATCGTGTCGCCAAGACCGACCCGGCTGTCCGTCAGCGTCTGCCCTTCGGATAGCCGCGCGCCGATGAGCTGGACGACTTGCGGCGACTCGGCGAACTTGCTGTGATTGAGATCGTCGCTGACCTTGATCTTCGTCAGGTCGATCACCGAGATCTTGTAGTCGGCGAGTTCAGCCTTGTACGGTGCGGTTTCCGGATCGATCGAACCGAGCCGTGGGATGTTGCCCCAGACCCGGCGCGAGAAGGCAAGCGCCTTGTCGTCGCGCGATACGAAGAGCGTGAACTGCGGATGCGGGTTGCCCATGTCCTCGATTTGCGATCGGAAGACATCGACGTCCACATCAGGGGCGGCCAGCATCACGTTCTTGAACTTCCCCGGAAGACCGCCGTTGCGGATCGCCATCTGCCGGAGCGCCTCCAGCGCCAGCCAGTTGCCCATTGAGTGGGCCAGCACGTTGACTTCCTTCACCTCTCCGTCTTTGGCGAGATACTGGAACAGCGTCTCAAGTGCGTTGCGCGTGTAGTTGGTGCTCTCGCGGTCATAACCGTAGGCCAGCAGGCTGCCGCGCGATGGCCAGGTTACAAGGATCGGCGTGCTGCGGACATTGGAATCGTGGACGATCTGAGCGAAGCGGTAGACGCTGTCTTCAAAGCGATTGTTGAAGCCGTGGATGAAGACGAGGACGCTGTGGTCGGGGTTCTTTCTAACCGAGGCGTTCAGCCAGCCTTTCGCGCCGTCGAGACTGAGCTCGTCGGCCTTCAGTGTGGCGAAATCGGTTTCCGGATTTGAAGGCAGCTTCTTTGGCCAGGCGACGTCACCCTCCTTGCGGATCTTGGGCAGTGAAACTCTCATCTCCGCGAAGGACGGCGTCCGGGCGCGCTCGCCCGTAAACATCTGGCCGGGAACGGTGGATCGGGCGCGTGTGGTCGCGACCAGCATATCGACGCGGCTGGTATCCGGCACGGTATCCGCAACGGGCGACAGCACGTCTTTCGGGTGTCCGCCACAGCCTGTGAGCACGACCAGCGCGAGGCATGGAAGAAGTCGCCGGATACGACCAGCAGTCAACGAACCAAACAAGCCCAAGTCATCCCCCATCAGCATTCCGACATCGATACGCAGTCACGTGCCCGAAGGCGGACAGTAGCTTGTTGACGCAACAGACACTTGTGCTGTTCGCGTGGCATGTTCCGTCGCCACATCAGGAGGCGAGGATCTTCTCAATCAGTTAACTTCCGTGAACTTCAAAGACGCTCTGACGTCCTTGCCGTCAGACGAGCGACTGGGTGATGGCGCCTGCATCACCCCTTGTCTGTTCAAATTGATCGCCGTCCTCAATCCACATGCCGACGTCATAGCATGTTATCGCGGACAGACATCCCAGAAACCCGTCTTCTTGGTGTTATCGGTATAATACCAGCACATGCCGGACTGCGGCGGCGTTCCGGCGACCGAGGCCGCCGCTGCGCCTGCGATGAAGCCGAGGGCAGCCCCCGCGGCAATCGCACCGCCCGCGGGCCAATAACGGCGAGGGTTCACCACGACGACGCCCCGCATGACGGGCGGGCGAGGGACTACGACTGCACCGCGACCACCGACGGCCGCACATCCTCTAGCTCCGCATCCAGCCACCGCACGGCGGGCTTCGGCCGTGGTCGGAGCGAACATTGGTACGGCCACCATCATCAGGAGGGCCGCAGCCGTGGCGACGTTCTGAAAGTGCTTGATGATGAGCTTCATGAGTTCGGTCCTGGTTGAGGGCGTAGGCGAAACTTCGCCCAGCGAATTCCTGACAGGGCGCACGATGCCTCAATCATCGCGTTTCCCTTCGTATGTTACTGTACGTTACGGCGTAGCGACGGCGACCGGGAAGGGCACGCCGAGACGGATTGCCTTCGAGAAATCGGGCGACAATCCATCCGCCCGCGCCCGCCCGTGGATTTTGGCAATCTCTCGCAGCCGGGCGAGCGGCATCGACGTGTCAATGGCTCCCCGGTCATACGCGTAGTCGGGAAGATAACCGTTGACGATCAACCGCCAGTCGAACGGCACCTTGTCTCCGGCGACACGCATCAGCTTGGCGACGGTCGTCGTGCAGTTGGTGGTGATCGAGTTGTAGTACTGTGGAGTCCGGGCGAGGGCGTTGGCCTCCGCGACGTACTCGAGCAGTAGCTTTCGTGCCTGCTCCGGACTGGCTCTCAGCCGATAGATTTGGACGTCCTCGCCACGCACGTTGGAGCGGACGCCGACAACGTCACGTTCGTCCGCGGCAACAACCACGAGCGGGTCGTTCTTGAAGAGATCGGCAAGGGGAGAAAACGCGCCACCGACCTTATGGCGTACCTCGATCGACCAGGCGAGTTGTTCGCCGCCTTCGAAGCCGAAGCTGAAGATGACATGTGCGATCTGGGGCCCCGCCCAGTATGACATGAACAGGTCGACTGTCTTCACCTTGTTCACATCGTAGGTTCGTGTCGTCCAGTGCTCCGTGAAGTCGGAATTGCTTCGCCACTCGAAATCCCGGACATCAGTCAAGGTCAGCAAATTTCCGTCGATACGACCCGTGACCTGGCGGGCGACGTCCGGCGCCCATGCAGCGTTCGCTTCCGGCTTGATCGAGCTCCACCAGAAGAGAACCAAGGCAAAGACGACAGCGAACGAAAGGATGGCTCTCATGCGCAGCCGGCTGGCAAGCGCCGCGACAGTGCAGAGACCGAAGACGAGGAAGACGCCAGCGCCAATTGCTCGTCCGGAATCAGGCAGGGACAGGCGATACCATAGGGCGAGGGAACCCCAGGCTGTCAAAGCCGCCATGACCAGGGCGACCGCGAAGATCAAGATGATCGCCATCAGTCGAGGCATGTTGTTCCTTTTCCGTAACGGCCGACGTGCCGATGATGCGGAGATCGCGCGTTCATCTGGCGCCCGGGAATGGCACGACCTTGGCAAGATCCAGCATGGTATGGATTTCCTTGCCGAGCCAATCCATGAGTTCGAGCGCCTCGGCATAACGTTCATCTCGCTCAGGAGCCGTAGACGACTCCCAGTCCCGCATGTGCTGGTCCGCGATGGAAAAGTCGTTGCACAGCTCCCGGAAGCTTTCATTGCGGGAGGCAAGCGCTTCGATCTCCAGCGTCTGCTCGGGAAACCTGCGCTTGGCAAACTCCGTGTCGTATTCCATTGCATCGGCTCCCGGCCAGGCGACGCGGGCTCCCGCACATCCGCGTAGTCGTCATGAGGATGACACAGAACCCGGCCGGCACCATGTAGGTTACAGTAACACACGGCGAGTTTCTTGCGGTCGGCAGCGCCTGTGTGGTCCATTCGGTCATCGGCCTGTTGGCGGGCCAGCCATGCGAGGACCTTACCGTGAAACCCATCCTGATCTCCGTCACAGCGCTGCTGATGTCGACCGGACTGGCGAGCGCAGCCGATCCGATCGTCGGAAACTGGAAGACGACGCTCGGCGACACCGCCACGATCGAGCCGTGCGGCGGCGGTTTCTGCATCACGCTGAAGAGCGGCAAGCATACCGGCGAGAAGATCGGCGCGTTCGAAGGCAACGGCGGCAGCTATTCTGGCAAGATCACCGATCCCGACGCGAAGAAGACCTACAACGGCACCATCAGCGTCTCCGGCGACACGGTCACCCTCAAGGGCTGTGTGATGAAGGTCGTCTGCGAGTCGCAGAAATGGTCACGCCAATAGTCCGCGGGAACAAACGGATCCGGTAACATACGGGGTTTTTCCAGCGTGATTGGCCAGCCTTGCGCCGGGAATCAGTTCCGGCAATCGCCGGAGCCATGGGAAATCGGGGACTGCTGCATGATTGAAATGAAAAGCATCTATTGCGGGATGGCTCTGGCCCTGGCGGCGACACCTGCGGCCGCCGCAGACACGTCGGAACCTCGACCGGTCGTCGTCGACAGCGGATGGAAATTCCAGGTCACGTTCGACGGCTGGCTGGCAGGCTTGAATGGCGACATCGGCGTGCGCGGCCTCCCGGCGGCGGCGGTCGACGTCTCGCCTCTGGACGTGCTCGAGGATTTGGACGGCGTTTTCGCGGGATCCTTTCAAGCAGCAGGCGATAGCTGGCTTCTTTATACGGATGTCATGTGGGCCAAGATTTCGACCGACGCCGACGTCGGCCCCTTCGGCGGAACCGCCGACTTCGAGCAGACGCAGATCGTGGCGACGGCGCTTGTCGGCTACGAGCTGCCGGTCAACGTGGCGAACATGCAGCTCTACGCGACGGGTGGACTTCGCTACCAGCACAACAAGGTGGAACTCGGGATCGATCCCGTGTTCTTCCCGGCGATCGACCGCAGCGGTTCGCAAAGCTGGACCGATCCGATGGTCGGGCTCACCATGCATTATGACGTCAATAACAAATGGTTCGTGGACGTCATGGCCGACGTCGGCGCCTTCGGCGTCGCACCCGACATCACTCTGCAGGGAACGGCAACTGTCGGCGCTACAACTGGACGGACACGCTCGCTTCGTCTTTCGGCTACAAGGCCTTCTACACCGACTATGAGGAAGGTGGCTTCCGCTATGACGCCACCCAGCACGGCATCTTCACGCGACTGGCGGTGAAATTCTAGCCGGCGTCCGGCCACCGCTCGTTGTCTCCCATAAATTGACTTAGTGGAGGGACCACATGACGATTTCATCGATGAAAAACCTCTTTGGAGCGGCTTCGGCGCTGGTCCTTCTTGCCGGGGTCGCGCACGGGCAGACAGCACCGAAGATGGAGATGGCGACGCCGATACCGAGTTCGATCGTCACGCCGGAGAGCGTCGACACCAGGATTGGCAAGCTGAATTTCTTCGACGGCTTTCCGGACGACGCCACTTCGGAGAAGATCTACGACAATCTCGATTTCATGCGTGGTGTCGACGCCTTTCTCAACGCCATGCCCGGCGCATCCGTCGAAGCTATGCGGGTTGGACTGGCCAGCCAGGGCGCGGACAACAACCAGACCATCCTGATCTTCGAGAATCTCATGGATTCGCATTCGCTGTTCCTGACCGGCAACACCGAAAGCATCTACAATCTCATGTGGCTCGACACCAAGGCGGGTCCGCTGGTCATCGAGACGCCGCCCAATATCCTGGGAATGATCGACAACCACTGGTTCGAATATGTCGGCGACGTCGGCAATGCCGGTCCGGACAAGGGCAAGGGTGGAAAATACCTGCTCTTGCCGCCGGGCCACGAGGGCGAGATCCCCGAAGGTTATCACGTGTTGCGGACGTCGACCTATGGAAACCTGTTCTTCTGGCGCGGCTTCCTCGAGAACGGCAGCACGACGACCGCCGTCGAAAACACCAGGAAATTCGCCAAGGTCTATCCGCTTTCGGAAGCCGACAATCCGCCGCCGATGAAGCTAATCAACGTCTCAGGCAGGGAGTTCAACACCATCCATGCCAACAATTTCCATTTCTACGAGGAAGTGAACGACATCGTCCAGTACGAGCCGAACGACGCCTATCACCCTGAAGTGCTGGGACAGCTCGCAGCCATCGGAATCGTCAAGGGCAAAGCCTTCGCGCCCGACGAGCGGATGAAGAAGATCCTTACCGAAGCCGTGGCCGTCGGCAATGCGACGGCGCGCACCATCACCTTCAAGACCCGCATGAAGGACGCCTATTATTACCCGAACAGCGCCTGGTTCACCGGCTTTGTCGGCGGGAGCTACGAGTTTCTGCTGCAGCCCGGCGTTCGCTATCTGGAGGCCCGTGTCCTGTTTCATTACTACGCAACGGGCATCACGCCGGCCATGGCGATAAAGCGCGTCGGCATCGGCTCGCAATATGCCGGCGCAACGACCGACAAGGACGGCAAGCCGTTCGACGGCGGCAAGACCTATAAGATTCACCTGCCGCCAAACATTCCTGCAAAGGAATTCTGGTCGTTCGTGGCGTATGACAACCAGACGCGTTCGATGCTGCAGACGGACCGGCAATTCCCCAGCATCGGAAGCGACAAGAAGGACATCGTGATCAACGCGGACTCGTCGGTCGACGTCTGGTTCGGTCCGACGGCGCCGAAAGGCCATGAGGCCAACTGGGTCCAGACAGTGCCGGGCAAGGGTTGGAACGTCCTTCTTCGCCTATATGGCCCGCTGGAGTCATGGTTCGACAAGACCTGGAAGCCGGGCGAGTTCGAACCAGTCGAGTGACGCCAGAATACGCGATGAACGGATCGCCACAGGCGGCGCCCGCCTCCAATGCGATTCGACTGGTAGGTGGGATCGGCATCGGCCGGAATACCGCGCCGTACATGAGGGCGCGTCGGGATCAGCCACGGCGGCCTGTGCGTTCTGCTTCGTGTTTTCACCAGAGCAACGATCAGCGGGACTGCATTGGGAGGCGGAGCTTGAAGTCAAGATCAGGGCTGTCGGCACCATGGATCTACGTGGGGCTCCTCGCAGCTCAGACCGCTGCGGCCCTGATTCTGTTCTGGATCGTGTTCCCCATCTTTCATGGCTTGGTCACCCACCTCGGGGAGCGGCAGATGCTGGACCTCTCGGATCAGCTCGGGATTGTTGCCAGCGACGCGCTGCTTCATTGCTGTTACTGGACACGGTTGAAATGGGTGCCGGTTACCCCGCCGTTTCATGGCCCGGCTTCGCTTTTCATCGACATGTTCGTGGCGCGCGCCGGAATGGGGCGCGTTGGCGTGGGTGCGGTCGGCTTCCATGGTGGATTGCATGCGCATCCGGCGGCCCGCTACGGCGCCGCAGTCGCGACGGGCGCTGCCATCGGTGCTGCGGCGGCTCCCGTGCCATGCTATAACCCCGCTTGCGGCTACTATCCGTATCCGCCCTGCTACTGAAGTCGGGAGCGGCACACTGCAATGGAGCAGGGGAGAAACAGCCGAGGCGGATGGAAATCGGCGGCGGGCGTTCTTGCCGCCGTCCTCCTGGCGTATCTGCTCGTCTGCTACCTGGTGATGCCTGAACTTTGGATCTTCCGTGACCGGAGCACTGTTGCCGATCTCAGCCGGATGGTCACTACGACCGACGACGACATTCCGGGCGACCCAATCAACGTCGGCGTCGTCGGCCCGAAGCAGCAGGTGATCAAAGCCTTCGCCGCCTCAGGCTGGGATCCCGCCGACAGGATAACACTGCTCTCCTCGATCGAAATTGGCCTGAGCGTGGCGCTCGATCGGCCGGATCTCGATGCGCCGGTCAGCCCGCTGTTCTTCGATGGCCGGAAGCAGGATCTGGCCTTCGAAAAACCAGTCGGGCGAAGCGCGGACGAGCGCCACCACATACGCCTCTGGCACACGGCGTCGGTCGGCGCCGACGGCCAGCCGCTGTGGCTGGGCTCCGCCAGCTTCGACCGCGGAGTCGGCGTCAGCCACGACACCGGGCAGATCACCCACCATATCGGACCCGATCTCGATGCCGAGCGCGAGCTGGTGATCGGTGACCTCAAGGCCGCCGGGCAGGTTTCGATGACCTACGAGCGCGCAGGTGCCGGTGCGACAAAAGATGGTCGCAACGGCGGCGGAGACCCGTACTTCACCGACGGTCGTATCCTTGTGGGGGTGCTGAGATCGGCCGAAAAGCAATAAGATTCGCGAGGGCGGGACCAGGGCGAACCGGCCGAAACCGGCTTCCCCGACTAACCATCGACGGATCCGCTTTCGCGGCGCCGCTCGAAGGGAACTGCCCGTTCGACCTCGGCGACGGATGGCAGCCGGCGTCTCATGGCAAGGAGACAAAACACTCGAGCCGGGGGGTCCTCAACTGTGCGATTGTGGAAGCCTTCGGGCCTTTGCCAGTGCAGTCACCAATTCCTGCGATTGGGCGGTGGCCTTCCACAGCATCCTCGCTCTGAAGGAAGGACTCACGCCCGCTGATGTCGAGGCGATCCGCGAGGGCGGTGTTCCTGCTGACACTCGACTTGCCGCTCTGTCGGCACTTGGCGCGAAGCACGCGGCCATGTGCGCGACGATGATCTTGAAACCGGCGTCGCCGCTGGATTGCGCCGGGAGCAGGTGCTGGAGATGGTGGCCGTGACCGCGGCCTCGACCATCACCAACTATGTCGACGCGATCGCCCAGCCACCGCTTGAGGATTTCTTGCGGCCGCATGCTTGGCGGACCGGGCGGGATTCGAACATATACCCCGAAATAATCGGCTGGCCCCGGATACGTCATAAGGAATGTCGGCTTTTGGACGTTGGACAAGCAGCTTTGATGTCCGAAATGAAGGCGCAAAGGGGTCATAGTCCGTTTGCGCCACTGCTGCGAACAAGCAGCGGGATCGGTCGGACGCGCGTCAGTGGCGCTGCGGCAGGAGAGCTGGGGCGTCGCGCGAGCCATAGTCTCAAGAGGCGTGATCTGTGGTATCATAGGCCGGTAAGGCGGTAATGCCAGAGGCGCCGGTCCTGCCTGGCTCTGACCTGCGGCTTGCGAGTCGTGAATCTTTATTGAGGCTCAACATGGAGCGGAAGCTCGCTGCCATCCTTGCCATCGATGTTGTCGGGTACTCGGCGCTCATGGAGGCGGATGAAGCGGGCACCTTCGACCGGCTGAAACGTGGCCGCAAAGAGCTGTTCGAGCCGGAAATCGCGACGCGACACGGGCGAATCTTCAAGCTGATGGGAGACGGCCTGCTGGCGGAGTTCGGCAGCGTGGTGGATGCGGTCGAATGCGCGGTCACGCTTCAGCGCGGCATGGCGGAGCGTAACGCGAGCGTCGCCGAAGACCAGCGCTTCGAAGTCCGGATCGGAATCAACCTTGGAGAAGTGATCGTCGAAGGGGACGATCGCTATGGCGAGGGCGTGAACGTGGCGTCGCGTCTCCAACAACTCGCCGAGCCCGGTGGTATCTGCGTTTCGGAGAAGGTGTCCAAGGAGGTCAGGCAGAAGCTGGCGTTTGCGTTCGAGCCCATGGGCGAGCAGCGGGTGAAGAATATAGCCGAGCCGATATACTGCTATCGCGTGAACCTGCACGTTCCGAGAGCCGCTCCGGTCGGCCGACTGGCATCGCTCGAATTGCCCGACAAGCCCTCGATCGCGGTCTTGCCTTTCACCAACATGAGCAACGATCCGGAACAGGAATCCTTTGTCGACGGCTTGACCGAAGACCTGATCACCGACCTGTCTCGCTCAGCCGGCCTCTTCGTCATCGCGCGCAACTCAACCTTTGCTTACAAGGGGCGGTCGGTCGATGTGCGTTTGACCGCGCGTGATCTAGGGGTGCGCTATGTGGTTGAAGGCAGCGCCCGGCGCGCCGCGGCGCGCGTGCGCATCAATGCGCAGCTGATCGACGCGATCGGCGGCGATCATATCTGGGCCGAGCGCTACGACAGCAGTCTCGAGGACATCTTCGCAGTGCAGGACGAGGTCACGGCCAAGATCGTCGAAGCCCTTGTGGGCCGATTGGCCGGACAGCCGGCGCGCAAACGGCCGACGAGTCTCGAAGCCTATGACCTTTGCGTGCGAGCCCGCGGCGTCAGTTTTCAGACCGGGTTAGGCGCGCGGGAAGCGCGCATGCTCCTGGAAAAGGCGATCGGACTCGATCCCGACTATGCCGAGGCACATAGCTTGCTGGCGCTCAATCTTTGGCTCGGCTGGCTGTTCTGGAACGAGCCGAAGGAAACCAACCAGCCTCGCGCGCTGGCGGAAGCGCAGCGGGCTGTGGCGCTCGACCCTAACGATGCGGGGAACCGCTGGGGGCTGGGCATCATACTTGGTCACGAACGGCGTTACGCGGAATCGGATGCCGAGTTCGAGGCAACCTTCAAGCTCGATCCTAATCATGCCGATGCCTGGGCGATACGCTCGGATCTCATCACCCTGAGGGGCGACGCGGTCAAGGGCGTCGAATTCGTGAAGCGGGCGTTGCGGCTCAATCCGCGCCCACCGGGATGGTACTATTGGATGGCAGGCCAAGCCTATTATGCGCTCGGCGACTATCAATCCGCGGTTGAGGCTTTGCGCAAGCCGGAAACCTACCGCACCACGTCGCGGCGCTTGCTGGCGGCAGCCCTCGCGCAGCTCGGGCGCCTGGATGAAGCCCGTCAGGAGGCGGAATTCTTCATGATGAACGATCCCCATTTTAGCATCGGGCACTGGGCATCATCGCAGCCATTCGACGACGAGGAAGTGCTCCAGCGCTTCGTCGAAGGCTACCGCAAGGCTGGCCTTCCCGACTAAAGAGCGCATCATTTTGGATTGCCGGCTTGCTCTGGTCAGGACATAGGCTCGACTTTTGGCTGTGAGGGCAATGCCCGTGGGTTCCATCGATCGATGTCCGTTGATGGCGCGCGAGTACGACGTTGGTGATGGATCCTGCAATGTCCGCTTTCGAGAAGCCGGAAAAGCAGTTTTTGTGACCGACAACGAGGCGCAAAGCCGCCTTCTCTGCAGTTTCTTAGTTTTGTTCTGGAGTGGTAGAAAAATGGCGCACCCGACAGGATTCGAACCTGTGACCTTTGGAATCGGAATCCAACACTCTATCCAGCTGAGCTACGGGTGCATGCCCTGAGGCGGTTTGAATCGCCTGTCCGATGGGAGGTTCTTAGCCTAGCTTGCCCTGCGCTTCAATCTCCAAAATTGAAAAGTCCGCCGTTCTTGTGAACTGACCCCATTAAGTTGGACGGTTTAAAGGCAAGGCAGATTTAAGGGCTGGGTTCTGTATTGTACAGGACTCAGCCCTTTGAGTTTCATTTTGATCCTGTCGTGATTGTAGTAGTTGATATAGTCGGTGATGGCGGACTGCAGGCTTTGAATGCTGGCGAATTTGGTCGGGTAGAACAGCTCTGATTTCAGCACCGCGAAGAAGCTTTCCATTGCCGCGTTGTCGAGACAGTTGCCTTTGCGTGACATGCTTTGGATGACGTCGTGTTTTCAAGCGTGCGCTGATAGGCGGTCATCTGATAGTGCCATCCCTGATCGGAATGCAGGATCGGCTTTTCGCCGCCCCCAGCCGGTCCAGCGCCTTGCTGAGCATGGTTTCCACGAGTTTGAAGACGGGACGGCGGGCTGTCTCGAAGGCGATGATCTCGCCATTGAAAAGGTCCATGACCGGTGAGAGATAGAGCTTTTCGCCCGCAACGTTGAACTCGGTCACATCCGTCACCCATTTCTGGTTTGCATCCTCAGCCGTGAACTTGCGCTGGATGAGATCGGGAGCGGTGCGGCCGGTAGCGCCCTTGTAGGACCGATACTTCTTCGGCCGCACCAGCGATTTCAAACCCATTTGCCCCATCAGGCGCTGAACTGTCTTGTGATTGACGTGCCGTCCCAGTCGGCAGATGGCAGCCGTGATGCGGCGATAGCCATAGCGCCCCTTGTGAAGGGCGAAGATGGCTTTGATGCTGTCTTTGAGCGCGGCATGGCGGTCGGCCAGCGATGCTGCCGTTTGCTGGTAGTAGAACGTGCTGCGGGCCAGGCCTGCCAATTGCAGCAGACCGGCAAACGAATGGAGCGGCCTTAACGCGTGAACGGCTTGGCGCTTTTTGTAGCCGCTGTTGTTCCTGCGTTAAGGCCTCCAGTTTTTTTAGGTAAAGCGTTCTCCATGCGCAGATAGGCCAGTTCCGAAAGCAACTCCTCGCGGCTCTTCGTGTCATCGCTCGCCAAGGCTTGCGGTTCATCGGTGGTAGGCGGTTTGGGCATCAATCGGGGCCTTCCTCTGCACCGCGGGGCCAACGCCTCTATCCCGCCGCGCTCGTAACACGTCTCCCAATCGACAAGGCTACTCTTGTTGCGGATGTTGAAAATCGCAGCCGTCTGCCGATAGGAAAGCCCATCGTCCCACATCCGCTGCAATACCGAAAGCTTGAAAGACGCGTCAAAGGAGCTGTATTTCTTTACCAACCCAGACACGCCATGCGCCGCATGAGCCGCAGCCCATTTGCGCACCGTCGAATGATCAACGTCAAACCGAGCCGCTACTGCGCGTGCCCCTTCCGTGCCGCTCTCATAAGCGGCGATGACGGACTGCTTGAACGCTAAGCTGTACTTGGACATGCAAAACCCCCGAAGGTAGGTGTCCAACTTTCGGGGGTCAGTTCACTTGCGAGTGGCGGACTTTTGGCGTTCACGGGTCTATTCGTTCAGATCTGCATGGCGCCGGGGCCGGGGATCGCCTTTGGCGGCACCTTGCCAAGGATGATCATGCCGAGAACCTCGTCTTTGGTGACGTCCTCGGTGCGGGCGTGGCCGACGACCTGGCCATTCTTCATGACCGAGACGCGGTCGGCGAGGTCGAAGACGTCATGGATGTCGTGGCTGATGAGGAAGATGCCGATGCCTTCCTTCTTCAGCTGCTTGATGAGTTCGCCGACCTGCGCCGTTTCCTGGGGACCGAGGGCTGCTGTCGGCTCGTCCATGATCAGGATGCGGGCGTTGAAGAGGATCGCGCGGGCGATCGCCACCGACTGCCGCTGACCTCCTGAAAGCGCCTTTACCGGCTCCTTGAAGCGCTTGAAGTTCGGGTTGAGGCGCCCCATCACCTCGCGGGCCGAGGCCTCCATGGCGACGTCGTCGAGCGTGCCCCACTTCGTTCGGATCTCGCGGCCGAGATAGAGGTTTGCGGCGGCATCGACGTTATCGGCAACGGCGAGCGTCTGATAGATCGTCTCGATCCCGTATTTCTTCGCATCGCGCGGGTTGCGGATGTCGGCCGGTTCCCCGTTGATAAGGATGTCGCCGCCGTCGCGCTTGTAGGCACCGGAAAGAATCTTGATCAGCGTCGACTTGCCGGCGCCATTATGGCCGAGGAGGGCGACGACTTCGCCGGGGTAGAGGTCGACCGAGGCGTTGTCGACGGCGTGGATGCCACCGAAGGAGATCGAGATGTTTTTCAATTCCACAAGGGGAGTGCTTTGTTGTGTCATGGTTTGGCCTCCTCTTATTTGGCTCGGGCGCGGTAGACCGTGTCGAGCCAGACGGCGACGACAAGGACGACACCGACAACGATTCTCTGGAGCGGGCTGTCGATTCCGAGCAGTACCATGCCGGACTGCAGCGACTGCATGACGAGCGCGCCGAGCATGGCGCCGGCGATGGTGCCGGTGCCGCCCGCAAGCGACGTGCCGCCGATGACGGCAGCGGCGATGGTATAGAGTTCGTCCAGCTCGCCCTGCGCGTTCGTCGCGGCATTGAGGCGGGCGGTCGAGATTGCGCCGGCGATGGCGCAGAGCAGGCCCATGAGCGCGAAGATGCGGACCGTGACCCAGCGGGTCTTGATACCGGCAAGCTCGGCTGCCTCCGGATTGCCGCCGATGGCGAAGACGTAGCGGCCGAAGCGCAGGCGCGTCGCGACGAAGGTCATGATCGCGCCGACAATGACGGCGATCAGAACCGGCACGGCAATGCCGTAGGGAATATCGAGGCCGGACTCCGGCCAGGGAATGCCCTTTGCCTCCGCATATCTCTTGGCGATGTTCGTCGGCCAGTAATAGTTGTTGGCGACGGCGATGGCGCCGAGCACGAGCACGCAACCGAGGGCCGAAAGGAAGTATTCGGCCCAAAGCGGGCGCAGCGGGAAGCCGAAGCGCCGGCGCTGGCGGCGGGAATTGATGATGCTTGCAACGATGGTGAGGCAGGCGATGACCCCGACGATCCAGCTCCAGGTGGCGCCGATCGAGCCGTCGGTGCCGCCGCCCATAATGCGGAAGTTGATATCCATCGGCGCGACCGTCTGGCCGCTGGTGACGAACCAGGTGGCGCCGCGCCAGACCAGAAGCCCACCGAGGGTGACGATGAAGGACGGCACATTCAGGAAGGCGATGATCATGCCCTGGAGCATGCCGATCGATCCGCCGACGATGAGGCCGGCAGCAAGCGTGATGATCCAGGTGGCGGGGCTGTTGAAGCCGAGATATTGCGGTAGCACCTGCGCCTGCAAGACGCCCATCACCATGCCGCAGAAGCCGAGCATGGAGCCGACGGAAAGGTCGATGTTGCGGGTGACGATCACCAGCACCATGCCAGTCGCCATGACGGCGACGGACGAGGTCTGGACGGAGAGGTTCCAGAGGTTGCGCGGTGTCAGGAAGAGGCCGCCGGTCATGATCTGGAAGCCGATCCAGATGATCAGCAACGCGCCGACCATGCCGAGAAGGCGGGTGTCGATCTCCGTCGCGCGGAAGAAGCGCGCCACCGGATTGGCTTCCGCGTTGCGCGGCCCGTTGGAAGTCGTGGAATGTACCGTTTCGGCCATGGGTTTGCCGTTCCCCCATCGTTTGGGCAGGCTGCGGCGCTCTTCTTAGCCAACCGCCGCCCTTTACGCCCAGTTCTTAAACTATCCCCCCGATTTCTGCAGATCCGGTCTCAGCGGCCGTGACGGCATCGGGTCGGGATGGGTAATGGCGGTCGATCAGCGGTCGCTACCTGGGCTGGCGCCGGATCTCGATCCGCATCCGGCGCCGCAACGGTTTGCCGTTGCGGCGCCGGCACTGTTTTCAACCTGTCGGCAGCGGATTTAGTCGCAGGCAGCAAGCGAACCGGTTTTGACGCCCTGGCAGGCTTCCGCCTTGCTGATCCAGCCGGCGTCGATGACGACGTTGAGGTTGTCCTTGGTGATCGGTAGCGGTTTCAGGAAGACGGATTGCATGGCGACGCCCTTCGGGCCGCCGTTGAAGGTCTCAACGCCTTCGATCTTGTCCATGGTCTTGCCGGCGGCGAGATCGAGGGCGATTTCGGCAGCGCGCTTGCCGAGCTCGCGCGAGTCCTTCCAGACGGAGACCGTCTGGGTGCCGAGGGCGACGCGGTTGAGCGCTGCCTTGTCGGCGTCCTGTCCGGAGACCGGGACTGAGCCGGCGAGACCCTGTGCGTCGAGAGCGGCGATTGCGCCACCGGCCGTGCCGTCGTTCGAAGCAACAACGGCGTCAACCTTGTTGTCGTTGGCGGTCAGGAACTGTTCCATGTTGCGCTGCGCGTTTTCCGGCTTCCAGCCGTCAGTATAGGCTTCGCCGACATTCTTGATCTTGCCTGCGTCGACTGCGGCCTTCAGCACTTCCATCTGGCCCGAGAACAGGAAGTCTGCGTTCGGGTCGGACGAGGAACCCTTGATGAAGACGTAGTTGCCTTCAGGCTTTGCGTCAAAGACGCCCTTTGCCTGCATGCGGCCAACTTCCTTGTTATCGAAGGTGATGTAGAAGGCTGCCGGATTTTCGATCAGGCGGTCGTAGCCGACCACCGGGATGCCTTCGGCGGCGGCCTTTTCGATGGCCGGGGCGATGGCGTCGGAGTCCTGCGCAAGCACGATGAGGGCGTTCGCGCCCTGCGAGATCAGCGATTCAACGTCCGTCAGCTGCTTTGCCGCAGACGACTGGGCGTCAGCTGAGATGTATTTTGCGCCCTTGGCCTCGAGGGCCTTCTTGATGGCGGCTTCGTCGGTCTTCCAGCGCTCTTCCTGGAAGTTCGACCAGGAAACGCCGACGACGAGATCGGCAGCCATGGCCGCCGTTTGCACGGAAATGAGGATGGCCGTGCCGGCCATCAGCTTCAAAATAGACTTCATATTGTCCTCCCGAATGAATTGCGGTCGACCCAGCCCGAATGTTTCCTCCGGCCGCCGCGGATCGCTGTCCAGAAATCAATGAATTATTTTCTCGACAGTCGAGAAATTTAGTGTCAGAGATTTTTTCAACTGTCAACACCGCACTACCGGCTAAATTCCATTGCGAAAATCGGCTGGAGATTCGGTGTGAAAGCGGGGCGGAATACGGGGAGAGGGCGGCATTCATGCTGACCAAATCGAGCACGGAGCTGGTCCGGCAGAGGAATAGCGTGCTGGTGCTTTCCGCTCTCCGCCGCCACGGTGCGGCCGCGCATACCGAGATTTCCGACTATACCCGCCTGTCCTCTGCGACGGTTTCTGCGATTACCGCTGATCTCGAAAAGGCGCAGATCATCGAGAAATCGGAGCACCAGGCGGCAAGCGGAAGAGGACGGCCACGCGTGCTTTTCCGGCAGCGGCGGGATTGCGGGTATCTGATCGTGGTCATCATCTCGTCGGACGCCGTGCAATATTCCCTGGTGGATTACGCCGGCAAGCTGATCGATCGCTTCAGCGAGGAACGTTCGCATGACCCTGCCGGGGCGGCGCGCTTTGCGGCTGCGGTCAAGGCGGGTCTGTCACGTATTCTGGAGCGTTCCCGGATCGGCCGCAATAAAGTCTTGCTGATCTCAATCAGCAGCAAAGGGCTAGTGAATTCGCTCGAGCCCGTACTCGTCTGGTCGCCGATCTTCGGCAGCGAACAGATCGATTTTGAATCGGCGCTGCGTCCGGAATGGCAGGCGAAGATTATCCTTGACAATGAAACACTGCTCGTCGCCGCCGCGCTCGGCGCACGCGAGGAGAATGTAAAGGGCGAGGATTTCCGTTCGCTTGGCGCACTCTCGCTCGGCCACAGCATCGGGCTCGGCATTGTCAGGCGCACGCCGCATGGCGGCCAGGAGATATCGGCGCCGAATTTCGGCCATATGCTGCACATGGCCAATGGCGGTCTCTGTCGTTGCGGCACCAAGGGATGCATTGAGGCGCATGCCGGGTTCTATGCGATCCTTCGAACGGCCTTCGAAGTGCCGCTCGATACGATCCCGGCAAAATTCGTGCCGGTCGCCGAACTCGACAAGATCGCCGCGCAGGCTCGCCAGGGGCATCGCATGTCGGCCTTCGCCTTCCGCCAGGCGGGCCTTGCGCTCGGCAACGGGCTGTCGCGCGTGCTGAGCCTGACGGAGCGCATGCCGGTCGCAATCACCGGGCCGGGCACGCGCTACTACGATCTGCTGCGCCAGGGGATTGAGGAGGGCCTTGGGCAATCGCATATCGTGCGCATGGAAGGCATGCCGGAATTGCGAGTGGTCGCAGACGAGCAGAACCTTGTCTTCGAAGGACATCTGAACCGGGCGCTTGGCGTGATCGACGAAGATATCGTCAATACAGGCGGACCGGGGCACGGCTGAGCGATCGGCCATTGCGGGTGCACTCCACGCAAAGTCCACTGGCGCGATTTGCCTCGACGGGGCGGGCGGAAAATAATCACATGCCCACTTTTTGGTCGTGCTCGCTCGGCCGGCCGTCCGGGCCCTTGCGATGCAACCGCCTAAATGCCCGGTTTTTCGGCTGTTTTTGGCGCCAAGGGGATTTTAGGAATCTTCTCTTCGAACTGTGCATGGTTCTTGCATTGCCTTTTGCATTGTATTCAAATGAACAAAAAGAAGGGGAGCCACACCTTTGGCATTTGATGAAATGATCACCGGGGATGAAAATCCCCGTCAGCCATATGAGAAATATTTCGAGTGGTACAATGCCCAGGACAGGGCGCATCTGATTGCCAAATCTCGCGACGCGGAAAACATCTTCCGCAAAACCGGCATTACCTTCGCAGTTTACGGACATGCGGATTCCTCCGAGAAGCTCATTCCCTTCGACATCATCCCGCGCATTATTTCCGGGCGCGAATGGCGGAAGCTCGCTCAGGGCATCGAGCAGCGCGTGATTGCGCTGAATGCCTTCCTGGACGACATCTACCACAAGCAGGAGATCATCCGCGCCGGCCGCATTCCGCGCGAGCTGATCGAGAAGAACGATACGTTTCTTTCCGAGATGATCGGCTTCCGTCCGCCCGGCGGCGTCTATACGCATATCGTCGGCACCGACATCGTGCGCACCGGCGAGGATCAGTTCTACGTGCTGGAAGACAATGCCCGCACGCCGTCCGGCGTCAGCTATATGCTGGAAAACCGGGAAACCATGATGCAGATGTTTCCGGAACTCTTCCACCAGAACAAGGTCCAGCGCGTCGAGGACTACCCGTATCTGCTGCGCCAATCGCTTGCCTCGCTCGCCCCTCCCGGGTGCAAGGGCAAGCCGCGCGTCGCCGTGCTGACGCCCGGCATCTACAACTCCGCCTATTACGAGCATTCGTTCCTCGCCGACATGATGGGCGTGGAACTGGTCGAGGGGGCGGATCTGCGCGTCATCGACGGCAAGGTGAAGATGCGCACGACCCGCGGTTATGAGGCGATCGACGTGCTTTATCGCCGCGTCGATGACGACTTCCTCGATCCGCTGACATTCCGTGCCGATTCCGCCCTCGGCATTCCGGGCATCATGGATGTCTACCGCTCCGGCAACATCACCATCGCCAATGCGCCGGGCACCGGCATCTGCGACGACAAGGCGATCTATTCCTACATGCCGGAGATCGTCGAGTTCTATACCGGCCGGAAGGCGCTTCTCGAAAACGTGCCGACCTGGCGCTGCTCGGAAGCCGACAGCCTCAAATATGTGCTGGAACACCTCGAAGAACTCGTCGTGAAAGAGGTGCACGGCTCCGGCGGCTACGGCATGCTGGTTGGCCCGACGGCCTCGAAGAAGGAGCGGGCCGATTTTGCCGAAAAGCTGAAGGCCCGGCCGAATAATTACATCGCCCAGCCGACGCTGTCGCTCTCGACGGTGCCGATCCTCGTCAATAAGGGCATCGCACCGCGCCATGTGGACCTGCGGCCCTATGTGCTGGTTTCCGACAAGGTGCAGATCATTCCGGGCGGCTTGACCCGCGTCGCGCTGAAGCAGGGCTCGCTGGTCGTCAATTCGAGCCAGGGCGGCGGTACCAAAGACACTTGGGTATTGGAGGATTGATGCTCGGAAGAACTGCAAACGGACTCTACTGGATGTTCCGTTACATCGAGCGCGCCGAGAATATCGCGCGTCTTATCGATGCCGGCCTGCGCATGTCGCTAACCCGAAGCGGCACAGGCGACGACGACTGGGATGGCGTGCTGCAGAGTGCGGGTGTTCGCGAAGCCTACGACGAAGGGCACGCCAAACTCACCAGGGTCGATGCGGTCGACTATCTGCTGCGCGATCATTCGAACCCGTCGAGCGTGATGTCGTGCATCGATTCCGGCCGCAACAACGCCCGCATGGTTCGCACGGCTCTGACGCGCGAGACCTGGGAGGCGACCAACGAGTGCTGGATCGAGCTTAAGGCCCTGCTTTCCAAGCGCCCCAAGGCGGCCGAAATGCCCGAGATCATCGATGTCATCAAGCGGCGGGCGGGCCTTATCCGCGGCGCTTTTCACGGCTCGATGCTGAGAAACGAGCTCTATAACTTCGCGCGCATCGGCACCTTCATCGAGCGGGCGGACAATACGAGCCGCATTCTCGACGTGAAGTACTACGTGCTGCTGCCATCCATTTCGCAGGTGGGGTCCTCGATCGACAATGTGCAGTGGGAATCGATCCTGCGTTCGGTTTCAGCGCACCGTTCCTATAGCTGGGCCTATGATGAGGAGTACAAGGCGGCCAATATCGCCGACTTCCTGATCTTGAATGGCCAGATGCCGCGGTCGCTGGCCTATTGCTACGAAAAGATCGTCAGCAACCTCGGCTACATATCGAGCAGTTACGGCGGTGAACGGCTGCCGGCCCACGATACCGCCGACGCCATCCGGACATCATTGCAAACGAGGCAGATCAAGGACGTCATGGACCAGGGGTTGCACGAATTCCTTGAGGATTTCGTCAATCGCAACAACCAGCTGGGCATGGAAATTTCCGACGGCTATCGGTTCTACGTATAAGCGGGGCATGAGATGAGACTGAAGATTAGCCATGTCACCGAATACCACTACGACGAGCCGTCGCAGTTCTCGCTGCAGCGGCTGCGCCTGACACCGCCCTCAGCCTTCGGTCAGAAGGTCTTGAACTGGTCGTTGCATGTCGAAGGCGCCAAGCCAGAGGTGGAGTATGACGACCAGTTCGGCAACCATGTGAACCTCGTCTCGCTGCAAGGCGAACAGCAGGTGACGCGCATCGTCGCCGAAGGTGAAGTCGAAACCGAAGATCGCAATGGAGTGACCGGCCCGCATTCAGGCTTCTGCCCGCTGTGGCTGTTCCTGCGCGACACGCCGCGTACCAAGCCCGGCAGGCTCATCAGGGAACTCATACGGACCGTAAAAGGCGACAATGAGCTCGCGCTGATGCACGCGCTGATGGCGGCCATTCACGAAGCGGTCGAATACAAGCCGGGGACCAGCAACACGGACACGACCGCCGAACAGGCGATGGAGAAGAAGAGCGGCGTTTGCCAGGACCACGCCCACATCTTCGTTTCCGCGGCTCGCGCATTGCAGGTGCCGACGCGCTATATCTCCGGCTACCTGATGATGGAGGGGAAGGCGGAGCAGGCCGCGACACACGCTTGGGGCGAGGCGCACATTCCTGGCCTCGGCTGGGTCGGCTTCGATCCGGCAAACGACATCTGCCCCGATGCCCGCTACGTCCGCGTCGCTTCCGGCCTGTGCTACCGCGACGCAGCCCCTGTCTCCGGCATGCGCATCGGCACGCCGGGCGAGAAGCTCTCGGTCATGGTCAAGGTCGAAGATCAGGGCCAGATGCAAAGCCAGAGCTGATGGCCAGCATGGCTTAAAACTATTCGCAGAAAGGAAGATCGGAAGATTTTCATTTTGGCGTTACTTAGATTTCGGCTCAAAGCCGTGCTATAATAAGCTATGGCTTATTCTTCGAAAGATCTGGAGCTTTCCCGCCGGCGCGTCGCGGAAGACAGAAAGCACATCGCAGCGCAGGAAGCCCATATTGCGGGTGTTTTACTGCGGGGAGAACCGAGCTCGCTGGCCACAGAACAGCTCGTCGATTTCAATCAGCAACTGCGTGCTCACACTTTTGAATCCGATCTGATCGCTGCAGCTCTTCGGGCTGACCGCGCTCATTTGGAGGACTAACCGAATGACGCTTATCTTTCCCAACAAAAGCCGGACGTTCGACGAAACGAGGAAGGCTGTACGCTTTACCGGCTACGACGGCATGTTTGAAATCAGGTTTCTCGTCGAAGCAGCAGCGCTTGGACAATCCGCTGCGGCGAACGCTTCGGAGCTTGCCTGTCTCAATGCCTTTGACGCCGCACGCTCTACGATCCAGGAAGCAGCCGCCAGAGCCTATGCAAATCGGCGCGGAAACAATCTGACGCTCACCGCACGGGATTTCCGCTGATCGTGAAAATGTTCAGGCGATGGCGCCGTTATCGCCGGGCACCTCTTCCGTCACGACATCGAATTGCTTCAATACAGCCGGGCCGAAAGCGGTCGAGATGGCCACGTCCGTCGCGTCGCGGCCGGTTCCCATCAGTATGCGGCCGATGCGCGGAACATTGTGCCGGGCATCGACCGTATGCCAGTGGCCGCCCAGATAGACTTCGAACCAGGCGCTGAAATCCATCGGCGCGGGATCGGGCGGCACGCCGATATCGCCGAGATATCCTGTGCAATAGCGCGCTGGTATGTTCAGGCAGCGGCAGAGCGTTACGGCAAGATGCGCAAAGTCGCGGCAGA
This sequence comes from Rhizobium gallicum bv. gallicum R602sp, assembly GCF_000816845.1. Classification (NCBI taxonomy): domain Bacteria; kingdom Pseudomonadati; phylum Pseudomonadota; class Alphaproteobacteria; order Hyphomicrobiales; family Rhizobiaceae; genus Rhizobium; species Rhizobium gallicum. The sequence goes on along the minus strand of NZ_CP006877.1, from coordinate 2,784,008 downwards.
CGCCGGTCTTGTCGCAATAGCCACCATGCGCGGTACGGAGTAGATCGGCTTTCAGGTAGTCGAATTCGATATGGCCGTGTACGAAATCGGCAATGGCCTGCACCCGCGGCCAGCCGGGTTTCGTCTGCGAGAACGTCGCCCAGGCGAAATCGCTCAACCGGTCCGTATCACAATAACGGCTGCCGAGAAGGAAAACGAGCACGTCGTCCGGCAGGTCCTTGATCTCGTGTTGCTGCGCATCCAGCGGCACCGCATCCGGCTGGCCGCTGTCGTAGATCTCGAACACGGTCGAAATCGTGGTCAGTCCCGGCGGGGCGACAATGCGTGTGCACGAATTCCCGAAACCATCGGTGTAGTTCCACGCCGCGATCGGCTGACTGAACGACAGCACCTGATCCGTCAGAAGGTCGGGACGCCGCGAGGGATGGACATTGAGGACGAGAAGCATTGGCGTTGGCTGCACACATTCATAGCCGATCGTGAAACCAGCGCGAATCTTCATGGAAGCTCCTTCGTCCAGCAAGCCCGCAGGCCATCAAGGAACGCCAGTAGAACATTTCGGTTCCACAGGGAAGCGGCCCCTTCGCCATATTTTACCGTTGGGTGGTAACGTTGACCTGCACAACCAGGTCGTCGAAATCGTCCGCCGCTCCGTCATAGCTGCCCCAGAGCGGAACCGCCTGGCGAGGATCGCGCGCAACGCCGACGCGGATCAGATCGTGGTTGCCGACGATGCCGTTCGTGGGATCGAATTCCACCCAGCCGGCGCCCGGGAGATAAACCTGGCACCAGGCATGCGTCGAGCCGCCGCCGAGCGTCGTCGAGCCGTCGCGATCCGGCACGTAGATATAGCCGGTGACGAAACGGGCGGCCAGGCCGAGCGAACGAGCCGCTTCCATCATTAGCAGGGCAAAGTCGCGGCAAGTTCCCTGCCGCATCATCAGCGTCTGGATCGGCGCCTGTGTTCCATGTTCAGAGCGGCGGGCATAGACGAAACTCTCGTGGATCGCATAGCAGAGCGTCATCAGGACGTGGCCCGTCTGGCCCGACGAGCTTGTTCCGACGAACTGATGCGCCCAGTGTGCGACTGCACCACCCGGATCCTCGTAGTGGCGCGTGATCGTGCAGGAAAGGTCCGTCAATTCCTCGTCGTCATAGGAAAAAGGGTAAGTCAGCGCCTTTCGATCGATTTCGAGATCGAGCGGCACCTGCGGCGTGTGGTCGAGGCGAATATTGGTCTCGAACCGCAACTGATCGGCCGGCCGGTCTATATCCACGAGCGCAATGCAATTCCCGAAGACGTCGTGTATCCAACGGATTCCTGCCGGTTCCGGATCGATCGTCATCGTTGCATCCAGAAGCCGCTGGTCGAAGCTGTCCCGGGGGCGGAAAAGCACGCGGTGCTGGCCAAAGGCAACAGGCCGCTTATAGGAATAATGCGTGATGTGCTTGACGGAATAAACGGTCATCCTGCCTCGCCCGCCCCGGAGCTTTGATGCGATAAAGCTGTGGCTACTCGAATTCCGGCACCAGACCTGAGCGGAACAGGATCACTGATGGGCCTTGTCCGCCGATGGCATGGCTTTTCTCGCTGCACCGGACGACGACCCCATCATAATCCCTGACGAGCGTCTGGGCGATATAGACGGCCGTTTCTTCCCTCTTCATCTGCCGAGGCTCGAATGCCGGTAACAGCGTACCTCGCTCATCCTTGTTGAAGGCGCTGAGCACGATCGATTTTTGAACTCCAGGCATGGTTCCCTCCCTACCGCGGTAACGGCGGCGAGGCGAGAACGTTCCGGAAGAAGGGCGGTTGGCAAGAAAAAGGCGGAACTTTCGTACCGCCTTTTGACGCTGGTGACCGTTTGGCCCCAGGGGCTTGGCGGTCCATCGGGATCTTCGAGCCGCGCGAGCCGACCAGGAAATCGACGTCGGCACCCTTATCGGCCTCTATGACCGTTTGATGTAAGCTGGAAATAGCCGCCCTCGATCGGCACGTGCGGCTTGACCCAGGCGGCGCGGCGCTGAAGCGCCTTTCCTTTCCAACCAACCAACGAAAAAGGCGGGGCTTCACCTCCGCCTCATCGATTTTCTGTCTCGATGCGCTCCGCTAGTGGCTGTCCTTGCCGACCGCGTTTCCGCGACATCCCTTGAGGAAGTCGAGGTCGGCGCCGGTATCGGCCCCTTCGACATGCTGCTGGTGCAGCCAGGCATAGCCGGACGTCGGCAGATCATGGTTCGGCTGCCATTCGGCGAGCCGCAGGGCCAGCTCCTCCTCAGAAATGTCGAGATGCAGACGACGGTTCGGCACGTCCATCTCGATCATGTCGCCGTTTTTCACCACTGCGAGCGGCCCGCCGACCGCAGCTTCCGGGGAGGTGTGCAGCACGACGGTGCCGTAGGCCGTTCCAGACATGCGGGCGTCGGAGATGCGCACCATGTCGGTGATGCCTTTCTTGAGCACCTTGGGCGGCAGGCCCATGTTGCCGACCTCGGCCATGCCCGGATAGCCCCTTGGTCCACAGTTTTTCATGACCATGACGCAGGTTTCGTCGATATCGAGGCTGTCGTCGTTGATCTTGGCCTTGTAATCGTCGATGTCCTCGAACACGACCGCCCTGCCACGGTGCACCATCAGGTGCGGGGAGGCGGCCGAAGGCTTCAGCACCGCGCCCTTCGGCGCCAGATTGCCGCGCAGCACGACGATGCCGCCCGAAGACGTCAGCGCCTTTTCGGCAGGCAGGATCACATCCTCGTTCCAGTTGACGACGTCCTTGACCTCATCCCACATGGTTTCGCCAGATACCGTCAGCGCGTCCTTGTGCAGGAGGTCCGCCTCGCCGAGGCGCTTCAGCACCACCGGCAGGCCGCCGGCATAGAAGAACTCCTCCATAAGGTACTTGCCCGACGGCATCAGGTTGACGATGGTCGGGACCTCGCGGCCGCAGCGATCCCAATCGTCCAGCGAAAGATCGACGCCCACCCGGCCGGCCATGGCGAGCAGGTGGATGACGGCGTTGGTCGATCCACCGATAGCCGCATTGGTGCGGATGGCGTTCTCGAAGGCCTCTTTCGTCATGATGTCAGAGGGCTTCAGATCGTCCTTAACCATCTGTACGATACGCCGGCCGGTGAGCTGCGCCATGACCTTGCGGCGGGAATCGACCGCCGGGATCGCGGCGTTGCCCGAAAGCGCCATGCCGAGCGCCTCGGCCATGGAAGCCATGGTGGAGGCGGTGCCCATGGTGTTGCAGGTGCCCGACGAACGGCTCATCGAGGCCTCAGCCTCGAGGAACTCGGCCTGTGTCATCTCGCCAGCCTTCACCATTTCGGAAAACTTCCACAGATGCGTACCTGAGCCGACGCGTTCACCGCGGAAATAGCCGTTCAGCATCGGCCCACCCGTGACGACGATCGAGGGCAAGTCGCAGGAAGCTGCCCCCATGAGAAGCGACGGCGTGGTCTTGTCGCAGCCGACCATCAGCACACAGCCATCGATCGGTTGGCCGCGGATCGCCTCCTCCACCGCGAGCGCGGCAAGGTTGCGATACATCATCGCGGTCGGCCGAAAGGTGTTTTCGGATGCCGAGAACACCGGCACCTCGACCGGGAAGCCGCCTGCCTCCCATACGCCCGCCTTCACCTTCTCGGCGAGCTCTCGCAAATGACCGTTGCACGGCGTCAGATCCGACCAGGTGTTGAGGATGCCGATAACCGGCCGTCCGTCGAACAGGTCGTGTGGATACCCTTGGTTCTTCAGCCAGCCGCGGTGATAGATCACGTCTCGGCTCGTGCCGCCGTACCATTCCTGCGACCGCAGCTTACGCGGCCATTCAGCTTTCTTTTTCATAGTCTCTGTCCTTCACGGCTTCCAGGTCGCCTCGCGCCACCCGGAAGCCGATGATGTCGTTACGCCAGGGTGTATGCGGTCTTGACGGTTGTGAAGAATTCGGCGGCGTATTTGCCCTGCTCGCGCGAGCCGTAGGACGAGCCCTTGCGTCCGCCGAAGGGAACATGGAAGTCGACGCCGGCGGTGGGCAGGTTGACCATGACCATGCCGGCTTCGGCGTTGCGCTTGAAGTGCGTCGCGTGCTTGAGGCTGGTGGTCGCGATGCCCGACGACAGGCCGAACGGCGTGTCGTTGGCGACAGCCAGCGCCTCTTCGTAATCCTTGACGCGGATGACCGATGCTACCGGTCCGAAGATTTCCTCGCGGGAAATGCGCATCTGGTTGGTCGCTTCGGTGAACAGCGTCGGCTGCAGGTAGAAGCCGGGTGTGTCACGCGCGATCAGCTCGCCGCCGAAGGCAAGCTTTGCGCCTTCATTTTTGCCGATCTCGATGTAGTCGGTGTCGGTCTTAAGCTGTCTCTCGTCGACGACCGGGCCGATATGCGTGCCGGTCTTCAGCGCGTGATCGACGTTCAGTGTCTTCAGCTTCTCGGTCATGGCCGCCACGAACCTGTCGTGGATGCCTTCCGTCACGATCAGGCGAGACGATGCCGTGCAGCGCTGGCCGGTCGAAAAGAAGGCCGAGTTGGCCGCCGCTTCGACGGCGACGGAAAGATCGGCGTCATCGAGGATGACCATCGGGTTCTTGCCGCCCATTTCGAGCTGAATCTTGCGATTATGCTCGATCGAGGAAACCGCGACGCGCTTGCCGGTGCCGACGGAGCCGGTGAAGGTGATGCCGGCAAGGTCGGGGCTGTCGAGCATCGTCTGGCCGACGATCGAGCCCTTGCCCATGACGAGGTTCAAAACGCCCTTCGGCAGGCCTGCACGGTTGAGGATGTCGACGATCGCCCAGGAGCAGCCGGGCACGAGTTCGGCCGGCTTGAAGACGATGGTGTTGCCGTAGCAGAGCGCCGGGGCGATCTTCCAGGCGGGGATCGCGATCGGGAAGTTCCAGGGCGTGATGATGCCGATGACGCCGAGCGGCTCGCGGGTGATCTCGACGCCGATGTTCGGACGCACGGAGGGCACAACTTCGCCGGCCAGGCGCAGCGCTTCGCCTGCGAAGAATTCGAAGATCTGTGAGGCGCGGATCGTCTCGCCGATGGCTTCCGGCAGGGTCTTGCCTTCTTCGCGGGCAAGTAGCGCGCCGAGTTCGTCCTTGCGCGCCATGATCTCGTCGCCGGCCTTCTTCAGGATGACGTGGCGCTCCCAGATGCCGGAATGCGACCAGGCGGGGAAGGCGGCCTTGGCGGCGGCGATCGCGTTCCGGGTGTCGGCGGCCGAGCCGCTGGCATAAAGGCCAACGACCTCCTTCGTATCGGATGGGTTGATGTTTTCGACGGCGTCGGCGCCGGTCCATTCGCCGGCGATCAGGTTTTGATAAATGGTCATGGGCTGAACGAGCCTCCTTTACCTTTACAGAGTGGTCCGGCCGCAGATCGCGGCCAGCCCAGCGCAAAATTCAAAGCTGCTTCACAGCGATATTTTCCTCGGCGGCAACCTTCAGCGGATTGCGCAACGGCAGGCCGAATTCGGCAACCTCGATTTCGAAAACATCGCCTTCTTCCGTCTTGACGCCATCTGCGAAGGAGAGCGTCGCCGTGCCGAACATGTGGACGTGAACGTCACCCGGGACGCGGAAGAGGCCATACTTGAAGTGGTGATATTCGAGATTCGCGAAGGTGTGCGACATGTTCGCCTCGCCGGAGAGGAACGGCTTTTCGAAGATCACCTTGTCGCCGCGCTTTATGCGCGAGGTACCGCGAATATCTTCCGGGGCAACGCCGATGCGGATTTCCGGACCGAAGCTTGCGGGACGCAGCTTGGAGTGGGCGAGATAGAGATAGTTGATCCGCTCGGTGACGTGGTCGGAAAATTCGTTGGAGAGCGCAAAGCCGATGCGGAACGGGGTACCGTCCTTGGCAATCACGTAGATGCCGGCCATTTCGGGCTCTTCGCCGCCGTCAAGCGCGAAGGAAGGGGAGACGAGGGGAGCGCCGGGCGCTGCAGCGCCATAGCCGTTGCCCTTATAGAACCATTCGGGCTGGACGCCCTTTTCTCCAGCCTTCGGCTTGCCGTTCTCGATGCCCATCTTGAACATCTTCATCGAGTCCGTGAGCGTTTCTTCCGCGGCCTCGGTGGTCTTCTTGTGCATGGAATCACGGGTCGCCGCTGAGCCAAGGTGGGTGAGGCCCGTACCCGTCAGGTGCAGGTGGGCAGCATCCGGATGCGTGATCGGCGGGAGGAATTTGCCTTCGGCATAGGCCTTTTCCAGATCGACGGCATCGCCATAGCCATGCGCCTCGATGATGGAAACGAGCGACTTGCCGGCGTCTGCAGCTTCCATTGCCAGCGCGTATACGCTGCCTGCATTCTTCACGGCTTTCGCTGCACCGCCCGGCTCACGCACGGCGACGATGATCTCTCCGTTCGAACCCTTGATCTGCGAAATAAGCACGGCTTTCATCCTCTTTAGCTGGGTGCGGACAAGCTCCGCCTCTCCGGCTCCCGAGGGACCCGGAACTGGTCTTACTCATGACTGCAAATGCCAGGACTGGCGCCGGAGCGCTTAGCCCTTATTCTTGTTATAAACGTCGAAGAAGACGGCGGCCAAAAGCACGAGGCCCTTCACCATCTGCTGGAAGTCGATACCGAGGCCGACGATCGACATGCCGTTGTTCATGACGCCCATGATGAACGCGCCGATGACGGCACCGGTGATCTTGCCGACACCACCGGAGGCCGAGGCGCCGCCGATGAAGCACGCCGCGATGACGTCGAGCTCGAAGCCCACGCCTGCCTTCGGCGTTGCCGAGTTCAGCCGAGCCGCCACGATCATGCCTGCGAGACCGGCAAGAACGCCCATGTTGACGAAGGTGTAGAAGCTCAGGCGCTCCGTGTTGATACCGGAGAGCTTGGTGGCTTTTTCGTTGCCGCCCATCGCATAGATGCGGCGGCCGATCGTCGTGCGGCGCGTGACAAATGCATAGGCTGCGATCAGCACGAGCATGACGACGAGAACGTTCGGCAGGCCCCTGTAAGTCGAAAGCTGATAGCCGAGAAAGAGGATCGCCAGGGAAACGACGGCGTTCTGGGCGATAAAGAAGCCCATCGGCTCGACATCGATGCCGTGGCTCTCATTCACCTTGCGGCGGCGCCAGGCAAGGTAAAATAGCACGACCGGAATGATGAGTGTCAGGATCAGCGACGTGGACTGCACCGGCGTTCCGGCGATGTCGATCATGCTGCCCGGCAGGAAGCCGGTGCTGATGATCTGGAAATCCTTCGGGAACGGGCCGATGTTTTTGCCCCCGAGTACGAAGAGCGTCAGGCCGCGGAAGACCAGCATGCCGGCAAGCGTCACAATGAAGGACGGGATGCGGTGATAGGCGATCCAGTAGCCTTGGGCGGCACCGATGATGCCGCCGATGATCAGGCAGAGAATGCCCGCCACCACGAAATTCATCTGCCACGTGACCATCATCATGGCGGCGAGGGCGCCGACGAAGGCGACAATCGAGCCGACGGACAGGTCGATATGGCCGGCCACAATGACGAGCAGCATCCCGAGCGCCATGATGACGATGAACGAGTTCTGCAGAACAAGGTTCGTCAGGTTGACCGGCTTGAAGAGAATGCCGCCGGTGTAGAACTGAAAGAAAACCATGATCGCGACGAGCGCAATGAGCATGCCGTATTCACGGATATTGCCACGGATATAGTCGGCAACGGAAACTACGTTGCTTTCCTCGGCGGCTGGAGGGTTGACCGGAGTCATTGTTTCTTCTCCCCTGAGCGCATGATAGCGCGCATGATGGTTTCTTGGCTCGCCTCTCCCTTTGGCAGTTCCGCAACGATACGTCCTTCATTCATGACATAGATGCGGTCGCACGTGCCAAGCAGTTCCGGCATTTCCGATGAGATCATCAGAACGCCTTTGCCGTCGGCGGCGAGCTGGTTGATGATAGTATAGATTTCGTATTTTGCACCGACATCGATACCGCGGGTGGGTTCGTCGAGGATCAAGACATCGGGATCGGAGAACAGCCACTTGGACAGCACGACCTTCTGCTGGTTGCCGCCCGATAGATTGATCGCTTCCTGGAAGATGCTGGAACTGCGGATGCGCAGCTTCGAGCGGTAGTCCGATGCGACCTTGGATTCCCTGATGCTGTCGATGACCGTCGCGTTCGAGACCCCGGCTAGATTGGCGAGCGTGGTGTTGTGAACGATGTTCTCGCCGAGCACGAGGCCGAGATGCTTGCGGTCCTCGGTCACATAGGCGAGACCGGCGTCGATCGCCTTGCGGACGGTGCTGACATCGACCTGCTTGCCATGCATCAGCACTTCGCCGCTGACCTTGTGGCCATAGGACTTTCCGAAGACGCTCATGGCGAATTCAGTGCGGCCGGCACCCATCAGGCCGGCGATGCCGACGACTTCGCCCTTGCGGACGCTGATGTTGACATTGTGCAGCACCTGCCGGTCGCGGTGATGCTGGTGATAGGCGTTCCAGTTCTTGACTTCGAGGATCGTTTCGCCGATCGGCACGGAGCGCGGCGGATAACGATCGGCAAGCTCGCGGCCCACCATGTTCTTGATGATGATATCTTCGCTGATTTCTTCGGTGTGACAGTCCATCGTCTTGACCGTCATGCCGTCGCGCAGAACCGTGATCTGGTCGGCAACTTTGCGCACTTCATTCAGCTTGTGGGTGATGATGATCGAGGTGAGGCCCTGGTTGCGGAACTCGATCAGCAGGTTCAGCAGCGCATCTGAGTCGCTTTCGTTGAGCGATGCCGTCGGTTCGTCGAGAATCAGGAGCTTCACGCTCTTAGACAGCGCCTTGGCAATCTCGACGAGTTGCTGCTTGCCGACGCCGATGTCGGTGACAAGCGTGTCCGGAGATTCGCGCAGGCCGACTTTTGCGAGCAGCTGCCGCGTGCGGTTGAACGTTTCCTGCCAGCTGATGATGCCGCTCTTGGCATTCTCGTTGCCGAGGAAGATATTCTCGCCGATCGACAGAAGCGGCACGAGCGCCAGCTCCTGATGGATGATGACGATGCCGATTTCTTCCGAATCCTTCAGGACCTTGAAGTTGCGGACTTCGCCTTCGTAGACGATCTCGCCATCGTACGTGCCGGCCGGGTAAACGCCGGAGAGAACTTTCATGAGGGTCGATTTTCCGGCCCCGTTCTCGCCCACCAATGCGTGAATTTCACCCTGACGAACCTTGAGGTTCACGTTCTCAAGCGCTTTTACGCCCGGGAACGTCTTGGTGATGTTCCGCATTTCGAGGATTGTATTGTCCATAGTCAAAATCCAACGTCAGCAGCCGGAAATACGGCGCGACGATCATAAAAGTGAAGACCGGAACCCGCAACCAGCGGATTCCGGCCAACTTGGTACAGTTACTTCAGCTGGTCAGCCGTGTAGTAACCGCCTTCGACGAGAACCTTCTCGTAGTTGGTCTTGTCGACCGCTACCGGCTTCAACAGGTAGGACGGAACAACCTTGACGCCGTTGTCGTAGGTCTTCGTGTCGTTGACTTCCGGCTCCTTGCCGGACATGACAGCGTCAACCATTGCAACGGTGACCTTGGCGAGTTCGCGCGTGTCCTTGAAGACTGTCGAGTGCTGTTCGCCAGCAATGATCGACTTGACGGACGGAATTTCAGCGTCCTGGCCGGAAACGACCGGGAGCGGCTGATCCGGGGTGCCGTAGCCGACGCCCTTCAGCGACGAGATGATGCCGATGGAGAGACCGTCGTACGGAGACAGGACGGCGTCGACCTTGGCGTCGGTGTAGTTAGCCGAAAGCAGGTTGTCCATGCGGGCCTGGGCCGTTGCCGCGTCCCAACGAAGCGTGCCGACCTTGTCCATGCCGGTCTGGCCGGACTTCACGACGAGCTTGCCGCTGTCGATGTAGGGCTGCAGGACAGACATTGCGCCGTCGTAGAAGAAGAAGGCGTTGTTGTCGTCCGGCGAACCGCCGAACAGTTCGATGTTGAACGGACCCTTGCCATCCTTGAGGCCGAGGGCGTCAACGATGGAGGTTGCCTGCAGAACGCCAACCTGGAAGTTGTCGAACGTTGCATAGTAGTCAACGTTGGCCGAGTCGCGGATCAGGCGGTCGTAGGCGATGACCTTGATGCCGGCGTCATGAGCCTTCTGGAGAACGTCGGAAAGCGTCGTACCGTCGATGGCGGCGATGACGAGAACCTTAACGCCCTTGGTGACCATGTTCTCGATCTGAGACAGCTGGTTCGGAATGTCGTCGTCTGCATACTGCAGGTCGGTGCCGTAGCCGGCTGCCTCAAGCTGCTTGACGATGTTGTTGCCGTCGTCGATCCAGCGAGCGGAAGACTTCGTGGGCATTGCGATGCCGACGGTCCCCTTGTCCTGCGCCAGTGCCGGCATAACGAATGAAGCGACGCCGAAGGCGGCCGCAGCCATCAATGAGATAATGGATTTCATTTCTCTCTCCCTTGTTAATAGACGGCGGACGAATATTCGCCCGCCACGAAACTGTGGCAGGTTCCGTAGATTGGATAGTTACTTCAGATGGTGAGAAACGAAGTAGGTCTCCTCCACGATCTCACACGTGTTGAGTGCCAACCAGCACACGGCCGCAAACTCGTATGGAATCTTATAACTGTCAAATAGAATAAGTGGTAAAGTGCATAACAAATTTGGTATATCGTTAAAAAGTATTACTTTTGATGGAAGGCGGATGGGAGGCCGCAACCATGGCGATTGTTTCCGGGTCGATTTCCGAGGATCGGATCGATATTCACAGCGATAATATTGGCGATGATGCCTTTCTGCGTGCGGGCTTGAAGCTCAATCACCTGCGCATGATCGTCGCAATCGAAGATAGCGGACAGATTTCCGCGGCGGCGGAGATGCTGAACATCTCCCAGCCTGCCGCCTCCAGAATGCTCGCTGAAATGGAATCGATCGTTAAGACGCCGCTTTACGAACGAATCGCCCGCGGTGTCGTGCTGACGACGTTCGGACAAGCACTCGCCAAGCGTGCACGAAAAATTCTGCTGGAATTGCGCGAGGCCAGCCGCGAGATCAGCGAATTGAAGAGCGGCAAGGGTGGTTCCGTCTTCATCGGCGCGGTCACAGCACCGGCCATGAGCCTGGTTGTTCCGGCCATCGACAAGGTTCGCAAGGCGTTTCCGGGCATCGAGATCAACATAGAGGTGGAGACCAGTAACGTCCTCGCGCGGGAATTGCTCGCCGCCAGGCACGATTTCATCATCGGCCGCATTCCCGACGACGTTAATCCGCGACTCTTCGAAGTGCGCGAGATCGGCATCGAAAAAGCCTGTTTGATCGTGCGCAGGGACCATCCGCTCCTCACGAAGAATGCAAGCAGCCTCGCCGATCTCCATGGTTACGGGTGGGTCTTCCAGCCGCCGGGCACACTGCTGCGGCGGACGCTGGAGGATATCTTTCTGGCGGCGGGCGTGCCATTGCCGGAAAATATCGTCAATACATCTTCCTTGCTGCTCACCTGCGCGATCATCTGCGAGACGGACGCGATCGCACCCGTGGCGCTGGATGTTGCCCAGTTCCTCGCCGGCCAGGATGCGAAGGCATCCGACGTGCGCGTGCTGCCGACCGATTTCAAGCTCGACGTAAAGCCCTACAGCCTCATCACCGCACGCGAGCGCGCCCTGCCTCCGAGTGCGCGGCTTCTCTACGACCTTATCCTCGAGGAAAGTCGGAAGCAGGGATGCTGAGCGCAAGCCCGGCGCCATGCTGGAGGTGTTCAATGCGCCACTTGGAAGGGAAGGGGCATGTTGTTCGGGCAATCGGTTTTTCAATCCGTTCTGGAACGGCTGAAAGCAGAAGAAGAGAGCGAAGACGAGGCCGAGGCGTCCGCTGCGCATCGCGTCCATGGCTTCACAACCGGTCTCGCCTTCGACGTGATGGAGGGCGTATCAGCGGCCTCGCAACGGGTGGGCCAAGCCTATCTCGATAATCTGGAACTGGAGATGCCTGTTGCCGCGGCAGAGGAGGACATCCAGCCGCAGCCCCGTGCGGAGCCTGAGCCGGAACCCGTCATGCCGGAACATCTTGCGCGCACAGCGCCTGCCGAAATCGCTGCGGAGCTCTCCATCACAGCCGCCGATACGCTGCAGACGCTGAACGAAAAGCGCCGTGCCTTTGCCAAGTCGAACCATCCCGATCGCGTCGCGCCTGCATTCCGGGAGAATGCAACGAAGCGCATGATGCTCGCGAACCTGCTGATCGATGAAGCTGTGCGGCATCGCGGCCGCTGATTATTCGGGGTCCGTCTCTTCCGGTTTGGGAGCCTCGGCGGGTTCGGCGGGTGTCTGTGGCTTGAAAGTCCAGAAGAGCATGTAGAAAGCATAGACGCCGGCGCCGGCCGACAGCACGCCCCAGAACGGGTCGCCGGTAATGAACTCCAGCGCCGCCCAGCCCAGGCACAGGCCCACGATCAGCGCCCGCACCCAGACGCGGCGGTAGGCCGGATGGTTTGGATCGATCAGCTGCATGTGTCCCCCGGTCATATTTCGATCACTTGTCTTTAGGATGGATTTCGAGAATGTGAAAGGGCAACGGGCTTGACGGCTCGAATAGAAAATGGAATGAAAATTCCACAATTGCTACAATTCGGTTTATTTGTTCCGAGTTCGAGGGAGGTTCTCATGACAGTCAGATTTGGTCTTCTCGGCGCCGGCCGCATCGGGAAGGTTCACGCGAAAGCCGTGAGCGGCAACGCGAATGCGAAACTCGTCGCCGTCGCCGACGCGCTTCCACAGGCGGCTGAAGCGATCGCTTCCGCTTATGGCTGCGAGCTCCGCACGATCGAGGCGATCGAGGCCGCCAAGGATGTCGACGCCGTCGTCATCTGCACGCCGACCGACACGCACGCGGATCTCATCGAGCGCTTCGCGCGGGCCGGCAAGGCGATCTTCTGCGAAAAGCCGATCGATCTCGACGTTGCCCGTGTCAAGGCCTGCATCAAGATCGTCGATGAGACTAAGGCGAAGCTGATGGTCGGTTTCAATCGCCGCTTCGACCCGCATTTCATGGCCGTGCGCAAGGCCATCGACGACGGCCGCATCGGCGAGGTCGAGATGGTGACAATCACCTCGCGTGATCCCGGGGCCCCGCCGGTCGACTACATCAAGCGCTCCGGCGGCATCTTCCGCGACATGACGATCCACGACTTCGACATGGCCCGGTTCCTGCTTGGCGAGGAGCCGGTCTCGATAACCGCAACGGCCGCTGTCCTTGTCGACAAGGCAATCGGCGAGGCGGGCGACTATGACAGCGTTTCGGTCATCCTGCAGACGAAGTCCGGCAAGCAGGCGATCATCTCCAACTCCCGCCGCGCCACCTACGGCTACGACCAGCGCATCGAAGTGCACGGGTCGGAGGGCATGGTAGCGGCCGAGAATCAGCGTCCGGTCTCGATCGAAGTCGCCAACAGTGACGGCTATACGCGCCCGCCGCTGCACGACTTCTTCATGACCCGTTACACGGAAGCCTACGCCAACGAGATCGCAAGCTTCATCGCCGCGGTCGAGAAGGACGCAACGATTTCGCCCTCCGGCGCCGACGGCCTTGCCGCGCTGGCGCTCGCCGATGCGGCGGTACAGTCCGTCAAGGAAGGCAAGCTCATCAAGATCGGCTGACGGCAACTCCCGGCCGCAAGCCGAGCATGAGATGGCCGGGCAAACGCCCGGTCATTTCCGCATTTGCGCCAATCATCAGCGAAACTTGAAATAAGTATCAATGCTTCGCCTTTGACGCGAGGGCGCTTGGGGACTATCAGCGCGCGATACCGCATTGCCCCCAGGCCCTCCATGACCCTTGATCGTTTCGCTCCCGCCATTTTTGTCCTGCTTTGGTCCACCGGCTGGGTCGTCGCGAAATATGCGGCACGCCATTCGGAGCCCTTCACCTTCCTCGGTATCCGTTATGCGCTTTCGGCGCTGGCGTTTTTCGCTCTCTGCTGGGTGCTGAAGGCGAAATGGCCGGATCGCGCGACGGTTCTGCGCGCGATCTATTCCGGTTTCTTTCTGCACGGATTCTATCTTGCCGGCCTGTGGTGGGCCATTGCCAATGGCGTTGCAGCTGGCATTTCCGGGATCATCGCCGCGCTGCAGCCGCTGCTGACGGCGATGGTGGCGCCCTTCCTGATCGGCGAACACCTGCAGCCCACCCAGAAGTTCGGACTTCTCCTCGGCTTCTTCGGCATAGCGATCGCCGTTTCCCCGAAACTTTTCGATCCAGCCTCCGCGAGCCTCGTTCACGCCGCGGTGCCGCTCGCGATCAACCTAATCGCCATGATCTCCGTCACATACGGCACGATCTACCAGAAGAAACACTTGCAGACGGGTGATCTCAAGACGATCGCGACGATGCAATATGTCGGGGCGCTTATCGTCACCCTGCCGCTCGCGCTCGCCTTCGAGCGCCTGCATTTCGATGCAACGCCAGAGGCTTTCGGCGCCCTGATCTGGTCGGTCTTCGGCCTGTCGATGGGCGGGATCGGGCTGCTTCTTTACCTGATCCGCCGCGGCCAGGTCTCGCGCGCCGCATCGCTGATCTACCTGATGCCGCCAACGGTCGCGATCGAGGCCTTCATCGCTTTCGGCGAACCGCTGACCGTGCCGCTGATCATCGGAACGATCGTGGTCGTCACCGGCGTCTATCTGACGAACCGGAAAAGCGCCCGCATGGCTGAGGCTTGATCAAGCCTAATGGTTGGCATGGGTCAACTGCGCGATTTTGCGTACATGCGTGACGGCCGCGGTACCGCCGGCTGTCTTGGTGAACAGATCGAGCTTCTCTTCCTCGCTGTCATCAACCGGCGTCAGCGCCTGGTCCATGTAGTTTTTTGATGCCGGATTTCTCTTGATGAGGAACGCAGTTGCGCTCATGCGCAGGATGGTGCCTGCCAACGCGACGTGCTTGGCAACGGTTTCCCACACGAATTGCGGCCAGAAGACGAGGGGATGCTGCTGCGGCAATCCGGGCCGCCGTTCCGAGGGGTGCTTCAGCCGCAGCAGACCGCTTTGAAGGGGATGCACTTTTTCGAGCGGCACCGTGGTTGCAAAGGACACCAGCACCTTGACAAGGCTTGCAAGTGGCAAGCCGCTTGCAACGGCCCGGCGCAGCAAGGTCTTCACATGCTCCGGCGAATAATAAAGCGACCAGGCCTCGTGATAGATGTTCTCCCATTCCTGCCGGCTCATCTTCTCGTGCGCAGTGCAGACATGTTCGACGTCATAGGTATTGAGGTCGGCATCCATCGGGATGCCCTTGCGCCAGAGCGTCTGGTGATCCTCCGAGCCCGGCAGCGGCGTGAGCACGAAGAACTCGATGACATCGAGCGGCAGCTCGTGCTGAATGATCTTGATGTCGCGGCGAATGGTTTCCGGCGTGTCGGAAGGAAAGCCGAGGATGTAACCTGCGAGCGTCATGATTCCCTGCGCTTTCCAGGCGAGCAGCATCTTCCGGTATTCGGTGATCTTGTTCTGGTTCTTCTTGGCGGCCGTCAAATTGTCCGGATTGACGTTCTCCAGGCCGATGAAGACCCGCGTGACGCCGGCGCGTTTTGCCTTTTCGATGAAGTGCGGGATCTTGTGACAGAGCGTATCGACCTGGATCATTAGGCCGAGCGGGATGCCATGCCTTTCCTTCAGTTCAATCAGCCGGTCGAAGATCGCTTCCCAGTCCTTGTTGCGGGCGAAGTTGTCGTCGGTGATGAAAAATTTGTGGATGCCCTGCGCCCAGTTCATCCGCACCAGCTTTTCGATATCGTCGGTGGAGCGGAAACGGGATTTGCGGCCCTGCACATTGATGATCGTGCAGAATGAGCACTGGTAGGGGCAGCCGCGGCCGGCATCGAAGCTGCTGCTCAGCCCGAGCGTGTGTTCGACATTTTTTTTGGGCAGGAACGGCACAGGCGTGCCGCCGATGCCCGGAAGGTCGTTCATGAAATTGTAGACCGGCTCGAGCTCGCCATAGGCCGCGTCCTGCAAGACCTTGTCGAGCCTGCCTTCGGCCTCGCCGGCGAACATCGAAATGCCCATCTCCCGGCAGGCGTCGAGTTCGACCGCCTTTCCGTCGAGCATCGAAAGACAACCGGAAACGTGAAAGCCGCCCATCGAGACTGGAATGCCCGCCGCGCGAAACGGCCGGGCAATGTCGAGCGCCCGTGGATACTGGTTCGACTGAACGCCGACCAGCGCGACCATGCCGAAATTACCGTGCTGCCTCAGCAGCGCGAGCAGTTCCGGAATATGCACGCGTGTATTGGTTTCGTCGATCACCTTGATGTCGATGCCGACGCCCGGGCCGAGCACTTCACGCTCCGCGCAGTCTGCCGCAATGCCAAAGAGAGCCGCCAGCGAGTTCGAAGGGATCATGGCGCGCCACCAGCGGATCACGTAGCCGTCGTCGTCATAGTGCGACGGCTTGAGCAGAATGAGCTGAAAGCGGCGGCTGCCGGACGCTACGGGTGATCGCAAGGTCTATCTCTCTTATTGAATAAGCAGTCTGTCG